>CANQBJ010000057.1 GCA_947589665.1 uncultured Clostridia bacterium
CCGTTAATTTTTAAACTCCTTCTTTCGAGCACCTTTTGATGCTCTTTTTGTCATGCAGTTTTCAATGTTCTTTTGATTCAAAATATTTCTTTGGATTTTAATAATTTTGTCTTGACTTTTAATAGTTAGTCTTAATATTAAATTACTTTATAACACTACTCCTCTATACACCTCGTCTCTATCCTCCTGGGCTATGCCCAGATATCTTTTAGTAATTGTAAAGCTACTGTGATTATATATATTCATAAGTACGGCAGGGGGTGTCCCCTTTTTCCAAGCCTGATAGCCAAAAGTCTTTCTGAGTGAATGACAGCTTATATCGGGAATACCCGTATCGGCGCAGGCTCTCTTAAGTATTCTGTAAGCCTGCACTCTGTCTATTGGACAATGCTTCCTCCCCTCAAAAACATATTCACTTGCCATATTGCTGTTTAGAAAAAATATCTTAACAGCATCTCTTATGCCCTTATTGATATATATGATCTGTGTTTTCCCTGTTTTCTGCTCTTTTATTTCAATATATTTCTTAAATTTATGATTTTTTATATCAAACAAATCTGACCATTTCAGCTTCAATATATCACTTATTCTGAGAGCTGTATTCAAGCCCACTGTTACTAAAAGATAATTCCTGTATTCACCTCTTTCCAAAAAATAATTTTTCAGCTTGTTTATATCCTTTATGGATTTTAATGGTTTTGCCTCTTTCATATTATTTTAACCTCCCTTATGTAACATTATATATAATTGTGTTACCTATATTATCTTTTGTACATCCAGCATTTATCAAATTATTTCAAAATTATTGACACATCCGACAAATTACTTTATAATTATAACATAATCTGCCATTTCAAAATTTACATAATATTTTAGCCATATAGAAATAATATTTATATTTCATGAATGTAACACAATTATATAATATGTTGTGTGACAAAGTGCGACATTTATATTCCCTTGTAGGGATTTTTTTATTTTAAGCATAATATTGAAAAAGGCGGCTTATTCTGATATAATAAATACCTATGGAGGTGCTTTATATGGCATTTGACGGTGTTACTATCTCTGCCCTTATATCCGAGGTAAAGGATAAGGTTGTAGGCGGAAGAATAGATAAGATATATCAGCCGGAAAGCGATGAGATAATATTGAGTATAAGGAGCTTTGGCGCAGGCTATAAGCTTTTGCTTACTGCCAATCCATCCAATCCCAAGTTTCATTTTACACAAATAAATAAGGACAATCCCCTTGACCCTCCCCTTTTCTGTATGGTTATGAGAAAGCATCTACAAAGCGGAAAGATAATAGATATAGAACAGCCTGACTTTGACAGAATAGTCAATATATATGTGGAGTCCTTAAATGAAATGGGTGATTATTCTGTTAAAAAGCTGATAATAGAAATAATGGGGCGCCACAGTAATATTATACTTACGGACAGCGACGGTACTATACTGGACTGTATAAAGCATATCACTCATGACAAAAGCTCAGTAAGAGAGGTGCTGCCCGGCAAAAAATATGAAATGCCGCCTAAACAGGATAAAATAAACACTCTTATGCTCAGCAGGGATAACTTTATATCTGCCGTTAAAAACAACGGCGCTAATAAGGTTCAGGCGCTTATATATCAGAGCTATACAGGCATAAGTCCCGTAATGGCAACTGAAATATGTATAAGAGCGGGCATTGACGATTCGGATTTTGCAGAAACTCTTTCCGATAATAAAATTGACAGGCTTTACACGGAATTTGAGAAATTGGTCAATGATATTAAGGATGAAAATTTTTCTCCTTATATCATAAAGGATGACAGAGGCAAAATAATAGATTTCTTCCCGCTAAAGCCAAGCTTTGGCAACATAGAAAAATACGAGAGTATGTCTGCCCTTACCGAAGATTTTTACAAAACGAGAGATTTTGCCTACAGAATAAATCAGAAAACACAGGATCTGAAAAAGCTTATAAATCAAAACATAGAGCGATGCGTCAAGAAGAAAGAAATACAGCTACAGACCTTGAAAAATATTGAGAACAGAGACGAGTTAAGGCTTTACGGCGAGCTTATAATAGCAAACATATATTCAATAAAAAAGGGTATGACACTGGTAAAGCTTGTGAATTTCTACTCTGAAAACGGAGAGGAGATCGAAGTGGAATTAGACGGCGACCTTACGCCTTCTGAAAACGCTCAGAAATATTTCAAGGCATATAACAAGGCAAAGAGGACCTATGACGCATTACAGGAGCAGATAGCGGCAAATAACGAGGAATTGACCTATCTTGAAGGTGTTCTCACTTCTGTCGGCAACTGTATTTCGGAACAGGATATTAAAGAGATCAGACAGGAATTACGGGATGAGGGCTATATCAAAAAGGTTAAAAATTCAAAGAACAGAGGCTCAAACAAAAAGTCCCGCCCCATGCACTTTATATCATCTGACGGATACGATATATATGTAGGAAAGAACAATGTACAGAACGATGAACTGACGCTGAAATTTGCAAAGCCCAGAGATATGTGGCTCCATACAAAGGTGATACCGGGGTCCCACGTTATAGTGGTAAATAAAGGCGAAACGATACCTGATACTACACTTAACGAAGCGGCTATGCTTTCTGCCTATTTCAGCAAGGCAAGAAATTCCACTATGGTGCCTGTAGACTATACTGAAAGGCGCAATGTAAAAAAACCAAATGGCGCCAAGCCAGGTATGGTAATATATGAAACAAATAAAACAGCATATATTACTCCTTCCGAGGAGGAAGTAAATAAAATAAAAAAAGCAGACTAAAGCGGCAATGCTGCCGTCTGTAAAAAATTTGAGCTTAGAAAGCCATAGTTTTCTAAGCTCAATATTTTTGATTTTGATAAATTTTTGTTTATGCGAATATCGACCCTTCCACCAACCTTCGGTTGGTCCCCTCCCATCCGACGCTAACGCTAGGGGAGGTCGTTTACCGCAAGACGGTGGCAATAGCTTAGTTGTCATTTTTTAAGTAAATAAGCGACTTTAAAAGGCACATACCTTAACCTCCCCTACCAGGGGAGGGGGACCGCCGGTAGGCGGTGGAGAGGTCTATTTTACTCAGTTAAAAAAAATTTAATACTACATCCCCTCTATTACCCTTATATATTAAAACAACTTCCGCCTATAAATTCTCTCATAAGTGAATTGGGCGGTATACTTTCAGGGCTTATATTGATAAAGCTGTTAAGGAAGTTCAGAAGTCGTTTTGCCTCGGGATAGCCGCTTTCCGAATGGTCTATACCGAAAAGCAGAGGCTCGGCATAGGTCTTAAGTACTCCCAACTCATATATAAGCGCTGAATTAAACATAGCGTCTGCCTGTTCCTGATATGGGAAAATATTTTTGTTTTCTCCCTCCAGTACCTTGTGCCACATATCTATAGTACTTTTAGCGCTGAAGCCTCTGTAGTTATTATCCCTTACAATTCTTCTCAGAAGTCTTGTGTCTGTAGTGGATATCCTGCTGTGTTCGTCTATATTCAACTGGGTCAGAGCGCTTATATACACCTTGAATTTATCCTCCTTAGGTATTCTATGGGTAAGGTTTTCATTGATACCGTGAATACCCTCAATAATAAGTATACTGTCGCTTTCCATTTTAATTAGCTTGCCTTTGGGCTTGCCTTCTCCCGTTAAAAAATCATAGAGAGGCGTTTCTACAGCCTCGCCGTTCAGCAGTCTTAAAATATCATCGTTAAATCTCTCTACCTGCAATGACTCAAGACATTCAAAGTCCTGCTTACCGTCTTCTCCTACGGGAATATCCGCTCTTGGCTTGTAGTAATCATCCAGTGAGATTATATTGGGAGAAAGTCCCAAAGCCTTAAGCTGAATGCCCAGTCTGTTTGAAAACGTGGTCTTGCCTGAGGAGGAAGGTCCCGCTATAAGAACGATCCTTTTTCCCTTATTGAATATCTCATCGGCAATGTTGGCTATCTTCTTTTCCTGCAATGCCTCTGAAATAAGTATTATTTCCTTAAGTCTGCCGCTGCATATAAGATCATTGAGAGCGCCGGCAGAGCTTACCTCAAGTATTCTTGACCAATTTGTATACTCGGCAAATATCTGGGTAAGCTTGGGATAAGCCTTATACTCATTTACCTGACCTATTTCTCTCCTGCTTTCAAACTGCAGCACAAAGCCGTCGCTGTGCAAATGGAGATCAAAAACTTTAATATACCCTGTCTGCGGTACCATAGTACCATAGAGATAGTCATAGTAGTCATTCATCTTATATACAGTGACATTAAGTGACTTTACGTATTTAAGTGCCTTTTTTCTATGCTCAAGGCCATACTTGTCAAATATTTCAACAGCTTCATTTACAGGCACATTAAGTTTCTCTATGGTATAATTCTGCTCCACAATATTACGCATTTCCTTCTTTATATCCTGCAAAAGCTTTTTAGTTATTTCAACACCGCTTATATGGCAGAAAAAATTGTTGTTTATAGTATGCTCTACCCATACGGGCTTATTATAGCCTACGATTTTTGCTATAGCCGCCAGCATTATAAAGGCGCAGCTTCTCTGATATGTTCTGTTGCCAAACTCAGAGGTTATATCCAAAAATTCAACTGTACAGTCATTTTCTATTTTATAGTTCAAATCTCTTTCAATATTATTAACCTTAGCTAAAAGTATTTTGTTGCTTTGGGCTCCCGCATAGCTTTTGCTCATTTCCATAAGAGTCGTGTGGCTGTCTGCCTGCATATAGCTGTCATCATTTATAATGTGGACCTTGTAATGCTCCATATACGCATCCCCCTTTTATATACTCATTAATGTCTGTCCGTTTATCTCTGACGCAATTACCTCAATGTCCTTAAATTTTTCTTTGATGTATCTGCATATTTCCGGTACAACTATTACCTCTGTAAGATAGTGTGTGCCGTCTATAAGGCATAAGCCAAGGTCCTCTGCGTTCTGGGCATCGTGGTAGCCTATATCGCCGCTTATATATACATCGCAGCCCTTTTCAGCCGCTGTTACAAGCATATCCATATCACAGCCCTTTCCCGTACACAGACCTGCCTTTTTTACCTTCCTGTTCAAATCACCGTTTATATTAAGGCTGTCTGCCCCCAGCTTTTCCTTTGTATAGAGAGCAAATTCCCCGAATGTCATATCATCTTTTATATATCCTGTCCTTCCTAGAAAAGTGCCTTCTCCCGCAGGCATAAGCCCCTCTGTATTTTCAAGGTCCAAAAGCCTTGCCAATACGGTATTAGTACCGCCCTCGGCTATATCCAGATTGGTATGGGCAGAGTATATGGCTATATCATTTTTAACTGCCTTGGCTATTTTCCTTGCAAGGGGCATTTTATAATCCATATTTTTGATACCCTTAAATATAAAGGGATGATGTGTTATTATCATATCGGCGCCCTTTTCTATTGCCTCGTCCAAAATTTCATCACGGCAGTCCAATGCCACAAGTATTTTGCTTACCTCTGTATTCTCATCCCCTACCATAAGCCCTACATTGTCCCAGGTCTCCGCAAGATATTTAGGCGCAAGCTCTTCTATATATTCAGTTATGTATTTTAACCTTACAGACATTTAAATACCTCCTCATAAAGCTTTAAAAGTCTCGTTAATTCTTTGTACCTGATATCTTCGGTCTTATTGTTTGACTTCATATTTTCAAGTACGTTTAATATTTTATTATGCTCTTCTTCCGCAAATTCCTTAAGCAGAGGTGATTTTCTTTCAATTAATGCTCTGCCAAAATAATTTTCAAGGTCGGTAAAGCTTTCCGAGCCTTTTACCGCCTTTATAACAGTATAATACTTGCCCTTTTCCTTTATCATATCTTCGTTTTCGATCCTAAAGCCTATAGAGTGTATATACTGCCTTACCTTGTCAATATCTCTCTGGGGCTGTAATATAAGCTGAGAGGCTCTGCTGACAGCAGATACATTGCTTTTCAGTATGCTTATGGCAAGAAGCCCTCCCGTGCCTGCTATCACTATACAGTCTATATCCTCATCATTGCCTATTACCTCAAGACCGTTGCCGCATCTTACATCTATGATATTGTCCATATTGTATAATACAACATTACGATATGCCTTGTCACAGGAGCCTTTGCTTATGTCAGCCGCTATAGCCTTTTCTATTATGTTTTTTCTTATAAGATATATTGGCAGATAACCGTGATCCGTTCCTATATCTGCAAGAACACCGCACTTATCTACCATTTCCGCCACCATATTCAGTCTTTGCGAAAGCATAAATATCACCTTAAAAATATAAGGCTGTCAGTGACAGCCTTATACAAATTTTATAAATAATCCTTAAGCTTTTTGCTTCTGCTGGGATGTCTCAGCTTTCTTAAAGCCTTAGCCTCTATCTGTCTTATTCTCTCTCTTGTTACCTCAAACTGTGAGCCGACCTCTTCAAGGGTCCTCGCCTTACCGTCCTTAAGACCAAACCTGAGCTTAAGTACCTCTCTTTCCCTTTCCGTAAGGGTATCAAGCACCTGATCAAGCTGTGTCTTAAGCAGTGAAAAAGCGGCTGCATCAGCAGGAGCAGGTATATCCTCATCAGGAATGAAGTCGCCTAAGTGACTGTCCTCCTCCTCGCCTATAGGTGTTTCAAGAGAAACAGGCTCCTGAGCTATTTTTCTTATTTCTCTTACCTTCTCAACAGGCATCTGCATTTCTCTTGCAAGCTCATCATCGGTAGGCTCTCTGCCCTTTTCCTGCAAAAGCTGTCTTGATACTCTTATTATCTTGTTTATATTTTCAACCATATGCACAGGAATTCTTATTGTCCTTGCCTGATCCGCAATGGCTCTTGTAATAGCCTGTCTTATCCACCATGTAGCATAGGTACTGAACTTGAAGCCCTTTCTGTAATCAAACTTCTCAACAGCCTTTATAAGTCCTAAATTACCCTCCTGAATAAGATCAAGGAAAAGCATACCTCTGCCTACATACTTCTTGGCAATGCTTACAACAAGACGCAGATTAGCCTCTGCAAGTCTTCTCTTGGCATCCTCATCGCCCTGCTCTATCCTTTCCGCAAGCTCTATTTCCTCCTCTGCGGAAAGAAGGGGTACATTACCTATTTCCTTAAGATACATACGAACATGGTCATCAATATTTATATTGTTGTCGGAAACAGATAAATCAAGCTCTCTGTCCTCAGTATCCTCGTCGTCATCTTCTTCAAGAGGGACTGTACCTATAACATCTATTCCCTGGGACTCCAGATACTCGTATACCTTATCTATCTGCTCAGGGTCTAAATCTATATTGGACAGACTATCCATAATTACGCTGTAATCCAGAACATTTTTATTTTTCTTGGCAATAGCAATGAGTTCTTTCATTTTATTTGTAAAAGTAACGTCATCTATGGATTTCATTTATACCCTTCCTTTCTCACTTGTAAATATTTTAACCATCAGATAATGATATATACAAATTGTTTACTTTTCTTTTGCTTTCAATCAGCTTTGAAACATCGGGAGATGTATAATTATCACTTATCAGCTTGTCATAATAGGCTGTTTTTATAGTTTTGACAATATCGTTTATTGCCTTAATTACCTCATCCGTGTCAAACTTCACTCTCTTTACGAATATGGCTGTGAATTTACTCTGTTCCTCAGGTGTTTCAATACAGCTGAGTACCGTACCCGTATTTACCTCTTTATCATTTTTATAAAGAGAATATATTATCTCCAATACTTTTATGTAAAAGGGTTCAAGCAGTTCCTTAGGCTCTAAATGCCGGCTTATGATATCATAGTATCTTTTATCCGACATAACAATGTTTATTATATCCTCTCTTGCGCCGTCAATACCCTTTTTATTACTGTTTCTGCGCTTATTCACATTATTTACGGCAGTCACGCCGCTGTTAAGCTTATTGATCTCGCTCTGTATAGCGGACAGGTCTATATCCGTGATACGTGACACCTCTTTAAGATATGCATCGGCTTCTATGCTGTTGTTTACCTCAGACATAAGCTTTGCGATATCCTTTGAAAAATCTATTCTTTCCTCAAGATTGTCCAGATCATACTGCTTTTGTATCTGTTCGGCTCTGAATATGATATGGCTTTTTGCATTATTCAGAAGCTCACCAAAGGCAGCCGCGCCGAATTTTTTAATAAATTCATCAGGGTCCTTGGCATCTGTGACCTGAAGCACCTTTACCTTAAGCCCTGCTCCCGTAAGCACCGGAATTGCCCTGAGTACAGCCTTTACACCTGCCTCATCACTGTCAAAGAGAAGTATTACACTGTCGGCATAAGCCTTCATTACTCTTGAGTGATTTTCATTAAAGGCTGTGCCAAGTGAGGCTACTACATTCTTAAAGCCTGCCTGATATATTGCAATGGCATCCATATATCCCTCTACCAGTATAAGCTCTCTTTTCCTCGCCTGCTTGGCAAGATTGAGATTGTATAGATTTCTGCTCTTATTGAATATATCCGTTTCGGGAGAATTAAGGTACTTAGGCTGTCCCTCTCCCAGTATTCTTCCGCCAAAGCCTATAATATTGCCGTATACGTCTATTATAGGGAACATAAGCCTGTTAAAAAACTTATCGTAAAAGGTGCCGTCATCTCTCTTGTAAGCAAGACCACTTTTGATTATGGCATCATCATCAAAGCCCTCTTCCCTGAGCTTATTATACAATGCCCCTTTGGCAATAGGAGAATAGCCTAAGCCAAATTTGCGCCTGGCGCCAAGAGTAACCTCTCTCTTGTCAAGGTATTCCACAGCATTTCTGCCTTCGCTGCTCATAAGACAGTCATAGTAAAAGCGGGCTGCGATCTTATGTATATCATAGAGCTTTTGCTTAAGCTCCTTTTTTTTCTGAGCATCCTTTGAAAAGCTTACTTCTGGAAGAGTGTAATTGATCCTGTCAGCAAGAAATTTAACAGAGTCTACAAAGCTCAGATTTTCACGCTCCATTATAAAGCCTATGACATTACCTCCTGCGCCGCATCCAAAGCAGTGATAATACTGCCCGTCCTGATGCACATGGAAAGACGGGGTTTTCTCATTATGGAAGGGACAAAGACCTACATAGGAGCTTCCGCTCCTTCTGAGCTTAACATATTCGCCTACTACATCAACTATATCGTTTCCCGAACGAATATCGTCTATTACATCATCTGAATAGTAGCTCATATGTCACTCCCTCCTTACAGTTTTGCCTCCGTTATATTTTAATATTCGACATTTGTAATGAATATCCTTTTTTAAATATATTTTTTTAATTTGTCTCCCAGATCATCTCTTGTCTTTATGGCATATCTGTCCGTCATACCTGCTATGTAATCCACAACTATCCTCTCCTCGCCTTCGGCACCGTTGCGATTTTTGTACATAGCCTTAAATTCGTCGGGCAGTTCATCAAAATTATCGACATAATAACTGAAAAGTATACTTAAAAATCTGCTGTATTTAGTTCTTTCTACACTCAGCTTACCTGAGTTGTATACATTTTCAAACATATATCCCCTCAGATTATACATGGATGTACGCACTTCTTTTGTCATTTTGATATCGTTTACATCCATACTGTTGCTTACAATATCTCTTATAAGAAAGTCTATTCTTTCCTTTGGATTTTTTCCAAGCATTTTTATACATTCGGAGGGAAGGTCGCTGTCTGTTATTATGCCTGCTCTTATTGCATCGTCTATATCGTGATTTATATATGCGATCTTGTCGGATAGCTGAACAATTTTGCCCTCCAGCGTATTTGGTGAGCCTGCGCCTCTGTGATTTAAAATACCGTCCAGCACCTCTCTTGTAAGATTAAGTCCATTACCGTTTTTTTCAACTCTCTCTACAACTCTTACACTCTGTACATTGTGTTCAAATCCTCCCGGTACCACTCTGTTAAGGTCCTCCTCTCCAAGATGGCCAAAGGGAGTATGTCCCAGATCGTGTCCAAGGGCAATAGCCTCCGTAAGGTCCTCGTTCAGCTTCAGAGCAATTGCAATAGTCCTTGCTATCTGAGATACTTCCAGCGTATGGGTAAGTCTTGTCCTGTAGTGATCGCCTTCGGGAGAAATAAATGCCTGTGTCTTGTGCATAAGACGTCTGAATGCCTTTGAATGTATTATTCTGTCTCTGTCTCTCTGGTAGCACGTTCTTATATCGCAGGGTTCCTCATCCCTTATCCTGCCCTTGCTTTCTCTGCTTTTTGAGGCAAAGGGGCTGAGTATTTTTTCTTCGATCTCCTCGTTTCGTTCCCTTATTGTCATAAAAATCACCTCTATTATATATATTTTATCTTTTACGTCAAAATCCTTTTTTTACCGCAAAACAAAAACGGCAGCCTATATCAGCCGCCGAAAAATAAATGCTCTATTAAAATTTTAAGACCTATTATTATAAGTACGCAGCCTCCTATCCTTGCAGCATAGGACTGAAATACGCCACTTATCTTCTTGCCAAGCATTACTCCTATGTAGGATATGACAAAGGCAACTATGCCTATAACAAGGCAGGAAAACCATATATTTGTATCGTCCATAAGAGCAAGGGTTACACCTACAGCAAGAGCGTCAATGCTTGTGGCTATGGCAAGGGCCGTCAGATTGCCTACAGACATAATTTTGCTTTCTGTCTGCGCCGTTGCCGATTCATCTGAGCTAAAGCTGTCCTTTATCATACCTCCGCCTATAAGGGCAAGAAGTATAAAGGCTATCCAATGATCAAAGCTTACTATGTACTGTGCAAAACAGCTTGCAAGAGCATAGCCTATAAGAGGCATTAAAAACTGAAATGCCCCGAAAAAGCTGCCGAAAACAACAGCGTGCCTTATCTTTATCTTTGGCAGCATAAGACCATTGGACACAGATACGGCAAAGGCGTCCATGGCAAGGCTTACCGCCACAAAAAACAATTCTATAAAACTCATAGTATTCCTCCGAAAAGCGTTTAGTAAAATAATACTCTATATTTATATCACTGTCAATAAATATTTTGCTTGACAATATATTACATATAAAGCATAATTGAATTATAGTTTAGGTAATTGCGAAACTCGCTAGGCTCGTTAACGATTTTGGGTCAAAACAGGGAAGGATTCGTGCAGAGCCCAAAT
>CANQBJ010000058.1 GCA_947589665.1 uncultured Clostridia bacterium
CCGATGGTTCCCATACCCTCCGAACGGCTTTTGGGGCACAAAGTTATATCATTCCATAATTACTGACCCCAAAAGAAACAAAACTCCCGCTTTAGCCACGCTGCGGCTGCGGGAGGGAAAAACTCATAGGAGAAGTTACCTATAAAACAGGAGACCGCAGGTCTCTCCTATGACCATAGGATTTCTCGTATCTACTAACATAAACAAAAATTTATCCATTGCCACCGCCTCACGGTAAATAACCTCCCCTTCGCAAGGGGAGGGGAACCAACCGAAGGTTGGTGGAAGGGTCGCCTTACTAACATAAACAAAAATTTACCCAAAATCAAAGAAACTGTCGCAATAGCTTATCTTCTTTAATGCTTATTGCGACAGTTTTTTATAGCAGTTTATTTATATATCTTATCTTATATCTTGAAATATCCTACGATAGTTCCGCCCTCAGGCAGTTCAAGCTCCTTGTCGGGCTTGCCAATATGCCATGTTCCGTATACACCGCTCCTCTGAGAAAGCACTCTGTAGAAGTTAAGCATAAGTATGCCTAAGTTAAGAAGCTGGTCGTTTTCGCTGGTTCTTTCGTCGGCAAGGCTTACAAGTATGAAAAGTCCGTCATCGATTATAAAGCGGTAGGGCTGAAGATTGAGGAAGGACGGCGCACAGCAGGCAGCTACAAGAGCCTGATACAGGTCCGTATAGTGGTCAAGGGTAGAATTTTCATCCTTTATGCCCATATCCTCTGCGTATATAGCATCCTCTATGTAAAGCTTAGGAGCCTCATAGCCGGAACGCTTTTTCATAATGACATTTGACAGATTTACAATATCAAGTCTCTTTATGGAAAGTACAGACTTTTCATAGCCAAAGGCAATAAGAGCAACAGGCTCCTTGTCTGAATTGATGTTAAGTCTGTCCTTAAGCTTAGCGCTGTCGTTTATAGTTATCCAGCAGGTATCTATATCCATATCAGTAAGCTTAAGCACTAAATCTTCCCCTGCAAAGCCGACATTCTCAACATAGCTATCAGCCTTTTCGGAAAGGATAAGTATATAGTGAGGCGCCTCAATAAGGAAATCCTTATAACCTACACAGCCGTTCATCATAGGTGAAAGCTTTGGGTCTATGATCTTAAATTCAATCATAATTTCGGGAACAAGTCTTTTGCACTCTGGAAAATATGCCTTGATCTCATCCAAAAGCTCGGGAGCCACTTCCTTGTCCTTAAAAACTCTTGTAGATTTTCTCTTTGTTGCCAATTCATAAAAATTCATTTTAACACATCCCTTCAATGTAATTTTTACCTTAATACAATTTTAGTATAGATTTAATAAAAAGTCAATGCAATTATAAGAGCTTTTTGTATAAATCGGGCTGTCTGTCCTTTTTAACGGGAAATGCCTTTCTGTATTCAGCCGTATCGTTTTCAATATCCACAACGAGCATATCCTCTCTGCCGCTTATTTCTCCTAAAAGCTTTCCTGCGGGATCGTACACACAGCTGTCCCCCGAATATCTGATACCGCCCACATCTCCTACGCAGTTTATACCTGCTACATAGCACATATTTTCAACAGCCCTTGCCCTGAGAAGTGTTTTCCAATGCTCAGAGCGTACCTCGGGCCAGTTGGCAGGCACTATGATAAGGTTTGCACTGTGGGAAGCAGCCTGGAATATCTCCGGAAACCTCAGATCATAGCAAATGAAAGTCGCAATTTTAAAGCCCTCAAATTCAAAAACAGAAATGCTTTTACCCCTGCGGAAATATTTATCCTCGCCGCTGAAACTGAAAGGATGTATCTTGGTATACTCGCTTATGACATTTCCCACAGTATTCAGTATTGTATATTTGTTTTCAGCCTTTTCGCGCCTTAGCTCAGTCCAGCCAAAGCCCAGGGCAATATTATACTTTGCTGCCAAAGAGCGCATAAGACCTACCGTTTCCCTTTTTTTCTCCCCCGTAACGGCTGTATTCATAGAAAAACCGGTAAAGCTCATTTCGGGGAAAAGCGCTATATGACAGCTCTGAGCCGCAGCCCTCTGTATAAATTCCTCTGCCTTTTCATAATTTTGTTTTTTGTTTTCATATATTATATATGTCTGACAAACCGCTGTGCGCATACCCTCACCTCCTGTATGTAATTATACCACATTTTTAATAAATTCGTTGACTTTTTTTTGCAGACATTGTATTATAAGATTATATATAAAAGAGGTGATTCCATGAGCAGTTATGACTATATAGAGCGTATTCTTATGCTTTCCAAGATGCAGTTCAGATATCTTAATATAGATGCTATATTTTCCGACGAGGGCAAGAACTACAGATTTCCTGCCTCACCCAAGGTCAATGAAAAGGTAATAGTAAAGCTTAGAGTAGCAAAGAATGATATAGACGAGGCATTTGTAGTAGCCAACGAAAATATGATCCCTATGATAAAAACAGCTACTTCCGGACGCTTTGACTACTACAGCGGCGAAATACTTTGCGGTACCGAAAAAATGAAATATTATTTCAAGATAGAAAAGGACGGCAGAGCTTATTACTATAACAAACAGGGGCTTGTCAAGAATGTTGCCCGCGACTATGATTTTACCATAATACCCGGATTTAAGACCCCTGACTGGGCTAAGGGCGCCATAATGTATCAGATATATGTAGACCGTTTCTTTGACGGCGACAAGACAAACGATGTGCTTGACAACGAGTATGCCTATCTGGGAGTTACCGCAAAGGCAATAAAAGACTGGGACACACCTGTTGAGAACCTGGATGTCTGCAATTTCTACGGCGGCGACCTTCAGGGCGTTATAGATAAGCTTGACTATCTGGAGGACCTGGGTGTAGATGCCATATATTTTAATCCCATATTCGTATCTCCCAGCAATCATAAATATGATATTCAGGATTATGACTCCGTGGACCCCCATATCGGCGTTATTGTGAACAATGAGGGAAAGGTGCTTTCCGAGGACAGCAAGGACAATACGGAGGCTACTCTGTATATGATGAGGACTACAGACGCCGAGAACCTTGAGGCAAGCAATGCTCTTTTTGCAAGGCTTGTAAAGCTGGCTCACGAAAGAGGCATAAAGGTAATACTTGACGGTGTTTTCAATCACTGCGGAGCCTTTAATAAATGGCTTGACAGAGAAGGCTTTTACGGCAGGAACGGTTATCCCAGCGGAGCCTATGCCGCTGAAAACAGCAGGTATCACAACTTCTTCAAATGGCACGGCGGACACTGGCCCGGTAACGACAGCTATGACGGCTGGTGGGCTCACTCCAATCACCCCAAGCTCAACTACGAGGGCTCACAGGAGCTTTATAACTATATATTGGAAATAGGCAAAAAATGGGTATCTCCTCCTTATAATGCCGACGGCTGGCGCCTTGACGTTGCGGCGGACTTAGGCTTTAGCAAGGAGTTCAATATGGCATTCTGGCGCGATTTCAGAAAGGCTGTGAAGTCAGCTAATCCCGATGCTATAATACTGGCTGAACACTATGGAAACCCAGAGGACTGGCTCCAGGGCGACCAGTGGGATACCGTTATGAACTACGACGCTTTTATGGAACCTCTTACATGGTTTTTAACAGGTATGGAAAAGCACAGCGAACAGTCCAATGCCAGCAGATACAATAATTCTGCGGACTTTGAAGGCAGTATGCGTTATTTTATGGCAAGGTTTGATATAGAAAGCCTTTCCGTTGCCATGAATCAGCTTTCAAATCATGACCACTCCAGGTTCCTCACAAGAACGAACAGGAAGATAGGCAGACTTCATACCTCAGGTCCCGCAGAGGCGGATACAGGCATAAACAGAGGAATAATGAAAGAGGCAATCGCCTTCCAGATGACATGGATAGGCGCGCCCACCATATACTACGGCGATGAGGCAGGTCTCACAGGCTGGACCGATCCCGACAACAGAAGACCTTACCCCTGGGGCAAGGAGGATAAAGAAATACTCAGCTTTTATAAGAAAATGGCTGAGATACACAAGAGCGCAGACGTATTTGCTACAGGCTCACTGGACTATCTCTATATGAGCTACGGTATTATATGCTTCGGCAGGTGGGATGACGATGAAAAGGTAGTAGTGGTACTCAACAATAACGATACGCGGCAGGAGGTAATAGTACCTGTATGGCGCATTGAGGCAGAAAACGGCACTGTATTTACAAGACTTGTAGTTTCAGGCGGCGATGAATGGTCTGATGAGGAGAGAAAGTACAGGACAGAAAACGGCTGTATCACAGTAAGTGTTCCTGCTTTCGGCTGCTGCATTATAGCAAATTGGAATATGTAACTTTAGATGCCGACAGACCCCTGTCGGCATTTTTATAGAGGTGAGTTGTTTGAATAAAAGGGTATTGATTTTCTTAATTATTGTTATAGGTATGTTCTGCAGCAGCGCTTACGGTGAGAGCATATACTCTACAGCGGCGGCACTTGGAGATTTCAGCAGTGAGATAAGGCTTGATACAAGCAGCCCCGATGAGGCATTAAAGCAGGTTTATGAATACGATCCCCGCCTTGAAATGTACTTCGGTGGCTACAGCGGTACTGCTTACAGCAATTATTCCGTTGTAAATATCAACTATATAAACACAGATATCCCTCTTGAAAAAATATATTGGGCGGAAAACGAGGATGAGTTTACAGACCTTGTTACAAGAGGTGTACTCTATTGCGATACAGAAATCTATATAGTACTTAAGAATAAAAAATACAGTGATATAAATGCAAATCAGATAGTAAATATCATAGAAGATAAATGCCCCCTTGCGGCTATGGGCGTCGGAGAATACAGCTGCAAAACCTCCGACAACTCCATTACGGGAGACAGTACCTACCGCTTTAGCATAAAGTACAGATATGATGCAGAAACTCTTCTGAGCCACAGAAGGGCAGCCGAAGAAAAGGCATTTGCCATAGTGGGCTCAAATGTAGCCTATGATATGCCTGACTATTTAAAGGTAAAGACAATACACGATTATATCATAAATAACTGCAGATACGGTTCGGATTATGAGACCAACAGCGATCCCGACTACTACACAGCCTACGGAGCTCTTGTAGAGGGCAAGGCAGTGTGCCAGGGCTATACCCAGGCGGCCAAAATGCTTTTCGACATATGCGGCATTGAAAACTTTACGATCTCAGGACAGTCAGAGGGCGAAAACCACACATGGAACGCAGTAAAATTAGATGATGAATACTATCATGTAGACGTGACCTGGGACGATCCCGTTACCTATAACGGCTTAGGAATGCTTTTGTACGACTATTATAATGTAGATGACGGTAAGCTTTCGGCAGATCACAGCTGGGACAGGGAAAAATATACTGCCTGCACAGGCACAAAATACAGCTATGCAAATACAGTAAAACTTATGGCAGCGGATATGAATATATATTCACAGCCCTACAGCGGCTTTGAATCTGTGTTTTCAAAATACAAGCCTCTGGGTCAGGACAATTCCGACACAGACGCGCCTGTTAAGATATATGAACTGGGAATACAGGGCTGGGATATAAGAGAATTCGGAGCAGTAACGGCAGTGCTTTTCGTACTGCTTATGATATTCAGAAGAAGGAGAGAATGATAATGATAAGGACAGTAATTATAGGCTTAGGTATGCAGGGAAAGAAATATGCCCGTATGCTTTACAATAAGGAAGTAAAGGGTATGGAGCTTACGGGAGTATGCGTCAGAAGCGAGAATACCGCAGTATGGGCAGAGGAAAATTTAAAGGGCGTCAGCATATACAGAGGCGAAGATGAAATGTTTGAAAACAGCGGCAGCTTTGATACTCTTATTGTGGCAACACCTCACAAGGCGCACTGTAAAACCGTAATAAGAGCCTTTGAAAAGGGGAAGGACGTATTCTGCGAAAAGCCTCTGTCAACAGAGGTATCACAGGCAGAGGAAATGATAAGGGCAGCAGGGAACAATGTGTTTGCCGTTATGTTTCATCTGAGGGCATTAGGTATGTACAGGTGGATAAAAGAAAAAATAGACTCAGGCGAACTCGGTCATATAGAGAGAGTACTCTTTGAAAGCAATGTGTATTTCAGAACAAGGCATTATCACAATTCCTCAGACTGGAGGAGTACCATAGCAGGCGAAGGGGGAGGCGCCCTTATAAATCAGGGACAGCACCTTCTGGACCTGTGGCAGTGGTACTTCGGTATGCCCGAAGGTATATTTGCGGATATAGAAACGGGAAAATACAATGACTTTGACGTTGAGGACGAGGCAACAATATTTATGAAATACCCCGATATGACAGGGATATTTATTATAAGCACGGGAGAACCCTGCGGTGGAAATCGATTTGAAATAATCGGCACAAAGGGAAGAATAACCCTTATTAATGAAGAAATAGAATATATAAAATACGAGGACAGCAGAAGCTATATAAATACTGCTGATGTAAACACAGGCGAAAAGCTTGAACACAGTATTGAAAAGATCGATATTAAAGATGATACGGACCCCTATATAATAATGTTCAATAACTATGCGGATCATATTGAAAATGGTACTCCGCTTATAGCCGATGGAAAGAGCGGCTTAAACGCTTTAAAGCTTTGCAGTGAGGCTTATAAATACAGATAATTGTGCAATATATATACCAAACTGCATAAATAAATTTTTTTATTTGTGCAGTTTGCCTATTGCATTTACTGAATAATAGTGGTAGTATATAGGTGTATCGAAGATGTGATTGCAGCATCTCAGATACATAAAAAAGATATGCCATCATTTATTGGCTTTTTAACCAACTAAATAATGGGCAAACTTATCGAAAGGTAAGGACGCAAAGCCAAGGGTCTAAAGTTTCTTCGGAAACAATGACAGCCGGTTGCCTGTTCAGTAGAACAGTAGTCTTATAGGTTAATACTATAGGCTTGAAGTATACTTATATCTTCATATATGTATACCAGGTATGATAGTTGAACCTATACGACATTTGCGTTGCCACTCATATCGGGCAGCGTTTTTTTAGTTTTGTGCAAAAAAATCAATGGAGGTGGCATTAATATGAAGAAATTAATGTTCGTATGTACAACTATCTTAACAATGGTAATGGCTGCAGCTACTGTAAGCGCAGCAGATTTAAAGAGTGCTATTGCAGCAGGCGTAAACGCTTGTGAGACTGCTATCGATGTAAGCAGCTTTAACGCAACTCCAGAGCAGGCAATGGACGCTTATTTCGAGCTTTTAAACAGTGATCCCAACTTCTTCTGTGTAGATGAAAGCGTTGGATGTACAGTAAACGGCAACACTGCAGTTGCTCTTAACGTAACTTATACAAGCAGCAAAGAGAACATCGCTAAGTGCCGCGCAGAAATGAACGCAGCAGTTGCTAAGATCGCTCAGGCAGCAGCAGGCGAGGCTACTAACCTTGACAAGGCAAAGGTAGTTCACGACTACTTCATCAACAACACTGAGTACGATCACTCAATGGCAATGACTACAAGCTATGACCTTCTCGTTAAGGGCAAGGGCGTTTGTGGCGGCTACTCATTAGGCTACAAAATGGTAATGGATCAGCTTGGTATCCCTTGCCAGCTTGTTACCAGCAAGACTATGAATCATCAGTGGAATGCAGTACAGATCGACGGCAAGTGGTACAATGTTGACGTAACTTGGGATGAGAACTATACTGAGAGCCTTCAGACTGTAAGCTATGACAACTTCATGAAGAGCGACTCTTTCTTCAACCTTATGGGTCACAACGGCGGTACTTCTTCTGTACAGTGTGCAGACAGCACTTTCGATATGGGTATTGCTTAATTCCTTGAATATAAATAAATAATTTTCACTAACAAAAATATACCTAATTTAAGAAAATTTCCCCAATAAAAATCCATCTGCATAAGCGGATGGATTTTTTGGCTTTTGATAAATTTGTGTTTATGTTAGTAAGGCGACCCTTCCACCATGCTGCGCATGGTCCCCCTCCCCTCCGACGCTACGCTAGGGGAGGTCATTTACCGTGAGGAGGTGACCACAGTTTAATTGTTGTTAATTCCAAGTAAATTAGCGACTTTGAAAAGCATAAACCTAAAGCTCCCCTTCGCAAGGGGAGCTGTCAGCCGCGGCAAAAGCTTATATAAAAATAGCTGTGAGCGGGGCTGACTGAGAGGTCGAGCTTACCCAGTTAAACAAAAATTTATCAAAAAAACTGCCGCAAGCTTATTTTAATATATCTCAGTAAAACCTCTTGTTTTAACCGGAGTTTTTATTGTATCTCACTATATTGGACATATTGCTTGATATATGATAAAATAATATTAAGGTGATATTATGACTATGTATGACAGACTGCAGGAAATTGCAGACAGGGAAAACATAATAGCAGGCGTGGGAGGTGCCGAACCCTTTTATAAGCTGAAAAAAAGGCTTGAGGGCGTAACCGTACCCTTTACAGACTACAGCATAGAGGAAAGGACAGAGCCTTCCCTTACTATGCCCGACGTCGGCAGCCTTGTAGCTGTCGGACTGTCCTACAATGTGGTATACGACAGCATTGACGACGGAAAATACAGAGGGTGTATATCCGCAGGGGCTGTAGGCAGGGATTATCACAATGTTGTAAAGGAAAAGCTTGAAATAATTAAAAATGATCTGCTAAAAAATCACAGCGCAATGATATTTTCCGATACGGGACCTCTTGTTGACAGAGAGGTTGCCGTAAGATGCGGACTGGGTATGGCAGGCAGAAACTTAAGCATTATAAACGGGAAAATAGGCGGTATGTTCTTCATAGGCTATATGCTTACCGATATGGTGTATGAAAAGTGGGAGGCGCCCTCCGTTAAGGCAAATACAGACGTATGCAGTAACTGTAACAGATGCGAAGCCGCCTGTCCCAACAATGCCCTTGAAAACGGTGTATGCAATTATGAGAAATGCATTTCATACCTTACACAGAAAAAGGGTATACTTAGCTATGAGGAAAGCAGAGCCTTAGGCAGACAGATATACGGCTGCGACCTGTGTCAGAGAGTATGCCCCAAAAACAGGGAGTACAAAAGGGCATACAGTCCCTATGCTTATCCCGACATAGAAGAACTGCTGAATATGAGCAATAAAGAATTTGAGAGGTCATATAAGTCTACGGCGGCAGGCTGGAGAGGTAAAAGGACATTACAGAGAAATGCCCTTATAGCTCTTGGCAATATGAAGGCTGACGCAGCAGACATCCTTGAAAAATTTGCAGATGACAGCAGAGAGGATATACGCATGGCGGCAAGATATTCCCTTGACAGGATAAAGGAGAGATAATTATGGGATATTGGAACACAAGAGGACTCAGAGGAAGTGCCTTTGAGGATATGATCAATATGACCAATAAGGTATATAAGGAAAGAGATCTGGCAATAATACAGAAAATACCTACGCCTATTACGCCTGTAAATATGGATAAGGGCAAGAATATCATTACCCTTGCCTATTTTGACAGCAAGTCTACTATAGACTATATAGGCGCCGCTCAGGGCATACCCATATGCTTTGACGCAAAGGAGACCAATCAGGGCAGACTTCCTCTCCAGAATGTACATGAGCATCAGATAGAATTTATGCGTGAGTTCAAAAAGCACGGCGGAGTTTCGTTTCTTCTGGTTCACTGTCAGGACAAGGAGGAGTATTATTTTCTGCCCTTTGAGGTACTGGAGAAATACTGGAAGGAGGCGCAGGCAGGAGGAAGAAAGTCCATACCCTATACTGCCTTTGAGGAAAAATACAGAGTACATAACAAGAACGGATGCCCCGTTCACTATTTAGAGGCTGTAAACACATATCTTATGGAGGAATAACGTATGAAAAAACTGCCTGTAATTTTTCTATGTATTCTGTTATGCGGATGTAAGGACAGCGAGACCCAGACTGTCCATACTCCCCTTGGAATGACACCTTATATAATCTGTGCCGAATCGGAGCATATCTCTGCTCCCCTTGAAAATGAAAAGTGTATGAGCGGCGCATATATAGAGGAGGATATACCCTATAACGAAATAGATGCCTTTGAGAAAAAAATACGGGCGGAGGAGGATATATATATACATTACATCAAAAAGGGCGAAGACTTTCCTATGAGCTTTGTTGTAAACTGCTATGCCAAGGGTAAGATACCTATGCTTGTGCTGGGAGGGGACAGCGAATACGAACAAGCCTATTCCATAGCCGAGATATGCGGAAGTCTTGATCTGCCTATGTTTATAGAGCTTGATTATGACGGTGATATTGAGAAATACAACAGCCATAGTGCTCTTTTCAGAGGCTATGCTCCCAAGACGGCTCTTGTATTCGGCTTTGATGCAGACAGGGAGGGCTATGCACTCCCCGAAGATGCGGACTGGATAGCTGTAAATGCCTTTGAAAGTATGAGCAAGGGTACTATAGATTCGGAATACGAAAATATACAAAGACTGTGCAGAGCATACAGCGACAGGTCTGTTATGCTGAATATAGCAGTACCTGTATTTACGGCAGATAAATGCAATTATGCGGTAAAGGAGGCTTGTAACGAAATAGAGAACCTATACTCTCTTGCCTCCGAACAGAGCAATATAGGCGCAGTAAATTATATAAGTATGAGCAGGCAAAAGGACGGCAGAAGAGAATACAGTTCAAGATTATCGGAAAGCGAAAGTATAATGTATACCTACGGGAAAGCAGTATCATCCATACCTGCTGTGAGATATTATAATGATACCCCGTATGTGGGCTATGTTATAGGCGATAGGGTCATTGTTACCGAAAATACCGCCTTACTGACAAATGCCAAGGATATCGGTACAAAATATAGCAACTTAAAGGCTGTTACCGACTATACCTTAGATAATGAGAGAAAAAGAATATATCTGAAAAATCTGCCGCATTAAACTAGCGCGGCAGATTTTTGTATAAGAAAACCCCCAGTTAGACTGGGGGTTCAAAAAAAGCTTTAGCGATACGTCTTCGCAAAGAAAACTC
>CANQBJ010000059.1 GCA_947589665.1 uncultured Clostridia bacterium
TAAACGACCTCCCCTAGCGTTAGCGTCGGAGGGGAGGGGGACCATGCGTAGCATGGTGGAAGGGTCGTTTTTCTACGCTAAACAAAAATTTAAAACAACAGCCCTTTTACTTTTGTATGTAGTTTTATAAACACATTTTACTTAACCTTATTCAAAAAAGCATTTATACGCTCGTTTGTCTGGTTTTTAATTACCTCGTCGGGAGTACCGACAGCCTGTATATAGCCGTCCTCCATAAATACGACCTTATTGGCTACCTCAGAGGCAAAGCCTACTTCATGGGTGACTATAAGCATTGTATTTCCTTCTTTGGCAAGGTTTCTTATAACATTAAGCACCTCGCCTGTCAGCTCGGGATCAAGGGCGGATGTCGGTTCGTCAAAGAGTACTATATCCGGTTGGAGCATAAGGGCTCTTGCTATGGCAACTCTTTGCTTCTGACCGCCTGAAAGAGTAGAAGGCATAACATTAATTTTATCTGACAGACCTACCTTTTTAAGTGTTTCCTTAGCAAGATTTTCTATGTTTTCCTTGGTGTCCTGCTTGGCTAAAAGGGGCGCCAGCATAAGGTTTTTCTTTATATTAAGGTGTGGAAAAAGGTTGAAATGCTGAAATACCATACCTGTCTTAAGGAGTATTTTTCTCTTTTCCTTTTCGGAGGGGTAAACACCATCTTTTGCAAGATATTTTCCCTCTATACATATATCTCCGCCGTCTATTTCCTCAAGGTCTATAAGACTTCTTAAAAATGTAGACTTGCCTGAGCCTGAGGGTCCGAGTATTGCAACAATATCTCCCTTTTCAATATTAATACTTATATCCTTTAAAACTTCAAGAGGACCAAAGCTTTTTTTGAGATTTCTGACTTCTATTATTGACATAAGCTTTACCTCCTAAAATTCAAATTTCTTTTCCAATCTCTGGAAAACAACAGTTAATATGTAGCTGAATATAAGATAGAATACGGCGGCAACAGCAAAGGCTGAAATATTTGTAGTTCTGTTTACAATATTTGTAGTTACCTTTAATAAGTCTGAAAGACCTATGGCTGTTATAAGAGCAGTATCCTTAAGCAATATAATAGTTTCGTTTGCTACAGAGGGCAGGGCTATTCTGAACATCTGTGGTAAAACGATACGAAATCTTGTCTGTGACGGAGTAAGTCCCAGTACCTTAGATGCTTCGTACTGTCCCTTGTCTACAGATAAAAGGCCACCTCTGAATATTTCCGCATAATATGCACCGTAATTAAGCACAAAGGCTATGGCGCCTGCAGGAAATCTGTCAAAGGTAAGATATTCACCTACAACGGGGATATAGGGCAGACCAAAGTATACAAAGAATATCTGCAGCATGAGGGGAGTGCCTCTCATTATAAGTATAAAGCCTGACACTATCCATTCTATACAGTGGTATATTGCTTTTGCTAAAGGGCTTTTCGGGCATTTTGCTATTCTGACAAAGGATAATATCAATCCCAGAGGGATGGAGAATATAAATGTTATTGCAAACAACTCTATAGTAAGCTCGCAGCCAATAAGCATCTGAGATACCCATGAAGCTATATCCGACATTGCTTCACTTCCTTTCAAAAATAAGGGGCTGATAAACAGCCCCTATATGCATCAATGTGATCAATTATTTTACAACAATATCCTCGCCGAACCATTTCTTTGAGATCTCTGCGGAAGTACCGTCTGCATTAAGCTCATCTATAGCAGCCTGTACCTTGTCCATAAGCTCTGTGTTGCCTTTCTTAGCGGCTATAACATACTGCTCTGAACCAAAGTCCTCGTCAAGTATTTTAAGATTGGCATCTTCGTTTGTAGCAATGTAGTACTGTGCGGCAACAATGTCGGCAACTACTGCATCAACTCTGCCTATTGCAAGGTCCTGGAATGCAAGAACATTTGTGTCATATGTAGCTAAGTTAGAAAACTCAGTGTGGATATCGTCAGCCTCAATAGCGTCAACAGCAGTTGAACCGTCCTGAGCGCCTACTACCTTGCCTGCAAGATCAGCCTTTACAGATATTTCTGAATCGGCAGGAACAAGAATTATCTGCTTGTTGTCAAGATAAGGCTTGGAAAGAGTAAAAGCCTCTTCTCTTTCCGGAGATGTTGAAAAACCGTTCCAGATAAGGTCGATCTTATCTGTGTTAATTTCCATTTCTTTGCTGTCCCAGTCAATAGGCTGGAATACGACCTCTGTACCCATCTTCTCTGCAGCTGCCTTAGCCAAGTCGATATCAAAACCTACAAGCTCATTGTTTTCATCTCTGAAACCCATTGGCTCGAATGTATCATCAAGACCGATAACAAGAACATCATCTGTGTTTTCAACGGCATCTGCTGTTTCCTCAGCAGCGTTTTCTGCATCAGCAGGAGCCTCTGCACTGCCGCCGCAACCTGCCATACCAAAGAGCATTGTGCCTGCAAGTAATATGCTTAAAAATTTCTTCATAGTAATGCCTCCGTTTATATAATATTTTAGCATATTACTACTTTAACATAACAGAGTGAAAAATGCAACAACAAAATATGATTTATGTTAAATTTATTTATATTTGTTCCGAAAAGCTCACATTTGCATAATTTATCTTGACAAAATCTGCTTTTGGTTGTAAAATACACTTGTTATGTGCGTGTAGCTCAGTTGGATAGAGCGTCTGACTACGGATCAGAAGGCCGCGTGTTCGAATCATGTCACGCACATATTTAAAGGGCAGACTAAATGTCTGCCCTTAATCGTTTAATGCATAAAATTTTTGCTGTATTATCTTATAAAGCTCACAGGTAGCCAAAGCATCAAAATAGGCTCTGTGGGCATTTTTTAAATTTATATCGAAATAATCGGTAAGATATGCAAGATTGTGTTTTTCACATTCTCTGTTGTATTTTCGGCTAAGGTGAAGAGTATCGATAACAGGATTATTTATGACTATATTTTCTCTGCGGCAGTTTGCCAGCAGAAAGCCCATATCAAAGGGGGCATTGTGAGCTATGAGAGGCAGCTCGCCTATAAAATCGCAAAACATAGGCAATACAGTATCTATAGCGGGCTTATCAGCCACCATATTATTTGTGATATGCACAAGTCGTCTAATGTTCTGCGGTATGTACTGTTCAGGATTTATAAGAGTATTGAAGGTGCCTGTTATATCATTGTCAATGACCTTGATTGCGCCTATTTCTATTATTCTGTTGACCTCGGCATTCATTCCTGTTGTTTCCAGGTCGAATACCACATAGCTTTCGGCTGTGGGCTCTGTTATTTTTTCATATGACTGCTTTTGTACAGGCCTTTGCGGAGGCTGTCTGTAGTTAAAATACTCATTCTTTCTGATATCCGACTTTCTGACAAGATAGTCTAAAAAGCTGTCCATTATTAAAAGCTCCTGAAAAGTCCCGTGACCTTGCCAAGTATCTTACAGTCCCTTACATATATAGGCTCATAATCGTCATTTTCGGGCTGAAGTCTTATATATTCGTCTTCCTTGTAGAATGTCTTGCAAGTAGCGGAATCGTCTATAAGAGCAATTATAATATCGCCGTTACGGGCTGTAACCTGCTGACGTACAAGCACAAGGTCATTGTTGAATATACCTGCATTTATCATACTGTTGCCTTTTATCCTGAGCATAAATGTAATGTCGTTTGTAAGATAGCTCACCGGCACAGGGAAATAGCCCTCTATATTCTCATCGGCAAGTATGGGAGAGCCTGCGGCAACCGTACCTATAATAGGTATATTGCTGTATTCCGGAGTTGAGGAGACCTCATCATAATTATAAAAGCTGTTGTCCAATATCTCTATACATCTTTTCTTGGACTTGGGTCTGCGTATATAGCCCTTGCGTTCAAGACTGTTGAGATGAAGATGTATCGTAGAGGTAGAGGAAAGACCTACAGCCTTGCCTATCTCTCTTATAGAGGGAGTAATGCCTTTGCGTATTTCTTCTTTTATGTAGTCATAAATCTTTCTCTGTATATCTGTTAAGTCCTGCATAATACCAACCTTTCGAAAATATATTCTAATGTTCTGATATTATTGTATCATATTTTTGGAAAAAGTAAAGTTTTTTTGGAAAATTTGTTTAACAAATTTATTTGAACAAGCACTGTAAATGCCTTAAAATTAAGTAAAGGAGGTTTTTATATGAAAATAAACAGCAGTTCGGAAGGAAACACATTAATAGTAAATCTGTTCGGTGATATAGATCATCACAACACGGAAATAATAAAAAGGTATATATATGACAATATGGCGCACAGCATTAAAAATCTTGTGATCGATCTGAGCGGTGTGGAGTTTATGGATAGCTCGGGAATAGGTATGATACTTGGAAGATACAAGGAAATGAGTGAAAAAATGGGAACAGTCTCTCTTGTGGGCATAAGAGGGAATATGGAGAGGATATACACATTATCGGGACTTTACAAAATAATAAAAAACTACAGCACCGTAAAAGATGCCGTAAACAGCTTGAAATTATAGGCAGGTGATGAATATGAATAAAATGGAGATAAAATTTGACGCTCTTTCACAGAACGAGTCCTTTGCCAGACTGGCGGTATCGGGCTTTCTGCTGTATAAAAATCCTTCCGTAAACGATATGGAGGATATCAAAATGGCAGTGTCGGAGGCTGTTACAAACTCTATAATACACGGCTATGACAATGAAGGCACGGTGAGGATATACTGTGAAATAGAGGACAATGATTTTATGGTAGAAATAGAGGACTACGGCAAGGGCATAGAAAACATAGAGCTTGCAAGAAAACCGCTTTATACCACAAAACCACAGGAGGAGCGCTCAGGCATGGGCTTTACCATAATGGAGGCTTTTATGGACAAGGTGCTTGTTTCCTCGGAAAAGAGCAAGGGTACTAAAATAACTATGTATAAGGAACTGAAATAATATGGAGGAAATACATAAGCTTATAGAACAGGCACAGCAGGGCGATGAAAATGCTCTTGAAACGCTTATAAGCAAAAACACGGGGCTTATATGGAGTATAGTGAAAAGATTTACGGGACGCGGAGTTGAAAATGAGGACCTATATCAGCTGGGAGCTATGGGTCTTGTAAAGGCTGTAAAAAAATTTGACTTAAGCTATAATGTAAGGCTTTCTACCTATGCCGTGCCTATGATATGCGGAGAGATAAAGAGATTTTTAAGAGATGACGGTATTATAAAAATAAGCAGGGGCATTAAGGAAACTGCCTTTAAAATAATGAGAGCAAGAGAAGGCTTTCGTTCAAAATATGGCAGGGAGCCTGATATAAAAGAACTGTCGGAGTATACGGGAATAAATGACGAGGACATAGTGCTTGCCCTTAATTCCATGAGAGATGTAGAATCCATATACAAAAAAATTGAATCGGACAAGGGGCGGGAAATGTATATATTGGATACCATTGCGGGAAATACCGATAAAAGCGACACCATAATAGACAACATTGTGCTTGAGGAAAAAATAAACAGTCTTGATAAAAGAGAAAGAGATATAATAAAAATGCGGTATATGGAGGAGATGACACAAAGCCGTGTAGCAGAGATAATAGGTGTGTCACAGGTACAGATATCAAGACTTGAAAAGAAAATATTGAAAAAATTGAGAGAGGGTTTTAATGAATAAAAAAGCTTTTTCATGGCACTATAAATTAAAAGAGCATATAGGAGAATTGCCATGGAGATATATATAAAACCCGACAAAAAAATAAGTGTAAACAGGACAGGCTATATTAAAATAAAGGATGTGGCGAAGGTATATACCGAAGGCGGTCTTAAAAACAGAATAGAAGATATTATACTTATGACTATAACTCAAAGGGAAAACAGGTGCTATCTGATATCCGTGATCGATATCATAAACGCCATAGATAATGCTTTTCCCGGCAATACCATAAGCAACGTAGGTGAAATGGAAACAATAGTAGAGTACAGCACAAAAAAGAAACAGAATATACTGTGGCTTGTACTTAAGATAGTATTTGTGTCCATTGTGCTTTTTGCAGGCTCAGCAACGGCAATTATGAGTTTTCATTCCGATGCCCAGATGGCAACGGTGTTTGAAAACTATTATTATATTTTTTTCGGCGAAAGAGTTACAAACCCTGCTATTATCGATCTGCCTTATTCTATAGGTCTGGCGGCAGGCATAATAGTATTCTTCAATCACCTTGGCGGAAAGAAGCTTACAAGCGATCCTACGCCTATAGAGGTGGAAATGTCCGTATATGAGGATGATGTCAACACAAACATTATAGATACCCTTAACAAGGAGAGTAAAAATGACAATAATTAGATATATATTTCTTATACTTCTGGGACTTGGCGCAGGCGTTGTGATATCGGGAGCGGTATTTGCGTTTATAGCCATAATAGGTGTTGTACCCCGTCTTGCCGCTAAGACAAAGACTGAAAAATATATAAAGCTGTATGAAGAAACTATAATTGCAGGCGGTATATTTGGTGTATTTACAATTATGTACGACTATTATATACCTATAGGTGTTATACCCGTTATAATTATAAGCGCCTGTATAGGCATATTCTACGGCTGTCTTGCCGTATCTCTTGCCGAGGTGCTGAATGTCATTCCCATACTTTCCAGAAGGACAAGACTTTACAAGGGTCTGAAGTATTTCATAATAGCTTTGGCCTTGGGTAAGGCGGCAGGCTCAATGCTCTATTATTTCGCAGATGGATTTTACTATATATAGAGGAGGATAACTATGGGTAAGGAAATGACTAAGGAACAATACAGCAAAATGGTTGAAAAAGCGTCGCCAAACAGCCCTATCGTAAAAAACTGCATTAAAGCCTTTATAGTAGGGGGTATAATATGCACTATCGGACAGATTATCACAAATATAGCCAAGTTCTACGGCGCAAGCATAGAGGAGGCAGGAACATATACGTCTGTAATACTTGTAGTTGCAGCGTCAATACTTACGGGATTGGGGCTATACAGTAAGCTGGGTAAATTCGCGGGAGCAGGCTCTATCGTACCTATAACGGGCTTTTCCAATTCAGTTACATCTCCTGCCATAGAATTTAAAAAGGAAGGTATGATACTTGGCTTAGGCGCTAAGATATTTATAGTGGCAGGACCTGTTATACTCTACGGTGTGCTTACTTCTGTCATAGTAGGTATAGTGTACTATATTTTAGGCTAGGGGTGAGAAAGTAATGGCAAAGCATATAGGAAAGCAGTCAATGAGGTTTGAAAAAAATATATCCATAGTCTCTACGGCATCTACAGTAGGCACTAAGGAGGGAGAGGGACCTCTGAGAGAATATTTTGACGTAATACTGCAGGATAATCTTTTAGGACAGGAAAGCTGGGAGAAAGCCGAGAGCAAAATAGCCTCGGATAATTTAAAGCTGGCTATAAACAAAGCAAACCTTTCGCCGCAGCAGATAGACTATGTTGTGACAGGTGATCTTTTAAATCAGTGCTGCGGAAGTACCTTCGGCGTAAGAGGACTTAAAATACCGTTTTTTGGCGTATTCGGCGCCTGTTCCACTATGGGCGAGGCTATGAGTCTATGCGCCATACTTATCGACGGCGGAGGAGCAAAGAATACTGTTGCGGGAGCGTCAAGCCACTTCTGTTCAGCGGAAAAGCAATTCCGTTTTCCCATGGACTTGGGTACTCAGAGAACGCCTACGGCTACATGGACGGTTACAGGCGACGGCGCAGCCGTAATAACGGAGGGAAATGATCACCCTTATATTACAGGCATAACTACAGGCAAAATAGTTGATATGGGTATAACGGATGCCAACAATATGGGCGCAGCTATGGCGCCTGCGGCGGCAGACGCTATATATCAGAATTTGCAGGATTTCAACAGAAAGCCTGATTATTATGACTATATAGTAACAGGTGATCTGGGCTATGTAGGCAAGGAGCTGCTTTTGAAATTACTAAAAGAAAAGGGCTACGATATAAGCAAAAATCATATGGACTGCGGCATAGAGATATTTGACAGGGACAGACAGGACACTCACAGCGGCGGCAGCGGATGTGCCTGTTCTGCCGTTACCTTTGCAGGTATGCTTTATTACAAGCTCAGAAGAAGAATAATAAATAGGATATTGTTTGTGCCTACAGGCGCTCTTATGAGCCCTACAAGCGTTCAGCAGGGCGAATCCATTGCAGGTATAGCGCACTGTGTAGTAATAGAAAATCAGGAGGTATGTCAATGATGGATTATGTAAACGCCTTCTGGGTAGGCGGTCTTATATGCGTGATAGGCCAGATACTTATAGATAAGACTAAGCTGACATCCGCAAGAATACTTGTATTTTATGTGATCGCAGGATGTATACTTGGAGGACTTGGGATATATCAGTATGTAGTGGATATAGGCGGAGCAGGCGCAACGGTGCCTTTGCTTGGCTTTGGCTTTAATCTGGCAAAGGGCGTTATGAAGGAAATAGATGAATCGGGTATGATAGGAATACTTACAGGCGGTCTTAAAGCAACGGCGGCGGGAATATGCGCCGCAATACTTTCTGCCTTTGTAATGGCGCTTATATTCGACCCAAAAGAAAAATGACCTATGAGCGTGTCGATAAAATCGACACGCTTGAAAGAAATGCTTTTTGGCATTTCTTTCAGTTAGCTAAGGTAGGAACCAGCCGTGTTTTATATAATTTAGGCATAAATGCCTAAATTATATAAAAGTTCCTGTCCTCGGAGGAAGTGAATTCCTCCTGCGGATTTAAGTCTGCGACGCTTTTTTGCAAGCTGTTCTTTATTTTAATTTATATTTGCTGTCACAAAAATTGCTTTTTTTACAGTCTTAAATGACCTATGTAAGGTCATTTTTTTAATATATCTATAGGGTCAAGAATATCTTCTTTGCCGTCACCGTTATAGTCTATTGCATTTGTATCGTAAGGCGTAAGATCCTTTGTAATACCGCTTATGATCTGCAGTATTATTTTGCCATCGTTATAATCGACTGTACCGTTTTTATCCACATCGCCTTTTAAAGTGCTTTGATATTCAAAGGCACCTGCATCTATATTGCTGTCAAATCTCGGATTATTTGCAAGATCATATTTACCGGCATATTCGTTTACTGATGTATCGCCGATATCTATACCATAGGAGCCTTTTACAAGGCTGTAGTCTGAATTAAAATTTGGAATACCAAAGGTATCATTTCCGCCTGTCTGAGCATTGAAGGCAGCGATCCCCTCTGTTCCTTTTTTCATAAATTCAAAATATATTTCTTCTGCGCCAAGAGGGTTGTAGTATATATTGTGGCTGAAGGTAACGTTTTTTACATAATTGCTATTAAGCTCTCCGCCTATCATTGGATATTCTTCGTTTTCCTTGTATATAATATTGTTTCTTACATCTATACCGTCACATTTTGCAAAACACAGCTCCCCGTTCCAGCCGTTTTCACCGTCGCCGTTATTTACAAGGGTATTGTTATATATTCTGCAGTCTGTAACATAGCCTGTTGTTTTGTAATTGTAGCCGCCTATTGCAATACCTCCTGACGGATTGTTATATACAAGATTATTCCTTGCAATTATATTTTTAACAGGAGGTTTTCCGTTTCCTTCTTCTGAGCCTATCTCAATACCGTACATATTGTCGTGTGATATATTATTTTCCAGTATAACATCTCTTGCGCCGTCTACATAAAGTCCTGCGCAATCGGCATAATCACATACGGAATTGTATATCTCATTGCCTGCCGCTATGCAGAAACGGGGCTGATCCAGTTCTTTAACGGAGCAGTAGCCTGCATTACCGTAAAAATCAATGCCTATGTTCGTATTGTCATGTACAGTGTTGTTTATTATATTTATATACTCGGTATTTCCCGTTACGGAAACAGATTCGCACCAGCCCGTAGTGTTGTTATGTACATTGTTGTTTTCTATGCAGATATTGTTAATAGAGCTTTCCTTTGTTTTGCCCTCGCCGTAGCAGAGTATGGCGTTTGCCTCTCCGTCCTGATTTTCGTCCGGCTTAGTTGTAACAAGGTCGTGTATATCGTTATTCCTTATTATGATGTGGTTCTCGTCGGAATCCAACAGTATTCCCTGAGCTATAGGGGCGGAAAATCCGCCTATTTCAAGACCTTCTATTATAATATAGTCGTTTCCAGAAGTATTGAGTATTGCTCCTTGTTTATCGGCTGTGAGGAAGGGCTTTTCACCGGGATAATTCCTGAGCGTAATATATTTTCCCTCCGTACCTGAGCTTGCAAAATAATTTATGCCCGTATATGTGCCTTTTTTCACATATATGGTCTGTCCCGCCTTTACTTTGTCAAGGGCAGCCTGTATCGTCCTAAAGGGCTTGTCGGCTGTACCGCTGTTATTGTCATTTCCGCTTTCGGCAACATACAGCGAATTTGTTACGATGTCGTCAGTGCTGTCCTTTTGTATCTCCTGTATAAAGGCATCATCGCCGTAAAGAGCTATTTTATTTTTGGGCATTGACGCATATACTGATATTGACAAATTGATACATATAATAAAAATAGTATAAAAAATAAGCTTTTTCATATAATATTTCCTTTCATTTAACTATAATTCAATAGGCGTTTGCGAAACGCCATAAGCCGCATAAATACGGCATTTTTTACTACAAAAAAACAAATAACTCCTCACAGGA
>CANQBJ010000060.1 GCA_947589665.1 uncultured Clostridia bacterium
CGGCATACGTTCTGTACCAATTTAGCCAACGCGGGAATGAACCCGAAAGCGTTACAGTACATCATGGGACATTCCAATATCACTATGACGCTGAACTACTACGCGCACGCTACATTCGCTTCCGCAAAGGCAGAAATGGAACGACTTGCCGCATAGCCGGGACAAGGTTTTACTACTTTGTTTACTACCTTTGAGAGAGAAAACCTAAAAAGTTTTGAGGGTATATGTGAACTTCTCCCCATATCAAAAATGCCGGGAAAGCCCGAAAATACGGGCTATACCGACATTTAAGAACTTCTAAAGAGATAATCAAAATTCCTATCTAATTTTATTAAGAAAATTTTTATTCCCACACAGAAAAGTTTTACATAAAAAAAAAGTGACCCTCACCTCTTACAAAATCATCATAAAGAAATGAAGGTCACTTATTTTAATACCACATAGAAAGAATTTATATCAGTCATACTTACTGCACATCAGAAAATATTTCTCTGAAAGATATTTCTATAACATTTTCATCTATTGGTATTTTTAAGAAAAATATTTTCAAACCAGAGAATAGATATATAGCCCTTGAAATATCAAAACAAAGGAGAGATACCAACAATGGAAAATTCATCAGATGATAATATGTCCTATGAACGTAATTTAAGATTTCTCACAAATGTAAAAAAGAGATATAAGCCAAATAATGCAAAGATAGAAAATTATTATCCATGGATTGACATTATAACAGATACGACAATTACAATTCTGATAGATATGGTACTTTATCTCTCAGAGCGCGTAAAAATCTTAGAACAGGAGAAGGAACATTTCTATGAAAAATAATAACCACACAGAAGAATTTAACCTCAATGAAAGACTTTCTGTTGTCTATACACAGGATAACAGAGTAAGCACCGCTACTATCAAAATAATACATCAGTTTTGAGAGCGGGCTATCCTGCTCTTTTTGTGATGTAAATAATCAAAGAAACGAGGAATTTTTATAGTAAAAATTAGCAAGGACGAAGCGAAGTTCTTACAAAGTAAAGAATATAAGTATGGTTCCGATTTATGTCATACTTGGACTAAACATAAGACTTATTACGCTGTAGAGAGAAAGTCTATATTAGCACTGCTTAAACACTACAGAAAAAGCAGAGTTTCCAAAGTATATTTACAAAGGTGTGTAAAATATGGCAACAAAAAGCATACTTAATACTATTGAATTTAAGGACAAAGCTTCTGCGAACGCTTTTGTAGATGCCCTTGAAGCTGCAAAGCAAAGGTCTGAATATAATTCTGAAAATTCTATAAAAAATACAAAAACACTTCAGATGAGTGAAATAAAAGAATTCTTCAAATAATCAGAAAGGATTGATCATATGGCGAAGAGCCAGTATACATTAACACATTCGGTGGTAGATAAGTTATCCGTGAAAGGTATACTGTCAGACGACGGCACTGCTATTACATACTTAGACGAAGAGAAAATAGAGCGTAAGGTCACGGTCGCAGATTGCTTTGACACATTCAAAGGACAGGCTATAGAGTTATCTATAGTAAAGAAGAACAGCGACTTTGAAAATGCCGCTGAGTAAGGAGTGTCTGTTATAATTACATATCAGGAAGTTAAAAACTTAGTTGAAAACAAACTTATAAATAAAACCGAGACCCGTTCCTATGAGGAACTCAGCGAGTATTTATTCGGCGAAGGTCAGTGTTTCAATGAGTCGGAAGTGCGCAAGAGAATGTATGGTATGAAAAGGCTCATTGAAATAATTGAAAATAATAAAACCTCTGCCGATGTATCCACAAGGATATTATCGCTTTCCGATTTCCATATACCTTTTAATCTGCCTTTGGAAACATTTGGGGAATACAGCGGTAAGGTTGATGTATTGGTGCTTAACGGTGACATAGAGGATTGTCAGTCCTGCTCTAAATTTCCAAAGCAATATAGGGTAAATATAGATGAAGAGATGGTTATGACACGTACATTTATAATTAACCTTATCAATATGATAAAGCCAAAGACTGTCTATATAGTTAAAGGCAATCACGAATACAGGCTTGGCAGGTATTTATCAGATCGTCTGAATGAGGATTTATTGTCTATAATGCCCGAAACACCTATGGATTTGATTGTAAACGAAGGTTTTAACGTAAGAGACTATATAAACAAAACAAAGATATGGTATACGCCTTTATCTGATGTCTACAAAGAACAGGGTGTAGATATTATATACACGGGTGATTGGTATGCCAAGGTCGGCAAAACTATTTTTGTCCATCCTCTGACATATTCAACAGCTATGCTCAAAACTACAGAAAAGGCTGTCAATTATTTTTTAAGAACAGACAGAGATTTTGACAGCATAGTATTAGCTCATACTCATAAGCTCGGAAGCTACATACAAGGCGATATAAGAATGTATGAACAAGGCTGTCTGTGTGACTTGTCTAAGATAACGTACAGGGACGGTTATCTGACGATACCTCAACAGAACGGTTTTATTTATATATGTCAGGACAAAGATGGACATATAATTGACAATTATACCAAGTTGGTGAATTTGTAAATATGAATGTTAATGCTTGTCTGTGATTAGGTTATAACCATAGTGATCGTGATATAGATACTCGTGAGGACTATATCCCACAGACAGGCATTGATATATAAAGGGGATTTTAATGCAAAAGAAAGTTATATACATAGATGATTTTTACCAATTATTTGAGTCTGTAAGAATTTTAAGCGCAGGCAAAAAAGAGCCTTACGCTTTCATAACTAGCGCAGATGTATGTGAATATGCCTGCTATCACTTTATTACAGACGAGCTTATGGACATAGGCAAAATAAGTATTGATACGCACGACGAGAAAAACGCTTATATTGTACTGGTAGATGATAAAAGCGTGTCTGTATCGCCTATTATGACGGACAAGAACGCACTGCTTAAAAAAGCGTCAGGTATATATATAGACATTGATATAACAAAGCAAAGTATAGTTGACGCTTGCAATAAGGCAGGTAAGAAAGTGGTATTATTCACTCTTGACGAAGATTATATCACTAAGGACGAAGAGGAAATTAAAGACAATGTGAAAATAACGAGGCATAACAACGGCGGTATGAAGGGCTTTTCAATGTCTTACAATACAGATAACAGGTTCAGTAGTTTTAGTTTCTACTCATCTGACGAAAAAATAGTGAATTCAATGATAAACAAGGTGCAAGCTATAATCGGCAAAAAGTAATATTAAAAACTAATCCTAAAGGAAGGAGGGAAGCAATTGGCATTTAGTATAACACAAATTGGGAACGACAAAAATTCAGCTATTTATAAAGAATATACGGTAGATTATAAAAGTGATATAACCTTACTGCCTACATCTATAGCCCTTGGCAAGCAGACAACAGGCAATCCCGTAGATAATGATTATTGTGCTGTCGGCTCAATAGCAATAGTTATTGAGGGCAACGGCAAATGGATATTAGGCAATGACAATGTATGGCACGAAATTACACAAAGTTCTTCATCTGCCGGCATACCACAGGATTTGATTGATAAGGTCAATGAGCTTGAAAAAGAACATAGCATTTACGAAAATAAATTGACTGAAATTGAAACAAGTATGCCTACTCCTATTCCTTTAAGTGAAGTAGTTAAACTGCTTAATTCGTCTACCGTTACTCTGGATAGCGGTACGTATGACGACCCTATAAGCCTGTCTGCAACCTGTCAGATACAGGGCGCAAAAATGAACGTAACGGCAAACAGCGGTAAACGCTGTACTGATGAAGTGTTGGAAGACGAAACTGTTATCACAGGAACAATAACTATTCAGGACGGCGGATATGTTGTATTTAACGGATTGACATTATCCGATAAGGCGAAGATAGTCTTAGATGGGGAATGTATTTTATCATTGAGAAATTGTAGAATACTTAATATAGACGATGGTAGTACAAGCCTTATTTCATCTAACTTTGACTGTAACGCAGAAATATATATCAACGATTGCTATTTCGGTACTAATGCAGGCACTATATATAATGCTTTAAATCTGAATTGTAAATTGTCTAATACTGTTATTACGGACAATTATTTTGCTGCTGACGTATGTACTCATAACATTATTAATATTTATAATGTTGCCGACAAGGCACATATTTACATCTATAAAAATACGTTTGAAAAGTCTGCAAATGCAATTCGTGTAGGTATTATAGGTGAGCCTGAATGTTATATATACTGTGACGGTAATATTTATAACTCTACAGACGAAAACGAAAAATACGCGGGACTTATGGTAATACAGCCTTATGAGAAGCTAACTACAAGCTTTGCAAATTGTTATATAAGTATTAACAATACTACACACAGCGACCCATATCCCGTGTATTATTTATATGCAGATAAGAACGATATGCAATTTGACGATACCAATAAACCTGTGGTAACAATAGACGGACAGAAAGAAGATTTATAATTTACTAAGATATTATTAGGTTTTGAGAGCGCAATTATTATGGTGATACACGGCAGGGACGGTGTCATTTAGCATACGAATCCGAGGGTCGCTCCCAAGGTGTGTATGTTAAAAAGCGACTCTATCATACCAACATATGTTTGAGGATTACAGAAAAAGGGGGTTAGTTGAATACTAACTTTCCTTTTATTTTGGTAAAAGGTAGGTGAAATAGATGGCGGAACGAAGCAAACGGATAAGATTATACGACCAAGACAAAGCGCAGAATATAAATGCTGAAACATTACAGTTTTTTCAGAAATATCAAATCGATATGTCTATAAGGGATTTGTCTGAAAAGACTATAAAACAGTATAATTCTGACCTAATGCAATGGTTTATATATATGCACGATAATCAATTCAACTTGTCTGTAAAGGAAGCGACAGATGATGATATAGAAGCATATATCTATTGGCGTAAACAACAGGGAAATAATGTAAACCGTCAAAAACGTATAATGTCGTCTATTTCAGCGTTTTATAAATTTTTGCGTAAAAAGAAGCTTATAGAAACCTCACCTACAGAATTTCTGGAAAGACCTAAACAAGGACAGCCTGTTGTAAAACAGACATTCCTTACCGTAGAACAAGTGAACGAATTAAGGGAAAAGTTGACAGAATATGGGGATTTGCAATTAAAAACCTATATACTATTTGGGTTATCCACAATGGCGAGAGTAAATGCCATAGCTCATCTGAGATGGGAACAGGTCGATATTGAGGAAAGAATATGCAGTGATGTACTTGAAAAAGAGGGTAAAATCGTAGACCTGTATTTTTCGGAAGAGGTTGCGGGACTGCTAAAAGAATTAAAGCAATACAGAAAAGATAGTGATATAAACGATTATGGTTGGGTATTCATTACGGGACACGTTGACGAAAAGAATTGTATAAGCAACAGTACTCTTAACGGTTGGTGTAAAAAGGCGGGAACCATGATAGGTATACCGTCATTGCATAATCACGATCTGCGACATTCAGGCAGTAATATACTGAAAGAGCTTGGAATGGAAGTACAGGATATTGCGGAGCTTCTACATCATAACAGCACTGAAACCACCGTCAAACACTACCTAACCAGCAACAAGAAAAAAGTAAAGGAAAATAAGGATAAATTCGTGTTCTAATTGAGTAAAATTCAAGTTTTATAGCGAGGAGGTGTTTGATTGGCGGAAATTAAGTCAAATAGGCACATCAAAACAACATCTCCTGCTAAAAATACCGAAGTGCAAAAGACTATATTAGAAGAAAAAGAGGAGCCAAACTTTTATCAGTGTACTGTGTGTGGAAAACATTACAAAAGGCTTGATAGAAACTTTCCTGCCTCTCAAAGTGAATTATATGCGGGGTGGAATTATCATTTACCTATATGTAAGACTTGTATTGATAAGCTTTTTGAACATTATACCAAGATGTATGGAGGCGATGAGGATCAGGCTATAAGGCGTATATGTTCTATGTACGATATATATTATAGCGTTAGTCTGCTTAATTCCAGCAGAAAAATAGATAAAGACAGGTCGAGAATACACGGCTATATAAAAAATGCTAATTTATCACAATATAAAGGTAAAACCTATGACACCACCCTAGACGAAGAGAGAGATAAGCAGACTATAAACTCAATCGAAGATATAGAGGAAACAAATGAATATAAAGTAACTCCAAAAATGATAAGGTTTTGGGGAACGGGTTATAAAGCAGAAACTCTGCAAACACTACAGGGATATTATGACGAGTTATTGAAATTATGTGATGGTAAGCCCGATGTAGGAAAGCAGAAAATTATGAAAAATCTATGCTTACTGGAATATCAACAACAGCAAAACATACAGAACGGAAAGGATATAGGTACTCTTTCAAACTCCTATAAATCTATGTTTGAAGCTTCGGGGCTTAAAAACAATGAGGCAGATGTTTCTAACGATGCTTACGGGGTATGGCTTGCAGCGATAGAAAAGTATTGTCCTGCCGATTACTATAAGGACAAAAAGAAGTATCACGACTTTTTTGGTATAGGAGAATATATAGATAGGTTTATGTTTAGACCGCTAAAAAATCTAATATTCGGTACAAAGGAAAAAGAAAAAGAATACTGGATAGAGGACGATCCCGATGATATAGACAGCAGAGGTAATAACTAATGCTGGACAAGTATCAGAAAATTATATATAAAAAGTTTCCTCAAAGCTCTTGGCTGTCCAACAGAGAACATCTTGAACATCTTTTTGAATGGACTACTCTTTATCGCAGGAATTTGCCTGTATTTGTAGAGCATTATTTAGGTATTAACCTGCATTGGTATCAAATTATATGGCTATATCTTTTAAATATACATATAACAACCGTCATAATAGCAGGAAGAGCTTCTGCTAAGTCTTTTATAATTGCTGTATTTGCTTGCGCTAAATGTATATTATATCCAAATACACAAGCGGTAATCGTATCGGGAACCAAAAACCAAGCTTCTCTTATTGTTAAAGAAAAGATACAGAAGGAGCTTATGCCAAGGTCTGAAAATCTACGGCGTGAAATTGCAAGAATCAAAACAAACACTCACGATATAGAGGTAATATTCCGTAACGGCAGTTCTATAGCTGTGGTAGTAGGCAACGAAAACGCTCTTGGTTACAGAAGTACACTTTTAATATACGAAGAGTTTAAAATTCTTTTATCACAGTCCGATTATAAGGCGCTGAAGCACGCTGACGGTGCTTTGACTGATGAGGAATATGAAGAAACAAGATTGAAAAGAGCGGAGTTCAGAGAGAAGATTAACGAGCTTGAAGCGGAGTTAGAAAGTCTTAAAATTAGTTAAATATGTAAGAAAGGGTCGTGATTAAATTGCCTATTTGGAACGATAGCGGTTTGACAACTCAAAATTCTTTTATGGATATAGGCAAGGGTGGATCAGAACATCAAAACATTTTTCTTACTAAAATCTGCAATGCATTTGTAGAAGTGACTGACAATACAAAAATACAATGCAATATATTGTAGAAAAAGGAGAATATATCTTTGCAAAGTATTAGAGCTTAAGTGTAGACAGGGTACGTAGCTTTGGTTGCGTACCCTTATTTTCAAAAAGCATAAGGAGAGATTAAAATACAAGACATAGAAATATTGAATCAGGCTTTAGATTGTGGTATACTTAATATTGATAGTGTGCGGCGAGAAATTGAAGTTATGAAAAGACAAGAGATATTATCAAAGCACCCATATAAAATTACTCAAACTAAGGTCACGTCAAACGGTAAGATATATGATAGATGGATCACCTTTGTTATGACCGATGGTAAAAGAAAACAAATTAAAAGAAAAACTAAAGAGGAGGTGGAAGAATATCTTATACAATTTTACGAAACCGAAGATCAAAATAAAATAATCACCTTTAAAACCTGTTATGATAATTGGCTTGCTTTCAAAAAACAGCTTGTATCAGATAATACTGTATATAAATATGAATGTGATTATGTCAGATATTTTCAAGGGACAGAATTTGAAAATATTAATATTGAATTATTGAACGAAAAACATATTATAACATTTCTTATTGATACGGTACGGCGCTTACATCTGACAAAGAGGGCATTTACTTCATTAGCAGGCTATATTAACGAGATATTGAATGGTGCTGTATGCGATAAATATATAAGCACCAATCCATATATATACGTTAAGCCAAAACTAAAGCTAATTACAAAACAATGCGAAGAAAGGTATTATACCGCAGAGGAAAGAACTTTATCCAATACGGAAATTCAAAAACTGTTAGATGTAATTCGCCAAGACCATATTAAAAAGCCTTATTCTATCACACCATATACAATAGAATTTGCTTTATTGACAGGGTGTAGAATAGGAGAAATTGCCGCTCTAAGATGGACTGATATTCAAGACGGCATTGTCACAATACGCAGTTCAGAAAAAACTCACAGGGGCAAAGGTCAGCAAAAGCTTTATACAATAGAATCAACAAAGACAGGTAAAGAAAGAAAAATACCCGTTACAAATGTGTTGGCTGACTTATTTGAAAGGGTATCGGAAGCTGAGAACAATATGGGCTTTAAAGGTGAATTTGTATTTTCGGGGTCAAACGGTCGTATAAGAGCAAAGTGTATAGCACAGTGTATGACTCGTAAATGTGAACAAAGTGGTATAAATAAAAAATCCATCCACGCTTGTAGACGGACGGTTAATTCAATGTTGAAAAATGTAGGAGCTACTACGTCTGTTGCGGCTTCGTTGCTAGGTCATACAGAAGAAGTTAATAACAACTACTATACATATGACATTTCAGGGCTTGACGCCAAGAAAGAGCTACTGGAACGTACCAATATTTTAATGGGCTTAAACCACTAGAATTTTGGCAACAGTTTTGGTATCTTTGGCAACAGGATTAACAATCCAAAACCCTAGTATTTAAGCCATCTTAAGACGCAGGGGGTGGGATTCGAACCCACGGTCCCTCGCGAGATCACCGGTTTTCAAGACCGGCTCCTTAAACCACTCGGACACCCCTGCATATATAGCATTGATCGGTCAATCAACAAATAATATATTACAATATAATTGGCTTAATGTCAAGACTTTTTTTATAAATATAGATTTTTTTTGCTATATGTGGTAATATAAATACAAATATCAATGCAGGAGGAAATTATGAAAGAGAAACTTATAGAATGTTTTAAGACGCTAATACAATTTGACACGACATCAGACCCCGACAGCAGCACTTATCCTTCCACGGAGGTTCAGATGGACTTTGCTGAGGTTATGGCGGGAGAGCTTATGAAGGCAGGCATAATGGATATCGATATTGACGAGTACGGCTATGTTACAGGCACCCTGCCCGGTAACACAGACGGTCCCGTCATAGGCTTTATATCACATATGGACACAAGCCCCGACTGTTCGGGTTTTGGCATAAGGCCTATGATCATAGAAAACTATGACGGAAATGTAATAAAAAGAACAGGCGCACCTCTTTCACCCGATGAATTTCCCGAACTTAAGCTGTATACGGGCAAGACTATAATATGCTCCGACGGTACAACACTTTTGGGCGCCGATGACAAGGCAGGCTGCGCAGAAATACTGACTGCCCTTTCATATCTTGCGGAACATACGGAAATAAAGCATCCCACAGTAAAGGTCGCCTTTACTCCCGATGAAGAAATAGGCGCAGGCGTCGACCACTTTGACGTAGAGAAGTTCGGCTGTGACTTTGCTTATACTGTTGACGGAGGAATACTTGGTGAGATAAGCTATGAAAATTTCAATGCCGCAAGAGCCAAAATAGATATCAGAGGCAAGAGCGTACATCCGGGCAGCGCAAAGGGACTTATGGTAAATGCGGCGCTTATAGGCTGTGAGATAAACTCAATGCTTCCCCAAAATGAAACTCCCGCTGACACAGAGGGCTATGAGGGTTTTTATCACTTGACAAAAATGAGCGGCAATGTTGAAAATGCACATCTCGACTATATAATAAGGGATTTTGACAGAGAAAGCTTTGAAAAAAGAAAGAGAAACATAGAAAATATTGTTTCTTCTCTTAATAATAAATATGGCAAAGATACCATAAGTATTGATCTGTATGATGAATACTATAATATGGCGGAGGTAATAAAGGAACACAGTTATGTTCCCGACAGAGCTATCAAGGCTATAGAGAAAGCAGGAGTAAAGCCTCTTGTTGAACCTATAAGGGGCGGAACAGACGGCGCAAGACTTTCATTTATGGGACTGCCCTGCCCCAATATTTTTACAGGCGGTTACAACTTCCATGGTCCTTATGAATTTATATGCGTTGAGTCTATGGAAAAGGCTGTGGAGACCATAATTAATATTGTTAAGGGATAAAGCTTTTAAGGGACTGTTGCATTAAATTTTTGTTTAGCTGAATAAAATAGACCTCTCCACCGCCTAACGGCGGTCCCCCTCCCCTGGTTAGGGGAGGCTGTGTACCGGAAAGCTATGACAGTAGATTAGGTATTGCTTTTTCTAAGTAAATAAGGGCTTTTGCAGGCTCCCACCTAAGGCTCCCCTAATCAGGGGAGCTGTCAGCCGCGGCAAAAGCTTATATAAAAATAACTGTGAACGGGGCT
>CANQBJ010000061.1 GCA_947589665.1 uncultured Clostridia bacterium
TGTAAAATTCAAGGCGTGGTGAGTCAACACCACGCCTTAATTTAAAAATTACTTTCTTAAACCTAATGCAGCAATAAGCTCACGGTATGCAACAATGTCCTTAGACTTGATATAATTTAAAAGACCCTTTCTCTGACCAACCATCTTAAGAAGACCTCTTCTTGAATGGTGATCCTTCTTATGCTCCTTTAAATGCTCGGTAAGGTGATTGATCCTCTCTGTAAGCAAAGCAACCTGTACTTCCGGAGAACCTGTGTCGTTTTCACTTCTGCCGAATTTAGCAATAATAGCTTTCTTGTCCATTTTGTTTTCCTCCTTTTTTTATTTTACACCGGATGTTAAGGAACGGTCGGAGAGTCCTGAACCTGAACATCGGCAACATACAAGGTATATACTAGCATATATCCCTATAAAATGCAAGTATTTTTTTCATTTTTTATATTTTTGTAATGTTAAAGCTTGAATTTTAGCACATCAAGGCTGTTTTCACAGAAAATACATTCTCTTTTATCTCTCTTAAGCTGTGTTATAAGCTTTTCTCTGCTTTCAAATTTGATTTCGCCTCTTATTTTTTTATAGAATGTAATTATAATATCCTTGCCGTATACATCCTTGTCAAAGTCAAAAATATTGGTTTCTATCTTCCTTCTCTCACCGTCAAAGGTGGGATTTTTGCCTATGTTGGACATACCGTAGTATTCCTTGCCGTCTATTATAACGGTGGAAAAATACACACCGTCGGGAGGCAGCAGCTTTTTTTGCGGAGGCTCTATATTTACCGTAGGGAAATTCATACCTCTGCCCCTCTCATAGCCTTTTACTACCTTGCCCATGGCAAAGTAAGGCTTGTTCAGAAGCATTGCCGCATACTCCATATTTCCCTCTTTTATAAGACCTCTTATTCTCGTACTGCTTACTCTCGTACCGTCTACCTTTACACGAGGTATGCCTATTACCTTTATACCTCTTTTTTCTCCCAGTTCTCTCAGGGTGTCAATGTTGCCTGCCCTGTCTTTGCCGAAGAAATAGTTTTCGCCTACAACAAGTACACGGCAGTTGGTGCTGCTGTGTAAAAAGTCAACAAATTCCTCGGGGGAAAGAGATGCAAAGCTAAGGTCAAAGGGATATTGTATAAGTATATCCACACCTGTTTTCTCGGCAGCAATTTTCTTTTCCTCAACGGAAAAAATAGTTCTGAAATCATTTACCCTGCCGAAGAGATCCACAGGGTGTGGGTCAAACGAAAATATGACCGCCTTATAGCCGTACTTTTCCCTATAGGAGAGTACAGTTTTTATAAGCTCCTGATGCCCCAGATGTATGCCGTCAAAATTTCCTATTGCAACGGCGCTTTTTTCTTCAATTCTAAAGTTCCCCGTTTCATATATTTTCATACCATCACCCTATATAAGCATAGTTATGGGCTTTATAAAGCCGTTCTTTACCTCATATATTCCAATAAGTCTGTTATTCTTGTCATAAACTCTCAGCTTTTCGCCTTCATTTACACCTTTATTCAGAAAGCTGATGCTTATCTTATTTCCGTTGTACAGGTATTTATCGGCCTTTTCGCTGACCGTGACCTTGGCATAATCTCTAAGTACGCTTTCCGGTTCAAGTATTTTATCTTCAATATTTCCGCTCTCAACGGCAGCCCCGAATTCATCCAGCCTTATACTGTCCTTTATATAAAAGCTGCCACTCCTTGTCCTTACAAGAGATGACATACAGCCTCCGCAGCCAAGCTTTTTACCTATGTCACTGCAGAGCGTTCTTATATATGTACCCTTTGAGCAAAGTACTGTAAATACATATTTATTATTTTCCTTTTTACTGATATCGCTTATCTTATAAATATTTATAAGCCTTGTCTTTCTCTCTATCTCCTTGCCCTCACGCGCAAGCTCATAGAGCTTTTTGCCGTTTACCTTTATGGCGGAATACATGGGAGGCACCTGCTCATATTCACCGACAAAGCTTTCTATAGCCTCTATTACCTCATTTTCGGATACATGGACTTCCTTTTCCTCTATGACATTCCCTGAAATATCTTCTGTTGACGTAGTTATGCCAAGAGTTATCTCAGCCCTGTATTCCTTTATATCTGCTGCAACATGATCGGCAAGCTTTGTAGCCTTGCCAATACATATGGGAAGTACTCCCTCTGCATCGGGATCGAGAGTTCCCGTATGCCCCGTCTTTATTCTGTTAAGCAGTTTCCTCACAATATTTACAACATCGTGAGAGGTATAGCCCTTTTCCTTATAAATATTTATAAACCCCGCCAGATCATTGTTCATTTTTTATCTTATCCTTAAGTATTTTAAGTGCCTGCGCCATTACTTCCTTTATATCGCCCTTGACGGATGCTCCCGACGCAAGCTTGTGTCCGCCGCCGCCAAACAAAGATGCGACCTCATTAACATCCGTTTCATTGGAACGGAAGCTCAGCTTTATAATGCCGTTATCTCTTTCAGTGGCAAACAGCGCAAGCTCAGCGCCCTCTGTATTCAGAAGATAAGCCACAATACCGTCAAGATCGTTTGCAGTAGCGCCTGAAATATCCATATCCTCCTTTGTAAGATATGTATATGCCACACCCTCCTCCAAAGACATCCTGCCTATTGCGGTAGCAAATATCTTAGCCTCGGTAAAGGTATGTTCAAGCATAAACTTAGAATGAAGTCTTGCAGTATCTACACCCTTGGCTACAAGCCTTCCGGCTATTTCATGAGTACGCTCCGATGTACAGCTGTGCTTGAAGCCTCCGGTATCAGTAAGTATTCCCGTATAAAGTGCTGAGGCTATATCACTGTCTATATCCACAAATCCGCTTATTATCTCATAGACCACCTCAGAGGCAGAAGAGGCATCTCCGTTTACTATATTATTGCAGGCAAAGTAAGTATTGCTTATGTGATGATCGATATTATAGGTCATCTCCGCTTTTTCAAATACTGACTTAGCCTCTCCAAGCCTGTCTGTATCACCGCAGTCAAGAGCAAAGAATATACCCGGGGCAAGCTTTGAATGATCTCCCCTGTAGACATACTCTCTGCCCTTTAATATATTAAATTTTTCGGAATAGCTGTCCATAAGTATAACAGGTGTTTTTTTCAGCTTTGCCATAGCAAGAGCAAAGCCGAAGCAGGAGCCTATTGCGTCTCCGTCGGGATTAATATGAGCCGCAATATATATATTCTGTACATTTTCAATATCCTTTAATATGGAATTTTCGTACATTGCTATTCCTCCCGATTGTTTATATCCTTTATTATCTTATCGATCTTAAAGCTGTACTCCAGCGAATCGTCAAGTATAAATCTGAACTCAGGTGTGATCCTTAAATTTATTCTGTTTGCAATAAGACTTCTTATATAGCCCGATGCCTTTTTAAGCACCTCCATGACCTCAGCCTTTTTTTCATCACTGCCCAGCACACTTATATACACCTTGCAGTATTTCAAGTCATTTGTGGTATCTACCTTTATAACAGATGTAATGACGCCTATTCTCGGATCCTTCATATCGGCTCTCAGTATTTCTGAAAGCTCTTTTTTGATCTCGTCATTTATGCGGATCATTCTGTTGTTGTTCTTCATTACTGTTTGATCTCCTCCATAACAAAGGCCTCTACAATGTCGCCTTCCTTAATGTCGTTGAATTTATTGAAGAGCAGACCACACTCATAGCCTGCGTTTACTTCCTTAACATCGTCCTTGAAACGTCTTAAGGTAGCAAGCTCGCCGTCATATACAACGATACCGTCTCTTATTATCCTGACCTGAGCATTTCTTACAAACTTGCCGTCAGTTACATATGAGCCGCCTATCGTACCTACACCGCTTGCCTTGAAAAGCTGTCTTATCTCTGCATGACCAATAACCTTTTCCTCGTATACGGGATCAAGCATACCCTTCATGGCAGCTGTAATGTCCTCTATAGCATTGTATATAACTCTGTAGAGCCTTATATCTACCTTCTGATCCTCGGCAACGCTCTTTGCAGATGCCTCGGGTCTTACATTAAAGCCTATAATAATAGCATTTGACGCGCTGGCAAGCATAACGTCGGACTCTGTAACGGCGCCAACGCCGCCATGTATAGTCCTTATCCTTACCTCGTCATTGGAGAGCTTTTCAAGACTTGCTCTTACAGCCTCTACCGAACCCTGTACGTCAGCCTTTATTACTATATTAAGCTCCTTTATATTTCCGCTCTGTATCTGAGAAAACAGATCGTCAAGGCTGACCTTCTGGGGAGTTTCCTTAATAAGCTCCTCCCTGCTCTTGGCAACTACACTCTCTGCCACCTGTCTTGCCTTCTTTTCATTTTCGGCAACATAGAACATATCGCCTGCCATCGGCACTTCGTTAAGTCCCAGTATCTCAACAGGCATTGAAGGTCCCGCTTTCTTTACCTTCTGACCCTTATCGTTCATCATGGCTCTTACTCTGCCGTAGGTACTTCCTGCCACAATGGGGTCGCCTACACTGAGTGTACCGCTCTGTACAAGCACAGTTGCAACGGCGCCTCTGCCCTTGTCAAGCTGCGCCTCTATAATATTTCCTCTTGCTCTCTTGTTGGGATTAGCCTTAAGCTCCTTCATTTCGGAAACAAGTATTATCATTTCCAGAAGGTTGTCAATACCCTCCTTGCTTACGGCTGAAACAGGTACGCATATAGTATCTCCGCCCCAGTCCTCAGATACTAAGCCATATTCTACCAGCTCCTGCTTAACTCTGTCGGGATTTGCGCCCGGCTTATCTATCTTGTTGATAGCAACTATTATTTCTACACCGGCAGCCTTGGCATGGTTTATAGCCTCTATAGTCTGAGGCATAACGCCGTCGTCTGCAGCTACTACAAGCACAGCTATATCTGTGACCTGAGCTCCTCTCATTCTCATAGCTGTAAAAGCCTCGTGACCGGGAGTATCCAAAAATGTAATGGGCTTGCCTGCTACAGATACTGTATAGGCACCTATATGCTGTGTTATTCCGCCTGCTTCATGGGCCGTAACATGAGAATGCCTTACAGCGTCAAGAAGTGAGGTCTTGCCGTGGTCAACATGTCCCATAACAACTACAACGGGAGGCCTTTCGACAAGGTCCTCTTCTCTATCCTCTTCTTCTCTGAAGGTTTCTTCAAGAAGGTCTATTTCCTCAGCCTTTTCCACAATAATGTCCATTTCTTCGCATATTGCCTCGGCTGTTTCAAAATCTATATCCTGATTTATACTCGCCATAATGCCCGACTTCATAAGGCGCATTACTATATCCGATGCGCTTTTGCCTGTCTTTTCGGCAAGCTCCTTTACCGTTACAGTATCTGCTATCTGTATAACAAGTATATCGTTTTCCGGTGCTTCAACTGTCGTTACTTCCTGAACAGTCTGATTTTTATTCTTTTTCTTCTTTTTCTTAGGATGAACAGCATTCTGGAATAAGCCTGACGCTTTCTTTTCCTCAGTCTTTGTATCAGGTGACGGCTTTGGTCTTCTTTCCGATCTTGCCTTCATATCCTTTTTGAATTCAGGCCTGTTATTCCTTCTTGATTCAGCCTTGGCTTCCTTCTTTGACTCAGGCTTATTTTCCTTTCTTGACTCAGGCTTATTTTCCTTCCTTAGCTCGGACTTAGCATCCTTCCTTGTTTCGGGCTTATTTTCCTTCCTTGATTCAGGCTTTGCTTCCCTCTTCGGTCTTTGTCTTTGCTCTCTTCTCGCTTCGGGTCTTTCCCTTTTTGAATCAAGTCTTTTTCTGGGCGCCTCCTCTTCCTGAGGCTCTGTGTTCTCAGCCTTTATGTCCCTGCCTGTTTCCTCGGAATATATCTCTATAACCTTATCCGCAATATTATCTTCAAGGACGCTCATATGGTTTTTGACCACTACACCCAGTTCCTTAAGCCTTTCTACCAGCTCCTTGCTGCCTATTCCCAATGTCTTTGCCAATTCATGTACTCTTGTTTTAGACAATAGAAACACCTCCAATCAATATAAGGGTCATACCCTGATGCCGTTTACATATAGTCAAGCTCTGTCATAAGCCCCTGCGCAAAGCCCTTATCCGTTATTGCAAACACCGAGCGATCGTACTTGCCTATACAGCTGCTTAACTCTTCCTTACCCGAACATATCAGATAAGGTATATTATAATACTCACATTTGTTTTTATATTTCTTCTTAGTATTATCAGAAGCATCCCCTGCTATTATCACGAAATATGCTTCACCCTTTGCAATAAGACCTTCCGATGCCGGACCCGCAGTCATTTTTCCCGCTCTCTGACAGAGCGAAAGTAATGACTGTGCTTTTCTACTTATCATTGCCGTACTCCCTCAAGCTGTGCCTTAAGCTCCTCATATATCTGCTCAGGCACCGCAGACTTAAAGGACCGTTCCAGCCCTTTGTTCTTAAAGGCCTTTTCAAGACAATCGGCATTACCGCATATATACGCTCCTCTTCCCGGCTTTTTTCCTGTAGCGTCAAGAGAAAATTCACCCTCATCATTTCTCACTATTCTTATAAGCTCTTTCTTGCTTTTCATTTCCTGACAGCCTGTGCATTTACGCATAGGAATTTTTTTCTTGATCATAGGCATAACCTCCGTCAGAAATTATTCTTCATCCTCATATTCTTCTTCATCGTCATAGTCTTCATCTTCATAATCTTCATCTTCGTAGTCTTCGTCTTCGTAGTCTTCATCTTCGTAGTCTTCGTCTTCGTAGTCTTCTTCGTCATAGTCTTCTTCGTCATAGTCTTCTTCGTCATAGTCTTCTTCGTCATAGTCCTCATCATCTGAGTCCTCATCCTTTGTCTTGTCTATGCTGCTAAAGTCTATGAAGTCTGTAGAACGTGCCTGTGTTTCACTCTTTATATCTATTTTCCAGCCTGTAAGCTTGGCTGCAAGCCTTACATTCTGTCCCTCCTTGCCTATGGCAAGAGAAAGCATTGAATCGGGTACAACTACCTTTGCGCTCTTTTCATCCTCATTTTCGACTATCTCAACGGCTATTACCTTTGACGGTCTTAAGGCTGAGGCAATATACTCTGAGGGATCATCGCTCCAGGGTATAATGTCTATCTTTTCGCCGTTAAGCTCATTTACGATAGCGTCTACCCTTGATCCGTTCTGTCCTACGCAGGCTCCTACTGCGTCTACGCCCTCTACATTGGAATATACCGCCATTTTCGCTCTTGAGCCTGCCTCTCTGGCAATACCCTTTATCTCAACGGTACCGTCATATACCTCAGGTGACTCCAGTTCAAAAAGTCGTTTTATAAGCTCATAATGAGTTCTGGAAACTTTTATCTGAGGATCCTTGTTGGTCCTTACTACCTTGAGTATATACACCTTTATCCTGTCGTTAAAGTTATAGGTCTCACCTGGTATCTGTTCGGAAAGTGAAAGCACTGCGTCCATTTTGCCAAGCTTGACGATAACATTTCCCTTGCCGTCAACTCTCTGTACTATGGCAGTATCGCATTCTCTCTCCTTAGCCGCAAACTCGCTGAATATTTTTTCTCTTTCTGCCTCCCTGAGCTTCTGCACAACTATCTGCTTTGCACTCTGGGCTGCGCTCCTGCCGAAGTCCTTGGGCGTAACATCCTTATCCACAAGATCGCCTAGCTCATATGCAGGATTAAGCTTTACGGCATCCTCAAGAGATATTTCTATAAAGTCGTCAAATACTTCCTCTACGACCTCTCTCTGAGCATAAGCCTTCATCTCTCCCGTCTGTCTGTCAACCTCCACTCTTATGTTGGAATAGTTGCCATACTGCTTTTTGCAGGCAGTGACCAGTGAGTTCTCTATAGCCTCAAATATCACTTCCTTGTCAATGCCCTTTTCCTTTTCTATAAGACCGAGAGCCAGTATTAATTCCTTGCCGTTCATTTTTATTTTCCTCCTTATAATATAACAGCCAGTCTTGTGGCAGCAACATCATCCCTGCCAAAGCTCATTTCTTTTCCGTTTTCATCTGTAATAACTATATTATTGTCTATAAGACCTACAAGAGTTCCCCGAAACTCCTTTTGCTTGTCTATTGGCTTATACAGCTTGACATCTACAAGTCTGTCCTTATATTTAATATATTCCTTATCTCTTTTCAATATCCTGTCAAGACCCGGTGAGCTTACCTCCATTATATACGGCTCCTCTGTCAGATCGTCGCCCAGTTTTTTATCAAGGGTCCTGCTGACAGCCTCGCAATCATTTATTGTAATGCCGCCTTCCTTGTCTATATAGAGCCTTAAATATCTGTCGGGACCCTCCTTTACAAATTCGCAGTCCACAAATTCAAAGCCCAGGTCCTCAAGTATAGGCTGAGATACATTCTCTACAAGCTTAACTATATCCTTTGCCTGCACAGCTCCACCTCCTGTTTGTCTTTAATATAAAACGAGAGCGGGATGACCCACTCTCATACAAACCTCACTGTAACGAATACAGTATAACATCTTTATAAGCACATTTCAAGTATTTTTTGCTATTTTTTGAATATTTTTTTATTTAGCTATTAAAATAATAATAAAAAGACAGCGAGGTATAAAAATATGAGAATAAGAGCAAGAAAACCCTGTTCACACTTCAAGCCCATAGACGAAACATCAGCTGTACACAGCTGTAACAGATGTATATATTATTCCGCAAAAAGCTGCAAAAGAAATATTCTGGATGAAATCGACTATCCCGATGATGATTTTTATTGAGAATTTTCCCGAAATATGTTAAAATTAAATTAACAATTTTAACAGGGGGTAAATTTTATGATAAAAATACTTGCTGACAGCGGCTGTGACCTGACAGACGATATGAAAAAAAATACCGCCATAACGACTATCCCTTTAACTCTCCAGTTAGGTAACAACGTATATACAGACAACGAAAAGCTGGATACCGATAAATTCAGAGAAGAGCTTAAACAGCATAAGAAGGACAGAAAGACCTCTGCTCCCGCTCCCGGGCTTTTTGCGGAAAATATACAGGCAGACGTGCCTAATTTTATAGTCACTCTTTCCGCAGGTGTAAGCGGCTCCTACAACAGTGCCGTAAGCGGCGCCGCCATGTATACGGAGGAACACGGCAAAAAGGATATTTTTGTAGTAGACAGTATGAGTGCCTCTACAGGCGAGACCCTTATAGTGGATAAGCTTTTGGAGCTTGATAAAAAGGGACTTGATTTTGAAAGCATAAAGTCAGAGATAACTGAATTCAGGGATAACCTTAAGACCTATTTTATACTTGAAAACTACGATACCTTTGTGGATTCGGGAAGGCTCAATCCCTATGTTGCAAGTATTGCCAAAATGCTCAGCATAATACCTATATGCGGCGCCGAAGGCGGAAAAGCCGTACTGAGAGGTCAGGCAAGAGGCGTAAAAAAAGCCTATGCCAAGCTTCTGAATTTTATTGAAAACGAAAATGTGAATACAGAGGAAAGAGTACTTGCCATAAACCATATAGGCTGCCGTGAAAAGGCGGAAGCACTTAAGAATATCATTACGGATAAATTCAAATTCAAGGATACTCTCATTATACCAAAGGCAACAGGGCTTTGTTCCCTCTATGCCGATATAAACGGACTTATAATTGTATTCTGACATAAAAAAGCGGTGCAAAATTATATGCACCGCTTTTTTGTATAAGAAAACCCCCAGTTAGACTGGGGGTTCAAAAAAAGCTTTAGCGATACGTCTTCGCAAAGAAAAC
>CANQBJ010000062.1 GCA_947589665.1 uncultured Clostridia bacterium
TAAATAAAAAATTTCTTATGCTTTTTAAAGCAAAAAGCATATTTATCTTATTATTTAATAAGATAAACAAAAATTTAATTCATTAACTATTTTATATTAAAACATTAAGCATACAACGGATATTTAGCAACTATTTTAGCAACTCTTTCAGCCGCTTCCGTCTTGTTTGCTTCGAAATCCTTGGCAACAAGGGTTATTATATCGGCTATCTCGGTCATATCCTCTTCAACCATACCTCTTGTGGTAACGGCAGGAGTACCAAGTCTTATACCGCTTGTAACAGAGGGCTTTTCGGGATCAAAGGGTATAGCGTTCTTGTTGCAGGTGATACATACCTCGTCAAGCCTTGTTTCAAGCTCCTTGCCTGTGATACCCATAGGTCTCAGATCGACAAGCATAAGATGATTGTCTGTACCGCCTGATACTATATTGAAGCCGTTTTCAATAAGTCTTTCGCTGAGTACCTTGGCATTGGCTACGATCTGCTTTGCATATTCCTTGAATTCAGGCTCAAGAGCCTCCTTAAAACATACAGCCTTTGCAGCTATTATGTGCATGAGAGGACCGCCCTGTATACCGGGGAATATAGCTTTGTCAATAAGCTTTGCGTGTTCCTCCTTACACAGTATAAGACCGCCTCTGGGACCTCTTAAGGTCTTGTGAGTAGTAGTTGTCACAAAGTCGGCATAGGGTACTGGACTTGGATGAAGTCCTGCTGCAACAAGGCCTGCTATATGCGCCATATCTACCATAAGATATGCGCCTACCTCCTTTGCTACCTCGCTGAAGAACTTGAAATCTATAACTCTTGAATATGCAGATGCGCCTGCTACTATAAGCTTTGGCTTGCTTTCGTGAGCGATACGTCTTACCTCGTCATAGTCTATAGTGCCTGTATCTTCTCTTACACCGTAGGGTACGATATTGTACTGCTTTCCGCTCATATTGACAGGTGAACCGTGTGTAAGATGACCGCCGTGAGCAAGGTTCATACCCATAACTGTATCTCCAGGCTTAAGTACTGCAAAAAATACTGCCATATTTGCCTGTGCACCTGAGTGAGGCTGAACATTGGCATGCTCTGCGCCAAAGAGCTTGCAGGCTCTCTGCCTTGCCAGTTCCTCGGCAATATCTACCTTATCGCAGCCGCCGTAATATCTTTTTCCGGGATAACCCTCTGCATATTTGTTTGTAAGGGGTGAGCCCATTGCTGCCATAACTGCCTTTGAAACAAAGTTTTCGGAAGCTATAAGCTCAATATTCTTTCTCTGTCTGTTAAGCTCGGCGTCTATTGCCTCCGCTATATCAGGATCAACCTTCCTGATTTCTTCAAAATCGTACATATAGAACCTCCTTTGGTGATTAGTAAATTGGTTTACTTTAGTTTAATACAAATGTCAGGTATTGTCAATCGTTTATGAAATGCTTTTTTCCATTTCCTCCACTGCTTTTTTAAGCTGTGTGTCATAGTCTGTGTTGTACTTTGCCTCTGTTCCCGAAAGTACGGGCAGTTCGTAATCGGATGGATTTTCAACCTCTATATCCGGGGCTACGCCCTCGCCGTCTATACATATGCCCTTAGGTGTATAGTATCTTGCCGTAGTCAGCTTTACCGCACTTCCGTCAGTAAGCGGGAAGGTAGTCTGCACAACACCTTTTCCGTAGGTATTCTTGCCTATAATAATACCCTTGCCCGTATCCTTTACGGCTGCGGTAAGAAGCTCTGATGCAGATGCGCTATGCTCGTTTACAAGCACTGCAAGAGGTATATCTATCTCATTGGGAGCGGATTTCAGATATTCCTTTCTCCCGTTTTTATCCTCGGTATAGGTTATAGTTCCCTCGGGAATTATCTCATCGGCAATTTTGGCAACGGTGTCCAGAAGTCCGCCAGGGTTTTCTCTCAGGTCTATTATAAGAGCCTTCATACCCTGTGACTTAAGCTTATTATAGGTCTCCATATACTGGTCATAGGTAACGCTTTCAAAGCCGCTTATGGCTATGTAGCCTATATTGTTGTCCATTAATGCGCCTGCCACCGTAGGCTGGTCTATATCCTCTCTTGTGACCTCCTTGTCATAGGTCTTGTTCTCGGAGGGTCTGAATATCTTTATATTTACCTTTGAACCTGCCTCGCCTCTTACCATGTCTACAGCATCGGCATAGTTATCATAGTTTACCTTTATGCCCTCTGCCTCTATAAGCTTATCTCCCGGTCGTATGTCTGCCTTTTCGGCAGGAGAGCCTTCATATACCGTATTTATAACTATGCTGTAGTCATTGACGTCTATAGTCATAAGCGCGCCTATGCCTACATAGTTGCCTGATGTTTTTATTTTATAGTCGTTGTAGTCCTCTGCCGAAATATATGTAGAGTACTTGTCGGCTGATTTATAGAGCATACCAAGATATACTCCCTCAAAAAGCTCCTTTTTGTCTATGTCGCCAACATAATTTTTTTCCATTATGCTGTATATTGTTCTTGCCTTTGCCTCGTAGTTTATATCCCTTTTCACAAATACCTTATAGCCTGTATATATGGCATTTACAGCCACAGCAATGGTAATTGTTATAAGTATACCGTATAATATACCTTTTCTGAACTCTTTGTCTTTCATATACATACACCGCCTCATTTAAAATTCTATGCAGAAAAAAGCGCTATATAACCGTGTTTGCCCACTTTTTCTTAAGCACTCTTGCCTCGCTGAATATAAGCTTAAAAAATTCCTCTGAATATACCATAGCGTAGGTTATATATATGGGAAGCCCCAGTATTTTAGAGCCTAAGAACGCCATAGGTATACCTATGAGCCATACGCTTGCCGTATCCGTTATAAGCCCGAAGAGGGTATCACCGCCGTTGCGGAGTATACCTACTATGTTTATATAGTTAAGATTTTTAACAGTAAGACCTACTGCCACAATATATACCATGTAAAGGGCATATCTCTGTCCCTGCGTGTCTATATCGAAAAAGCTTATTATAAAAGGCGCCAGAAGAGCAAGTATAATACCTGATATTACAGAGAATATGGTTGTAAGTGCCGTTGACTTGAAGGCATAATCAATGGCTCTTTCGGCATCTCTTGCGCCTAAGGTATTGCTTATTATGATACCGCAGGCAGCGCCTATGCCGAAGCCCGATACAACAAACAGATTTTGTACTGAGCCTGCCACCTGTACTGCTGCCTGGGACTGAGTGCCGCTGTATTTATAGGCTATGTTGTAAATGGTAGTACCCAGCGCCCACATAAATTCGTTGAAAAGCACAGGTGTAGCCACAATGGCATAACGCACAAGGAATTTTTTGTTCCATCTTACATAGTCTGAAAGCCTTGGCACAAGTACAGGCAGCTTTCTTACTATTATAAGAGTCATCTGCACCGCAGCCTCTATGGAACGGGCGCATACTGTACCCAAAGCGGCGCCTCTTACACCCATGTGCATACCGAATATGAATATTGAGTTGAATACTATATTTGAAATCAGTGAAAGCAGTGTTGTGAACATAGGCTGTTTTGCCTCGCCTATAGCCTTAAGCGAGGCATTTACTGTAGTGGTAAGCGCAGCTATGAAATAGCTGAAGCCTATGATTTTAAGATAGCCCATACCTAGGTCTATTACCTCGTTGTCCTGTGAATATATTTGCATAATGGTATGGGGAAAAACTCTTGTACCCAAGAAAAATACAAAGGCAGCCAGTTCGGACATTATAAGACCTATGCCAAGCACCTTCCTTACGCCCTTTATATCTCCGCTGCCCCAGTACTGCCCCATAAATATGGAGGCTCCGCTGGAAATACCAAAGCATATAAGTGTAAACAGAAAAAAGACCTGATTGCTCAGACCCACTGCCGTAACACTGGCAGCGCCAAGCTTTCCTGTCATAAAGGTGTCCATTATATTTATAAGCGAATTTATAAGCTCATTGAGCATAATAGGTATGGCAAGCCCCGTTATGTTCCTGAGAAAGACTTTATCCTTAAATAAACCTTTCATAAATTTTCAAATTCTCCTTGCAATAAATATCATACTAGGATATGATAACATTATAAGGAAATAATTTCAACCGACTTAAGAGAAAAATAATAAAAATGTAATGGAGGTATACATATGGTAGGCAACAAGACAGTATTCGTAACAGGCTCATCAAGGGGAATAGGAAAGGCAACGGCGGCGCTTTTTGCGGCAGAGGGCTATAACGTAGCCATAATGTGCAAAAGCTCCACAAGAGAATTGGAGGCAACATATAAGGAGCTTACTGCCTATACTCCAAACATACTGGCTCTCCAGGGAGACTTGTCCGACTACACTATAGCATCCTCAGCCATAAGCAAGATAATAAACAAATTCGGCAGGATAGATGTACTTGTGAACAACGCGGGAATATCCTATGTAGGACTTTTCAACAAAATGAATCCCCAGGACTGGAAGAATGTAATAGACAACAACCTTTTCTCCGCAATAAACTGTACTCATCTTGTATTACAGGATATGCTTAAGGAACACAGAGGCAGCATAGTAAATATTTCATCTATGTGGGGAAATACGGGAGCATCCTGCGAGGCTGTGTACTCCGCTACAAAGGGCGCTATAAACGCTTTTACAAAGTCTCTTGCCAAGGAGCTTGCCCCCAGCAGGATAAGGGTAAACGCCATTGCCTGCGGAGTCATAGATACCAAAATGAACGGCTTTCTGACAGTTGAAGAAAAATACGACCTTATGGAAAAGATACCTATGGGACGCTTCGGCAGTCCCGAGGAAATAGCAAAGCTTGTGCTTTTCCTTGCTGAAGGCGACAGTTCATACATAACAGGTCAGGTAATAAACGCAGACGGAGGTATGATATAAAATATTGAGCATAGAAAACCCATGCGGCTTTCTATGCTCTTTTTTGTGACTTGACTTGCGGGTTTCTTTTTATGTTGATGTGTATATAGTCTTATGGACGTGTTGTATTAAATTTTTGTTTATATGAATAGGTTCGACCTCTCAGTCAGCCCCGCTCACAGCTTTTGTTATACTAACTTTTGCCGCGGCTGACAGCTCCATTGCAGCGGAAGAAGTTATCCGCCGATACGAAGTATCGCTTTTGCCGAAGGCAAAAGTGCTGAACCTGCGAAGGGGAGCCTTAAGTGGGTGCTTTGCAAAGTTGCTTATTTACTTAGAAAAACAACGACTAAGCAGTTACCACAGCCTTTGCGGTGCATAGCCTCCCCTAATCAGGGGAGGGGGACCGCCGTTAGGCGGTGGAGAGGTCATAAACAAAAATTTATCTTATCCTATTTACTTTCATTTACAAAAACATAATTATTTAAAACCTCACTCACACCGCATCACTGGTTAAGAGCATATTAAAAGACCGCAAAGCCTTTGCCTTGCGGTCCTTATAATCAAAGATATTAATTACTCAATGATCTTAACAACAGCGCCTGAACCTACTGTTCTGCCGCCCTCACGGATAGCGAATCTAAGACCAACTTCCATAGCGATAGGGCTGATAAGCTCAACAGTCATTTCTACGTTGTCGCCAGGCATACACATCTCTGTACCCTCAGGAAGAGAGATAACACCTGTAACGTCAGTTGTTCTGAAATAGAACTGTGGGCGATAGTTGTTGAAGAATGGCTTATGACGACCACCCTCATCCTTTGTAAGAACGTAAACCTGAGCAGTAAACTTAGTATGAGGAGTGATAGTACCGGGAGCTGCTAAAACCTGACCTCTCTCGATCTCATCTCTTGCAACACCTCTTAAAAGTGCGCCGATGTTATCACCAGGCTGAGCCTCGTCAAGAAGCTTTCTGAACATTTCGATACCTGTTACAACGACCTTTCTAGCCTTTTCAACAAGACCAACGATCTCAACTTCCTCAGAAACGTGAAGAACACCTCTTTCAACTCTACCAGTTGCAACAGTACCTCTACCTGTGATAGAGAATACGTCCTCAACAGGCATAAGGAAAGGCTTATCTGTATCTCTCTCAGGATTAGGAATATAGCTGTCAACTACGTCAAGTAACTCAACGATAGCATCGCCCCACTTGCCGCTTGTATCCTGAAGTGCCTGATAAGCAGAACCTCTTACGATAGGACAGCCTTCAAAGCCGTACTCCTCAAGAAGCTCAGTGATTTCCATTTCTACTAAGTCTAATAATTCCTCATCGTCAACCATATCACACTTGTTCATGAATACAACGATATAAGGAACGCCAACCTGTCTTGAAAGAAGGATATGCTCTCTAGTCTGAGCCATAGGACCATCTGTTGCAGCAACAACAAGGATAGCACCGTCCATCTGAGCAGCACCTGTGATCATGTTCTTAACGTAGTCGGCATGACCTGGGCAGTCAACGTGAGCATAGTGACGATTAGGAGTCTCATACTCAACGTGAGCTGTAGAAATAGTGATACCTCTTTCTCTCTCTTCGGGAGCCTTATCGATATTATCGAAGGCAACCTCTTCACCTAAATGATATCTGTCGTGTAATGTCTTTGTAATAGCTGCTGTTAATGTAGTTTTACCATGGTCAACATGACCGATAGTACCTATATTAACATGAGGTTTAGTTCTTTCAAATTTTGCCTTAGCCATTTAAAGTTTCCTCCTTAAAATTAAATAGATTTTCTTTTTTCATCAATAAAATCCTACTGATTGAAATACTATAACTTATTATAGTAAATTTTTTGCAATTTTGCAAGTATTATTTTAACAATTTTATCTATCGTTGGCTCTGCCCTCTGCTACCTTGTCCTGAATTGACTTAGGCACAGCCTCGTAGTGGTGTACTTCCATATTGTAAGTACCACGACCCTGAGTAGCTGAACGAAGAGATGTAGAGTAACCGAACATTTCTGCAAGAGGTACATAAGCATGTATTACCTTTGCGCCGTTCTGGTCGTCCATACCCTCAATTCTGCCTCTTCTGGAGCTTACGTCACCCATAACATCGCCCAGATATTCTTCGGGGATAGTGATCTCCACCTTCATTATAGGTTCAAGAAGCTTAGGATCGGATTTTCTCATAGCCTCCTTGAAGGCCATAGATCCTGCGATCTTAAATGCCATTTCGGAAGAGTCCACCTCGTGATATGAACCGTCGTAGCATACAGCCCTTAAGCCGACTACGGGATATCCGCCTATGACACCTGCCTGCATTGCCTCACGTATACCTGCGTCAACGGCAGGAATATACTCCTTGGGAATAACGCCGCCTACTACCTCGTTGACAAATTCGTATTCCTTCTCGGCATCTGCATCCATGACCTCAAATCTGACCTTACAGTGACCATACTGACCACGACCGCCTGACTGTCTTGAATACTTGTGCTCCTGGTCAACATTGTGACCAAAGGTCTCTCTGTAGGCTACCTGTGGTGCGCCTACATTAGCCTCAACCTTGAATTCTCTTAAAAGACGGTCAACTATTATCTCAAGATGAAGCTCGCCCATACCTGCAATAATAGTATCGCCTGTTTCCTGATTTGTATAAGTCTTGAAGGTAGGGTCCTCCTCAGCAAGCTTTGCAAGAGCAATGCCCATCTTATCTCTGCCAGCCTTCGTCTTAGGCTCAATGGCAACAGATATAACGGGATCCGGGAAGTTCATTGATTCCAGTATAACCGGATTATTTTCATCGCAAAGAGTATCGCCTGTGGTAGTAAGCTTAAGACCTACGGCTGCGGCTATATCGCCTGCATAGACCTTGTCGATCTCTTTACGGTCATTGGCATGCATCTGAAGGATACGGCCTATTCTTTCCTTCTTGCCCTTTACTGAATTGTATACATAAGAGCCTGATTCAAGCACGCCTGAATAAACTCTGAAAAAAGCAAGCTTTCCTACAAAAGGATCGTTCATTATCTTAAAGGCAAGAGCGGCAAAGGGCTCTTCGTCTGAAGAATGCTTTTCGATAATGTGCTCTTCGTCTCCGGGAATATGACCCTTTATGGCAGGGATATCGGTTGGAGCCGGCATATACTCAAGTACGCCGTCAAGCATCTTCTGAACGCCCTTGTTCCTGTAGGCTGAGCCGCAAAATACGGGAACCGCTTCGCAGGCTATACAGGCCTTTCTCAATGCCTTCTTCATCTCTGCGATCTCAAGATCGCCTTCCTCAAGATATTTTTCCATAAGCTCTTCGTCTGTAGTAGCTATGGACTCGACCATAAGCTCTCTGTACTCCTGAGCCTTATCTGCCATATCGGCAGGGATATCCTCTATTGAAATATCCGTACCCTGCTTGTCATTATAGAAATATGCCTTCATCTCCATAAGGTCTATTATACCTCTGAAATCGTCTTCAGCACCTATAGGGAGCTGTACGGCGATAGGATTGGCATTTAATCTTGTTTTTATCATATCTACAACATTGTAGAAATCCGCACCCATAATATCCATCTTATTTACAAAAGCCATTCTGGGTACATTGTATTTATCAGCCTGACGCCAAACCGTCTCGGACTGAGGCTCAACACCGCCCTTAGCACAGAAAACCGCTACAGAACCGTCAAGCACTCTCAATGAACGCTCTACCTCTACTGTAAAGTCAACGTGACCGGGAGTATCGATAATATTTATTCTGTGCATAGGAGCATCGCCAATATGCCACTGAGTAGTAGTTGCGGCAGAGGTGATAGTGATACCTCTTTCCTGCTCCTGATCCATCCAGTCCATAACGGCTGTACCCTCGTGAGTATCTCCTATCTTGTAAGTACGGCCTGTGTAGAATAAGATCCTCTCAGTAAGAGTAGTCTTACCTGCATCGATATGAGCCATAATACCGATATTACGAGTCCTCTCCAATGGGAATTCTCTCGTAGACATATTAATATATCCTCCTTATAATTACCACTTGTAATGTGAGAAAGCCTTATTAGCTTCTGCCATTCTATGCATTTCATCCTTTCTCTTAACTGCGCCGCCGGCGTTGTTAAGAGCATCCATTATCTCAGCGGCAAGGCGGGCATCCATAGTTTTTTCTCCACGCTTTCTGCTGAATAATGTAAGCCATCTGAGAGCCAAAGCCTGTCTTCTGTCAGGTCTGATCTCCATAGGCACCTGATATGTTGCACCGCCTACACGGCGAGCCTTTACCTCAAGCACAGGCATGATGTTGCCTAAAGCCTCCTCAAAGGCTTCAAGAGCAGGCTTTCCTGTCTTGCTCTCTACCGTAGCAAATGCATTGTATACTATCTTTTGGGCAACGCCCTTCTTACCATCTAACATAACAGAATTTATAAGCTTTGTAACAAGCTTGCTGTTATACATTGGATCAGGCAGTACTTCTCTTTTTGAAACATGACCTTTTCTTGGCACGATTCTTCCCTCCTTAATCATAATCTTATTAA
>CANQBJ010000063.1 GCA_947589665.1 uncultured Clostridia bacterium
ACAGGCTCGGATCTTGCCCATTCATGTATGTCCGATATAGTTTGCAAATTGCTCAGCATACCGCATACCATTATTGTCAGCGCATCGGATACTTTGTAGTAATATGCCTTGTGGCTGCTTTCCTTATCCATTTCTATTATTTTGTTGTGTAAATTCTCAAAATGTGTCATATTTTTCACCCTTTTCTATTATGACACATTTTCCTTTCGTCTTATGTTACACTATTATTTCAAATTTAGATTGACGTGAACTCTTAGAAGCTTATGCCCAGAAGTTTAAGCGGTTTTTTTGAGAAAAATTCCAGTATAAGGTCTATGGCGTCATTGGGGTCGGTATTATCGTATTTTATCCACCACTTCAGCATTATCACAAAGAGCGTGCAGTACACCTCAAGCAGCAGTTCCTCGTTCATTATGCTTTTTTCCACGGCATGGGTCTGTGAACGTATTACGGGAGCTATTTTGTTATAGAGCTTATAAAGGAACACCTTGTTTGTTTCGTCGTTTATAAGTACGGAAAAGACTTCCTTTTCTCTTCTTATATTATTGAGAAGATTTATAACGGGCTTTCTCTGTTCATGTCCCTTTAATTTATGAAGGGTCTCCATAGTGGATTCGGGGTCAAGCACATCTATAAGCTCATTGCATATCTCATCATAGAGCGCCTGCTTTGTTTCGTAGTGCATATAGAAGGTCTTTCTGTTTATAAGGGCTCTGTCCGCTATTTCCGTAATAGTTATGTTATTATAGCCTTTCTCTTTTATAAGCATAAGAAAGGCATCCTTTATCGCCTTTTTGCTCTTGACTATTCTCAGGTCTGTTTTCATAAAATCACTCCTTTGCCATATCTATAAAATATAACAAATCATAAAAAAAAGCAATACCATATACAGATAAGCAACATTTTTAATAATATTGTTTCTTAAACCATAAGCAGTATTTTATTGACCATTGAAATTAGAAAATGTATCAATTATATTATCTTATATAGGAAAATTAATGTATATTTATATAAACGGGAGGTAAATTTATGAACAGAAAAATAACGGCGATAATGCTGTGTATGCCCCTTGTACTCACGGGCTGCGGCAAAAAAGAGGCAGAGGTGCAGCAATCTGCCAAGATAGTAAAGACACAGGCGGTTTCAGAGCAAAGCGTTTCCACAGGCTACAGCTACATAGGTATAGTCAAGGCAAAGGACACGAAAAATTACTCCTTCCTGACAGGCGGAAAAATAGCCAGGATATATGTAGAAAAGGGACAGCAGTTCAAGGCGGGAGATACTCTTGCAAGCCTTGATACCACAACAATGGAGTACAATGCGTCCATAGGTGAAAATACCAAGGACCAGGCAAATGCCACTCTCCAGAAAACGATCAGCACCTATGATACAAACATTGCAAATGCAAAAAGCCAGATATCAACTCTTGACGAGAGCATTGCCGCTGCGCAGAAGGGCATAGAAGCAGGTGAAAAGGGCATAATTGCCCTCGAAAACGGCTTAAAAGCAGAGCAGGAAAACATAGAGGCAGGACAGACGGCTCTTGACACACTTAAGGAGGAGCTTGATGCGGCAAGAGAAATAAATGCCGTAGGCGGACTTTCCGACAAGGACCTTGACGCAGCGGAAAGTACATATAAGACAAAATCAGCGGAGCTTGATGCGGCAAAAGCCACCTATGAGGGCAACAAGGCGGAGCTTGAGAGCAAAAAGGCAGAGCTTGACAGCAAGAGAGCGGAGCTTGACACGGCAAAGGCTCAGAAAACACAGGCTCAGAAGAGCCTTGACAACCTTATTACAAGCAAGGCAAAGGATGTAGAGGCGGCGCAGGCAAGCGTTAAGAGTGCCGATACCTCCAACGATATAGTGAAAAAGAATATAAACGACTCTACGCTTAAGGCGGACAGCGACGGCTATGTTATGGAGCTGCCCTATAAGGAAGGTGAAATAATTGCCGCAGGCTATCCCGTAGTAGTAGCCAAGAGCAAGGAGCTTATAGTGACAATAGGCGCCTCAGACAGCGAGTACAAGAACATAAAGGTAGGCGGCAAGGCTGTCATAAACGGAGACAAAACAGGCACTGTCACGACTATAGCCCAGTATCCCGATGAAAAGACAAGGACATATGCCGTAGATATAGCTATAGACGGGGATTATACAATAGGCGAGACAGTTGATGTGAAGATAATAACAGGTTCGGCAGGAGGCTGTTATGTGCCTATAGACGCTGTTTTTTCTGCTGACGGCGTAGACTATGTGTACGCTGTGGACACTGAGGGCAGAGTCCACAAAAAGCAGGTAGTACTCGGTGATTTCTCAGGAGATAAGGTAGAGGTGCAGATAGACGACCCCACAGCCCTTGTAGTAACGGAGGGTGTTAAGAACCTGAGAGAAAATGACCTTGTGAAAACGGAGGCGTAATTATGGGCAGGAAATTTTTTGGCGGTCTTCTGGAGAGAAAATCTCTTATCATAATGCTTATGCTCATGATATTCTGCGCCGGAGCATTTTCATACTACAAAATGCCAAAGCAGCATTTCCCCAAGGTAGTGCTGCCTGTGGCAACTGTAACCGTAGTATATCCCGGAGCTGCGGCAGAGGATATGGAGGAGCTTGTGGCGGAAAAGGTGGAGCATGCCTGTATGGAGCTGGATGGCTTTGACAAGTGCGATACCACAGCAGGTGACAATTACTGTGTTACCAGTGTAAACCTGAGCATGGACCTTTCACAGGACGAGGTAGACAAGGAGTTTGACGAGCTTAAGGATAAGATGGACACATTAAGGGCAGACCTTCCCTCAGGCATTTCCTCTATAACCGTAGACGACGATATTATGGATACGGCAGGACTTATACTTGCCGTTACGGGCAACAATATATCAACCGACGAGCTTTCTCAGAGAAGTAAGGAAATGAGCAATAAGTTAAGGCTTATAGAGGGTGTAAGAAAGGTAGATATATACGGCGATGTGCCTTCACAGGTGAAAATAAAGGTAAATATCGATAAGCTAAACGATACCGACGTTTCACTGGCGGAGCTTGCTCAGCTTATAGAATATCACAATTCCACACTTCCCGCAGGCTCTGTAGATGTAGAGGGCAACGACATAAATGTAAATATATCGGGCAAATTTGAGAATATAGACGATATTAAAAACATAGTGGTATCAGCCAACGAGGACTATATCATTACAAGGCTTTCCGACATAGCGGATATAACAATGGAGGTACCCGAGGACCAAGGCTATTACATATACAACGACAACCGCTCTACAGTCCTTGCCGTATACTTCCAGGAGGGACTTAACGTAGTAAGCCTTGGCGATGAGATAAACAAGACCATAGACGACTACAATGCATCTCTTCCAGAGGGCATATCCGTAAACAAGATATTCCTTCAGCCCGACGATGTTCAGGATTCCATAAACGGCTTTGTTGTAAATCTTATAGAGTCCATAATACTTGTTATAATAGTAATAATGATAGGTATGAATTTCAGAAATGCCCTTGTGGTATCCTTTGCAATACCCCTTGCAATATTTGCAAGCTTTGTATGTACATATGTAATGGGCTTTGAGATACAGTTCGTTTCTCTTGCGTCGTTAATAGTCGTACTGGGCATGCTTGTGGACAATGCTGTGGTGGTAAGCGATGCCATACAGAAAAATATTGATTCGGGTATGGATAAGAAAGAGGCTGTTATAGAGGGTACATCTGCTATGGCTCTTCCCGTATTTGTATCAATGCTTACGGAGGTGCTTGCATTCAGTTCTATACTGACATTGCCGGGAGCCTATCATCAGATAGCCATAACCTTCCCTGTGGTCATAATAAGCTCTCTTGTGGCATCATACCTTGTATCAATATGCGTGACACCAGTTATGAGCTATTTCTTCCTTGATAAGACAAAGGAGAGCAAAAGCGGTAAGGAGCCGCTTTCAGTAAGGATATACAACTCACTTTTCAAGCATGCCTTCAAGCATAAGAAAACGACCTTGCTGTGCGCCGTTGCAGCCGTGCTTATATTTGCGTCATCTGTATTTCTTCTGAATTTGCAGATAGTGCCTATGGCAGGCAAGGATATAATCACAATAGATATACAGGGCAACAGTGAAGACGATCTGAACAGGACAAGAGAAATAGTCAACAGCGTTGAGGATATACTTGACGAGCAGCCCGAAACACAGTATTACTTAAGCGGTGTCGGCGTTGCCATACCTCGCTATGACTATTCCATACTGCCAAAGGCAGGACAGGACAACACAGGCGACATACTTGTAAGAGCAGACTTCTCCGAAAGCAAACGCTTTAAAAAGGCAGAGGATATGGTGGACTTCCTCCAGAACGAGCTTAACGAAAGAGTAGGCGGCGCCTCAATACTTGTAGATGAATTAGGTATTATGTCCCTTAACTCCAAGCCTGTGGAAATGAAGATATATTCAGACAATACAGAGGACCTTAACACCGCTGCGGAAATGATAAACGATATTCTGAGCAATATTGAAGGTACAAAGGGCGTAAGGAACAACAACGAGCTTGCCACATACAACTACTATGTGGATATGGACCCTATGAAGTTGAATACTCTTGGACTTACCGAGGCGGAGGCTCAGAACGAGCTTAATATTGCTCTTATGGGCAGGACCGTGTCTTCATTCAGAAAGGGCGGCAAGGAATACGACATTGTGCTTGACACAAATGTGGATTCAAGAGAACAGATAAAGGAATTAAAGGTCAAGTCCTCAATAAAGGGCGGAAAATACAGCGTATCACAGTTTGCAGACGTCTCCCTCAAGCCTGAGATAACATCTATTTCAAGAATAGATGGCAGAAGAGGACGTATAGTAGGCTGTTACAACGGCTTTGGCGTAAGCGACCTGGATATACAGCGGGAGCTTGAAAGCCGCATAGAGGAAATGAAGGATCAGTTCCCCGAAAGCGTTGAAATAGAAAAATCAGGCAAGAAGAAGATATTCTTTGAAGAGGTGCTTGCTAACATAGGTGTTGCCGCTCTTGTTGCCATAATAGTTATACTTATAATACTGCTTATACAGTTCGGCTCCTTCAAGAAGGTAGGAATTGTGTTTATATCAGTACCCTTCGGTATTTCCGCAGGCTTTGTCGCCCTGCTGCTGACAGGCAATCCTCTTAGCTTGTTTGCTCTTATAGGCGCCGTCAGTCTGCTGGGCTGCGTGCTTGCCAATGCCATAGTGCTTATAGACTGTATAACCAATGAAACGGCTAAGGGACTTTCCGTTGAAGAGGCTTGCAGGGCAGCAGGCGGACAAAGGCTCCGTCCTATAATGATGAGTACAATGACTACTGTTCTGGGACTTATGCCCCTTGCCCTCTTCGGCGATGAGCTTTTTGTACCAATGGCAGTGCTTATGCTTGTAGGGCTTCTGGTATCTATGATAGTAAATCTTGTGCTTGTACCCTTGGTATATTCTCTTGCATATAAGGAGAATTAAACACAACGCAACATTGTATGTCCGCATAAGGGAGGAGAATATTTGTGAATGTAACAGAAATAGTATTCAGCCCTACAGGAGGTACGGAAAAGGTCTCCCATATTTTAGGAACTCAATGGAATGAAAATACAACAAAGATCGATCTGAGCGATACAAGGACCGATTTTGCCAAATGTAATATAGCGCCGCAGGATATGGTCATAATAGCTATGCCGTCCTTTGGCGGGCGGGCGCCAGCAGTAGCTATTAAACGGCTAAAGCAGATAGCAGGGAACGGAGCAAGGTGTACTGTTGTCTGTGTATATGGCAACAGAGCATATGAGGATACGCTTGCAGAGATGGAGGACGCAGCAAAGGAATGTGGCTTTAGAGTCGTTGCGGCAGTGGCGGCTGTAGCTCAGCATTCCATTATTCCACAGTATGCCGCAAACAGACCCGATAGCTCAGATGAAAAACAGCTGAAGGAGTTTGCCGTAAAGATAAGGGATAAAACCGAGGCTGCCGCCTCTGTTCCGGGCAGCCATTCCTATAAAAAAACAGGCGGAGCAGGGCTTGTGCCGAAACCGGATAAGTCCTGTTCAAAATGCGGCTTATGTGCGGAAAAATGTCCGGTACAGGCAATAGATACCGTTCATTTTAATGCGGATGCCAAAAAATGTATCTCTTGTATGCGCTGCGTAAAGCTGTGTCCCGATAATGCAAGAAAAATTAACGGCATAATGGTCTCCACCGCTGCGCTTGCTATTAAAAAAGCCTGTTCGGTAAGAAAAGAAAATGAACTGTTTCTATAAAAGAGTTTTGAAATATATAAACAAGGGATATGCCTTTATTTATGGCATATCCCTTGTTTTATTGCAGATAAGAGTTATTATTTTGATGAATCTTTTTGTAGGAATAGGTTCGACCTCTCAGTCAGCCCCGTTCAAATATATCTTTATTCAAGTTTATTGACGTGGGCTGACAGCTCCCCTGATTAGGGGAGCCTTAGTTGTGCGCTTTGCAAAATCCCTTATTTACTTAGAAAAAACAGCACATAAGATATTGCCATAGCTTTCCGGTACATAGCCTCCCCTAATCAGGGGAGGGGGACCGCCGTTAGGCGGTGGAGAGGTTATTATCTCTTTTTCTACCCTTCCGTCAGCCCTGTGGACTGATACCTTCCCCTTACAAGGGGAGGTTATTTACCGCAAGGCGGTGGCAATAAGAGCATTATTTTCCGTAATGCTCTGATATCTTTTTAAGATTTTCTATAATAGGCAGATGTTGAGGACATACTTCTTCGCACTGACCGCAGGCAATACACTGAGATGCCTTTCCGAAACTTGCATTCAGTATATCGTAATTTGTGAAATTGACTGTCCAGCCCTTTTCCTCAAGTCTTTCTCTCATATCCTCGTTATAGAGTGAAAAATACTGAGGTATGGCAATGTGCTGAGGGCAGCCTTCCGTACAATAGCTGCATCCTGTACAGGGTATAGCTATCTGAGAGTTTATTATTTCCGCCGCCTTGAAACACAGTTCTTTTTCTTCCTCGCTTAAGGGCTTGAAATCTTCCATATAGCTGAGATTGTCCGCCATTTGTTCCGTACTTGACATTCCTGAGAGTACGACCATTACTCCGGGCAGACTTGCAGCAAAGCGTATTGCCCAGCTTGACACACTCATATCGGGGGCATAGTCCTTGAAAAGCTTTTCCGCCCCCTCGGGTATAGCCGCCAAGGTGCCGCCCTTTACAGGCTCCATAACGATAACGGGCTTGTTATGTTTAACAGCCGTTTCATAGCAGGCTCTTGAATGTATCCATTGACTTTCCCAGTCAAGATAATTTATCTGGAGCTGAACAAATTCCATTTCCGGATGCTTTGTAAGTATTTCATCTAAAAGCTCAGGTGTGTCATGGAATGAAAAGCCTGCGTGCTTTATAAGTCCCTTTTCCTTTTTATCCAAAAGCCAGTTAAAGCAGTCAAACTTCTCATATTTAGGGTACATAGCTGCCTCTACTCCGTGAAGAAGATAGTAGTCGAAATATCCCGCTCCCGTATTTTCAAGCTGGGCATTGAACACCTTGTCCCTGCCCTCTAAAGAATCGAAAAAGCCTGCGTGCAGCTTTGTTGCCAGTGTAAAGCTGTCCCTGGGATAACGCTCTACCAGCGCCTTTTTTGCAACGCTCTCACTTGCAAAGCCGTTGTACATCCATGCAGTGTCAAAGTATGTAAAGCCCTTTTCCATAAACATATCCACCATTTTCTTTACCTGCTCCACATCCACAGCCGATGCATTGGTTTTGTCGGTCTGAGGCATTCTCATAAGTCCGAAACCTAATTTTTTCATTTTACAAAACTCCTTTCTGAATTAACACTTTATCAGTCTGTATATATTATAATATAAAAACCATATAATAGCAAATACTTATAAATAATATATCCCTATAGTTAAAACATATAAGGGGAGAGTAGACCCTACCTTTTATATATATGTTATATTTACCTGTTCCATAAGCTTATCCACAAGCTCTTTTTTAGGCGGCTTTGTGCCTGCGGTGGTAACGGCTCCTGCGGAAACGGCAATACACAGCCTTATTGTATGTTCATAGGAAAGCCTGTTCTCAAAGGCATATGCCAGAGCCCCTACCATAGCGTCGCCTGCGCCTGTTGCGGAATTGACATTTACACCGAGGGCAGGACACTTTACACTTCTGTTCTTCGTAAGTATTGCCGCGCCGTTTTCGCCCATAGACAGAGCAACCGCTTTTATACCCTTGTCTATAAGACCCTTGGCAGCTGTGATAAGCTCTTCTTCGGAAGGTCGGCTTAAGCCTGCATATTCTTCAAGCTCTGCTCTGTTGGGCTTTACAATATCAGGCAGCGCGGCAACAGCGTTTTTAAAAAGCTCTCCGTCGGCATCAATGAGGACAGCCGCCCCTTTTTTATGCGCCATTTTAGGTATACGGGCATATATGTCCTTGTCTATGCCTTCGGGCACGCTCCCCGAAAGCACAAGAATATCGCCTTTGCCAGCAAGGGTCTCCAGCTTTTGCACAAGCTCCTCTGCTTTCTCCCTCGGTATAAACGGTCCCGATTCGTTAAGTTCTGTAAGACCTCCGCTGCTTTCCACGATTTTTATGTTTGTTCTGGTTTCGCCCTCTGTCCATACAAAATCATTATCTATGCCAAGGCTGTCAAGGGCATCGGCTATTGCCCTGCCGCTGCTTCCGCCGAGAAAGCCTGTAGCAATACTTTCTCCGCCCAATGCCTTTATTGTCTTGGATACATTTATACCCTTTCCCCCTGCATCATACACGGACCTTATTATTCTGTTAAGTCCGCCTTTTGTAAGGCTGCCCACTTCCGATGTCTTATCTATTGCAGGGTTCATAGTTACGGTAACTATCATAATCATCACTCCGTTATCTCTAAGCTTACATATCCATATGCTGCCTTACATAGTAGTTCTTCTTGGCAGATCATAATTCATATACATATCCTCCTTATTATATCGATTCTCTCTTTTATATACTTTAATCATACACCAACATAAAAAAACAATCAAGTATACGATATATTTTTGTATGGCATTTTCAAGCGCCTTGCTCTGACAGGCCTTAGAGTATAAAAGGGAATAGACAGGCGCTTTCCCTATGCCGTATTATCAGCGGTATTTCTCCTTTCAGATACATTTTATTAGTAGGCGTTTGCGAAACGCCATAAGCCGCATAAATACGGCATTTTTTACTACAAAAAAACAAATAACTCCTCACAGGA
>CANQBJ010000064.1 GCA_947589665.1 uncultured Clostridia bacterium
TTGTGCCTGCTTTCAGTTGCTTGCCTTTTTTTAATTTTACAATAGGCTGATTTTGGATGTTTTACTCATATCTATATAATCCTCTAATTATATTTTAACTACAAAGTGATGAAATAACAAGTATTTTTTTTAAATTATGTAAAAAATGGTTCGTTTATATTATGTATTTTCTGTAAATATTAATTTTTTTAAGGAAAAACGAAAAAAATCCTTTGAAAATTCGGCGATTTATAGTATACTATAAACTATACTAAGATAATCAGATATATACTGTATAAAAGCAAAATTTACAAGGAGGGTAAATATGTACAGGATAGTAAAGAAGGAAATGCTGACAGATACCATTTTCTTAATGGAGATCGAGGCGCCCAGAGTTGCAAGGTCAGCATTGCCCGGTCAGTTTGTCATTGTGAAGAACAGCGACAGGGGAGAGAGAATACCCCTTACAATTTGTGATTATGATACGGACAAGGGTACTGTTACTATAGTGACTCAGGCTGTAGGCAAGTCTACAATGGAGCTTATGACATACAAGGAAGGCGAAGCTGTAAGCGACTTTGTAGGTCCTCTCGGCAGACCAAGTGATCTTTGCGAGCTGTCTGATGAGGAGCTTAAGCAAAAGAAGATAATATTTGTGGCAGGCGGTGTAGGTGCGGCTCCCATATATCCCCAGGTAAAGTGGCTTAAGGCAAGAGGTATCGCATCCGATGTCATAATAGGCGCAAGAACAAAGGACCTTCTTATACTTGAGGATAAAATGTCAGAAGTTGCGGAAAATCTGTACATATCCACAGATGACGGTACCTACGGCTATAACGGCAGAGTTACGGACCTTCTCAAAGACCTTGTTGAAAAGCAGGGCAAGAGCTATAATCACGCTGTTGTTATAGGTCCTATGATAATGATGAAGTTTACTTCTATGATGACAAAGGAGCTTAATATACCTACAATAGTGAGCCTTAACCCTATTATGGTAGACGGTACAGGTATGTGCGGCGCCTGTAGGGTGACAGTGGGCAACGAGGTCAAGTTTGCCTGTGTAGACGGTCCTGAGTTCGACGGTCATCTTATTAATTATGACGAGGCTATGCGCCGTCAGGCAATGTATAAGACAGAAGAGGGTCAGGCAAAGCTCAGGTATGAAGAAGGGGCTACACATAAAAACGGCGGCTGCGGATGCGGAGGTGACAGATAATGGCTATCAATTATACAAAGGTGCCTGTAAGAGAACAGGACCCAAAGGTAAGAGCAACTAATTTTGAAGAGGTATGTCTTGGCTATAATGAGGAAGAGGCTGTACTTGAGGCATCCAGATGTCTTAGCTGTCCGAAGCCTATGTGCGTAACGGGCTGTCCCGTAAATATTGATATCCCTGCCTTTATTAAGAATATAAAGGAAAAGGATTTTGAAGGCGCTGCCAAGGAAATTGCAAAGTATTCAGCGCTGCCTGCTGTCTGCGGACGTGTCTGTCCTCAGGAAACACAGTGCGAGGGCAAGTGTATATTAGGCAACAAGGGTGACGCTGTATCAATAGGCAAGCTGGAAAGATTTACAGCCGACTGGTCAAGAGAGCATAATGTAGACCTTACTGCAAAGGAAGATGCAAAGGGCAAAAAAGTAGCGGTAATAGGAGCAGGACCCGCAGGTCTTACCTGTGCAGGCGACCTTGCCAAGAGAGGCTATGATGTTACAATATTTGAGGCTCTTCATAAGGCTGGCGGTGTGCTGGAATATGGTATTCCGGAATTCAGACTTCCCAAGGAAACCGTTGTTAAGGCGGAGATAGAGAACATAAAGAAGCTTGGAGTAAAGATAGAGACAAATGTAATAATAGGCAGAACTCTTACTATAGACCAGCTTTTTGATGATGAAGGCTTTGAGGCTGTATTCATTGGCAGCGGCGCAGGACTTCCTAAGTTTATGGGTATACCGGGAGAAAATGCCAACGGTGTGTTCTCTGCCAACGAGGTGCTTACAAGAGTTAATCTTATGAAGGCATATCTTGAGGATTACGATACTCCCGTCAGAATAGGCAAGAAGGTTGCAGTAGTAGGCGGAGGAAATGTTGCTATGGATGCTGCAAGAACAGCCTTAAGACTGGGTGCTGAAAGTCATATAGTGTACAGAAGGGCAGAGGAACAGCTTCCCGCAAGAGCGGAGGAAGTACACCATGCAAAGGAGGAAGGCATTATATTTGACCTTCTTACAAATCCTACAGAGATACTTGTAGATGAAAACGGTAATGTCTGCGGTATGAAGTGCGTCAGAATGGAATTGGGCGAGCCTGACGAAAGCGGCAGAAGAAGACCTGTGGTAATAGAGGGCAGCGAATTCACTATGGATGTGGATACTGTCATAATGAGTCTCGGTACTTCTCCCAACCCTCTTATAAGCTCTAATACACCCGGACTTGAGGTAAACAAAAGAAGATGTATAGTAGCGGAAGAGGAAACAGGACTTACAAGCCGTGAGGCAGTATATGCAGGCGGCGATGCCGTAACAGGCGCAGCTACCGTAATACTGGCTATGGGCGCAGGCAAGAAGGCTGCTGCAGCTATAGATGAATATTTAAGTAAGTAATTATAATAGGCACTAAAATAGAAACTGCCGCACAGAGAGTTAATAAGCTGTGTGGTAGTTTTTTTTGATAAATTTTTGTTTATGTTAGTAAGGCGACCCTTCCACCATGCTGCGCATGGTCCCCCTCCCCTCCGACGCTAACGCTAGGGGAGGTCATTTACCGCAAGGCGGTGGCAGTAGCTTAGGCGTTGTTTTTCTTAGTAAATAAGGGCTTTTGCAAAGCATCCACCTAAAGCTCCCCTTCGCAAGGGGAGCTGTCAGCCGCGGCAAAAGCTCATATAAAAATAGCTGTGAACGGGGCTGACTGAGAGGTCGATATTCATATAAACACAAATTTAATACAATAGTACCGACTTCATCGCCACAAAAAAGAGGCTATCGCATTAAAATGCGACAGCCTCTTTTGAGTTATTTAGGTTATTTATTCTTTCTGTCAACATAAGTGGTATGGAGAAGCTTGTGAGCCTTTTCCTTGCCGGGAGCCTCGAAGTACTCATCATAAACGGTCTTTATGATAGGACTTTCGTGAGAGCATCTTATGTCTATATTCTTATCGGCAGTGTAGAGTACGGAAGAACGAAGAGCCTTAAGGTCAACGTAGTTTCTTACGCTGTCGCTCTGTACAGGCTGACCGCCGCCGTTGATACAGCCGCCGGGACAAGCCATTATCTCAACAAAATGATAATTCTTTCTGCCTGCCTTAATATCCTCTACGATCTTTCTGGCATTTGCAAGACCTGATGCAACTGCAACATTAACTGTAACTCCGCCTACCTCATAGGTAGCCTCCTTTATTCCGTTAGTACCTCTTACCTCTTCAAAGTCTACCTTCTTGATATCCTTGTCAAGTATAGATGCCGCAGTTCTTAAGGCTGCCTCCATAACGCCGCCTGTAGCGCCGAATATTATACCGCCGCCGCTGGCAAATTCAAATGGATCGTCATAGTCCTCGTCGGGAAGCTCCGTAAACTTAATAGCAGCATTCTTTATCATTCTGCCAAGCTCTCTTGTAGTAAGAGAAACGTCTACATCGGGCATTCCGTTATTCCACTGTTCCTCACGTGTTACCTCGAATTTCTTTGCAGTACATGGTATTATACTTACTACAAAGAGATCCTTTGGATCGATATTGTTCTTCTCACAGTAGTAGCTCTTCAAAACAGCGCCGAACATCTGCTGAGGTGATTTACAAGTGGATACGTTAGGTATAAATTCGGGATAGTAATGCTCAACAAACTTTACCCAACCGGGGCAGCAGGAAGTAAACATAGGCAGAGTGCCGCCGTTCTTTACTCTATCTACAAATTCATGAGCCTCCTCCATAATGGTAAGGTCGGCTGCAAAGTTCATATTGAATACCTTGTCAACACCAAGACGTCTGATAGCGGCAGTCATCTTGTTCTCTACATCGGTACCGGGAGCCATATCAAAGCACTCGCCGAGGGTAGCTCTTATAGAAGGAGCAGTAAATACTACTACCTGCTTATCGGGATCGGCAATGGCATCCCATACCTTTTCCGTTTCGTCCTTTTCCGTAAGAGCGCCTACAGGACAGGCAACTACACACTGACCGCAGCCAACACAGGGAGAGTCGTTGAGACTCTGCTCAAAGGCACAGCCTATATGCACGTTGTAGCCTCTCTTAATAGCGCCGATAACTGAAACTGACTGTAAATTCTTACAAGCGGCAACACAGCGTCTGCAATTGATACACTTGCTGTTGTCCCTTATAAGATATGGTGATAAATTGTCGGGTTCGGGATAATTTTCATCTGTGGGGAACCTATCCTCGTCTACACCGTATTCCAATGCTAACCTCTGTAATTCACAGTTATTGCTCTTTACACAGGAAAGACACTTCTTTCTGTGGCTGGAGAGCAAAAGCTCTAAGGTAGTCTTTCTGGAGGAACGCACTCTGGGAGTGTTTGTAAGTACCTCCATACCTTCTTCAACAGGGTATACACAGGAGGCTACAAGAGGACCTCTTCCCTTTATTTCAACTATACATATTCTGCACGCACCTATACAGTTTACATCCTTAAGGTAGCAGAGAGTAGGTATTTCTATATTTGCTGATTTTGCAGCCTGCAAAATGGTAGAACCGGCAGGCACTGTTACAGGAATATTATTTATCTTTAAATTTACCATATTTTCCATAACTTAAGCACCTCCTTAATTCTTTTCTATTGCGTTGAACTTACAGTTCTGCATACATACGCCGCACTTGATACACTTGTTCTGATCGATAACATGAGGTTCTCTTACCTTGCCCGTAATAGCGTTTGCAGGACAGTTCCTTGCACAGAGAGTACAGCCCTTGCAAAGATCGGGCTTTATCTCGTAGCGCATAAGCTTCTTACATACGCCTGCGGGACATTTCTTGTCCTGTATATGAGCAAGATATTCGTCTCTGAAATAGTTGAGAGTAGAGAGAACAGGGTTAGGTGCTGACTGACCTAAGGCGCAGAGCGAAGATGACTTCATGTGCTTTGCAAGCTCTTCGATCTTTTCAAGGTCTTCCATTTCGCCCTTGCCCTCTGTTATCTTCTCAAGAAGCTGGTTAAGTCTCTTTGTACCTATACGGCATGGAGTACACTTGCCGCAGGACTCGTCAACTGTAAAGTCAAGATAGAACTTGGAAATATCTACCATACAGGTATCCTCGTCAAGTATTATAAGACCGCCTGAACCCATCATTGAACCAAGGGCTATAAGGCTGTCATAATCTATAGGAGTATCTAAATGGCTTGCAGGTATACAACCGCCTGAAGGACCGCCTGTCTGGGCTGCCTTGAACTTCTTGCCGTTAGGTATGCCGCCGCCTATCTCCTCAACTATTTCTCTCAGAGTAGTACCCATAGGTATCTCCACAAGACCTACGTTTGTGATCTTGCCGCCAAGGGCAAATACCTTGGTACCCTTTGACTTTTCGGTACCGATGCTGCTGAACCAGTCTGCGCCCTTTAATATGATCTGAGCGATGTTTGCGTTGGTTTCAACATTGTTAAGTATAGTAGGCTTGTCAAAAAGACCCTTGACAGCAGGGAACGGAGGACGCGGACGAGGTTCGCCTCTGTGACCTTCAATAGAGGTCATAAGAGCAGTTTCCTCACCGCATACGAATGCGCCTGCGCCAAGTCTTATCTCTATATCAAATGAAAAATCTGTGCCGAAAATATGCTCGCCTAAAAGACCGTATTCTCTTGCCTGATCTACAGCTATCTGTAATCTCTTAACGGCAATAGGGTACTCTGCACGAACATATACATAACCCTTCTGAGCGCCGATACTGTAGCCTGCAATAGCCATAGCCTCAATTACACAGTGGGGGTCGCCCTCAAGTATGGAACGGTCCATAAATGCACCGGGGTCGCCCTCGTCGGCATTACAGCATACATACTTGATGTCGCTTTCGGATGCCTTGGCAAATGCCCATTTTCTTCCTGTAGGGAATCCGCCGCCGCCACGGCCTCTTAAGCCTGACTTTGTGACCTCATCTATAACCTCGTCGCCTGTCATTGAAGTAACTACCTTAGCTAAAGCCTGATAGCCGTCAACGGCTATGTATTCCTCTATCTGCTCAGGATCAATGACACCGCAGTTTCTTAAGGCAACTCTCATCTGCTTTTTGTAGAAAGCGGTTTCGTTAAGTGAAAGAATGCTGCCGTCTGAGTGTACTGTTTCCTGATAAAGATATTCCTTGACTACATTGCCGTCTCTGAGATGCTCTTCAACTATTCTCTCAACGTGTTCGGGAGTCATCTGGCTGTAGAAGCAGCCCTCGGGATAAACTATCATAATAGGGCCTAAGGCACAAAGACCAAAACAGCCTGTTCTGACTACAAGTATATCATTTTCAAGGCCATGCTCCTTAAGGGATTTTTCAAGAGTATCTATTACCTTGTGTGAGCCTGAGGATGTACAGCCTGTACCGCCGCAGACAAGCACCTGCTTTTTATAGCCGGTATGCTTAGCCATTTCCTCGCCTTGTTCCTTTATGAGCTTACGCACCATAACAAGGTCTCTTTTGGCGTCTCTGATTTTATTTAACTGTTCTATAGTCATCATTGAGCGTCACCTGCCTTCGCATACTTATCGATAATTTTGTCTACCTGCTCAGGTGTCATCTTGCCGTAAACCTCATCATTTACCAGCATAACGGGAGCAAGACCGCAGGCTCCTACGCATCTTGTGGAGTCAAGAGAGAACAAACCGTCCTCGGTACACTCGCCACTCTTTATGCCAAGCTTATTCTCAACGGCTTCAAGGACCTTGTCAGCGCCCTTAACATAGCAGGCAGTGCCAAGACAGACACTTATCCTGTTCTTGCCCTTTGGAGTAAGGGAGAACTGAGAATAAAAAGTTGCTACACCATACACTTCTGACAGGGAGATGTTAAGACCGTCAGCTATCATCTGCTGGACCTCTATAGGAAGATATCCGTATATCTCCTGAGCTCCCTGGAGTACGGGCATAAGACCGCCGGGCTGGTCATGATGCTGCTTTATGACCTCTTTAAGCTGGCTTTCCTGTTCTGCCGTACCCGTGAAGGCATGAACTGTTTGCTTTTCCATTAAAGAAAACCTCCTTTAAAATTACTTCCTTTTTAAAACGTGTCCTTTGTCTTCAAAAGATTGACAAATTTTTAACTAGCATCTGCATTATACTCATTTAAAAAAGTAAAACAACAGGCAAGTTATTAAAATGTATTAGACATCAAACATAATTATACTTCAAATCTACAAAATATGCAAGAATTTTTAATGTTAAGTTTCTGTTTTTATTTCATTAAATTTAATGCAGATTTGTTAATAAAATTAATCAAATTATACAATTATACTTAAATAGGCAACAGTAATTGTAAAAGCATAATAATGTTTTCAATTAAATCCTTCATTTTACTTGACAACTTTTCACAAATGGGGAATAATTAAGTATAGGATATTTGCGGGAGGTATTTTATGCGAGAAAGGATAAAGGAATTAATAAGAAGACGGTTCAGGGTAAGGGAGTATGACAGCTCCCTTAAAACGGAGCTTCTGGCAGGCATCACCAATTATTTTACAATAATATATGCCGTAATGCTTGTGCCTGAAATACTTATAGAGGCTTTTCCGGGAGCGGTGGACGCTCATGGGGAAATTGTGAAAAATGCAGTAGTGGCAGGGAATTTTACCGCTGCCGAAATGCTTGTAGCCCTTACGGCTGTTGCCTTTGCGGTCGCAGGTCTTGCCTCTGTATTTATGGGTCTGTTTACCAATACACCCTTTGTGCAGGGTCCCAGCATTGCTATAGGCACCTTTGTTACCTATACTATATGCAAGGGCTTTGGCTATACCTATAATCAGGCTTTGGCTATGGTGTTTATTTCAGGTATACTTTTCTTTGTGCTTTCGGTTACAGGCGCCGAAGAGAAGATACACAAAATAATACCGCATAATATAAAGTATGCCGTAAGCGCAGGCATAGGCTTTTTCATAGCCTTTACGGGAATAGAAAAGGCTCATATCATAGATTATTCCGAGGCAGGGGTACACTTCTTTAATTTTGATCTTTCAAATCATAACAACCTGAGCGCCGTACTTGCAATAGCTATTGTAATATTCATAGTCGTGCTTATGAAAAGACATATTCACGGCTCTATATTCATAGGCAAGATAGTGTGCATATTGCTTGCATTTCCCCTTGGTCTTATAAATTCTCCGGGAGAGGGCAGCTTTGGGTACAGCATACCCATTACAAGCCTTGCATTCAAGCTGGATTTTCACCTGCTGCTCAATACCTCGACACCCTGGGATATTACAAAGGGCATAATGGCAATAGTTATAATAATATTTGCAATTTGTATTATGGATATATTTGAGACTATGACTTTGCTTATAGCTATGGGAAATTATACAGGTATAAGCTTTGAAAAAATCAAGGAAAAAAGAGAACTGCCTAAAATAATGGAGGTAGACGCAGTTACCACCTCTGTGGGCGCGATTTTGGGTTCGACTAGTGTTTCTACCTATGTAGAGTCGTCTACAGGCATTATAGAAGGCGGAAAAACAGGGCTTACAGCCATTATAACAGGACTGCTTTTCCTTTTGTCGGTACTCTTTACTCCTCTTATGAAGGTAGTGCCGTCTGCCGCTACGGCTACGACGCTTATTGTAGCCGGAGTTATGATGATGGGAGTTCTTAAGCATATAGACTTTGAGGATATTGCAGAGGCTGTGCCTGCCTTCTTCACTATGATGCTTATGCCCATAACAGGCAGTCTTTTGATAGGTATAGGCTTCGGCGTCATATCCTATGTGCTTATACACTCTTTTATAGGATATAATACCAAGATAAATACTGCTCTGGTGATACTGGGTATACTTATGTTTATTACTCTTTTATTTATACCAAGGTAAAACTAAACGTGGATGTTGTATTAAATTTTTGTTTATAAGAATAATAACCTCTCCACCAACCTCCGGTTGGTCCCCCTCCCCTGATTAGGCAATGTCATTAAGTTAAGAAAAACCAACTCATCAAGACAGAAAGTGAAGCTTCAAGGCTTCACTTTTTTTGTAA
>CANQBJ010000065.1 GCA_947589665.1 uncultured Clostridia bacterium
CGTTTACCGCAAGGCGGTGATATTTGCAAAATTATCGCTTTTTAAACTATTTAAGCGACTTTGAAAGGCACCCACCTAAACTTCCCCTTCGCAAGGGGAAGTGGCAGCCCAATCACTTCGTTGAATTTAAAATACATTTGCGTTGGGCTGTCGATAGGGTCGAGTTACTAACATAAACAAAAATTTACCACAACCCAAAAAAAGCTGCCGCAATGCGGCAGCTTTTGAAAGCTATTCAGCTTTTTTAACAGGTATAAATACATCGTCTTCCTTTTCCGCCCTGAGTTTATCGTACTCAGCTTTTGCAAGTCGGTAAAATTCCCTCTGGCTCTGGAGGGGCTCTTTTCCTCTTCTGTCTATATGCTTATAGCTGCCGTCGGGCTGCTGTATTCTTGCCTTTACATTGTCCCTGAGGGTAATATCCAGTATTTCCATTACCTTTTGGCGAAGTTCGGGGCTGTCTACGGGGAAAGCCACCTCTACCCGCCTGTCAAGGTTTCTGGTCATCCAGTCGGCGCTGGCAAGATACAGCTTGCTGCTGCCGTTGTTTTCAAAGTAGTATATCCTGCTGTGCTCAAGGAAACGTCCTACAATAGAGCGCACAGTAATATTTTGGCTTACCTCGGTGCCTGTTTTAAGACAGCATATGCCTCTTACGATAAGGTCTATATGGACTCCCGCCATACTTGCCCTATACAGCGCCCTTATTATACCCGTGTCTACAAGGGAATTCATTTTGGCTATTATTCTTGCAGGCTTGCCCTCAAGAGCATTCTTTTCTTCACGCTCTATATTTTTAATAAACATTTCTCTCAGGTCTGTAGGCGCCGCCGCTATTTTGTTCCACTCTATTGCCTTGGAATAGCCTGTAAGACAGTTAAAAAGGGCGGATATATCGGAGGCAATAGCCTCACTGCAGGTGAATATGCCCATATCCGTATAGAGCTTTGCCGTTTTGTCATTATAGTTTCCTGTTCCAAGATGACAGTACCGTATAATGCCTTCTTCCTCCCGCCTTACTACCAGACAGAGCTTGCAGTGTGTCTTAAGACCTACAAGGCCGTATATGACGTGACAGCCTGCCTTTTCAAGCTTTTTAGCCCAGTTTATATTGTTTTCCTCATCAAAGCGTGCCTTAAGCTCCACAAGTACCGTTACCTGCTTGCCGTTTTCGGCGGCTCTTATAAGGGAGCCTATTATGGGGGAATTGCCCGATACTCTGTAAAGGGTCTGCTTTATGGCAAGTACATTTTCATCATCTGCGGATATCCTTACAAAGTCCACTACGGGGTCAAAGCTCTGATAGGGATGATGCACAAGTATATCCTTTTCTCTTATAGCCTCGTAAATATCCCTGCCCTTGAATTCGGGAACGGGAATAGGGGGCATAGGCTCGTCAAAGAGCTCGGGATCATCTGAAAGAGCGCCTATGGCAAAGAAAACCGTCAGGTCAATAGGTCCGTTTATTTTATATATATCCCTTTCCTCGACCTCCAGCTGCTTTTTGAGGAATTTATAGGAGGCATCGCAAATGTGTTTATCCACCTCAAGGCGCACGGGAGCTCCCCATTTCCTCTGCTTTATGGAGTTTTCTATTTCGACAAGAAGGTCCCTGCTTTCCTCCTCGTCTATTTCAAGGTCCGCATCCCTTGTTATCCTGAAGCAGAAGGCAGAAAGCACTTCGCTGCCCGTAAATAGCTTGCCTATATAGGCAATAACTATGTCCTCCAGAAATATAGCGCAGCATCCGTCCTCGGAGGGAAGCTTCACTATCCTGTCTACCACATTGGGTATCTGTACTACTGCAAAGGTGTCCTCCTCCCCCTTTATCTCCACTATAAGATTAAGTGTCTTGTTGGCAAGAAGAGGCAGAGGTCTGCTGTTGTCAATGGCAAGGGGAGTAAGTATGGGATACAGCGTGGTATTGAAATATATCTTGGTATATTCCTTCTGCTCCTTGCTAAGCTCACTGAATTTCAGAAATTTTATATTGTGGGAACCAAGCTCCGGCATAAGCTGTCTGTTAAGGCAGCTATACTGCTTGTGTACTATATCGTGTACCTTAAGCGATATTGCCTCCACCTGCTCATCGGCTGTCATTCCGGAGGGGTCTTTTTTGATAGAGCCTGAGAATATCTGCTGCTTGAGACCGGCTACCCTTACCATAAAGTATTCGTCCATATTGGATGCCGTTATGGCAAGGAATTTAAAGCGCTCCGCAGCGGGATTTGTCTTGTCTGCCGCCTCCTCCAGCACTCTTGTGTTGAATTCCAGCCAGCTAAGCTCTCTGTTGTAATAGTATTTTTTATCCTTAAGATATGTCATTACATAACACTCCTTTTATGCAGCACTGCCTTTATGCCGTAAACTGACTCAAAAAGCCTGCATCTTATATTGAATGCCCATTTTTCAAGGTCTATGCTCCTGTAGGTATAGGCAGTTATAATAAGCTCGCTGCCGCTAAGCTTAACATTTACCTTCTCAAACTTAGGCTCGTGGCTTGAATGGACTGCGTTGGCAAGCTTGAGTATGGCGCAAAGCTTTGACACAAGTACTCTTACGGGAGCCTCAAGCTCAGAATAGACAGGCTGCGCCATATCCGGAATAGTGGTGCCGTGGTAGTATACCACAGCGGCAAGTATTTCCTTTTCCTCTTCGTCTATGCCTGCGATGTCCAGATTGCGTATCATATGATAGGCGATCTCGCCGTGATTCTTGGTGCCTACTATTTTACCTATATCCTGGAGTATTACCGCTGTGTTCAGCAGCACTCTCTCCCTGTAGCCCAGACCATGATGCTTCTTCATCCTGTCAAATATCATAAGAGCTGTTTCGCTCACTCTGTTTATGTGGTCGGTACTGCATCGATATTTTTCGGCAAGATTCATTGCCGAGCTTACGGCAAAGCTGTAGTATTCCTTAGTAAGCCTTGCTGAAATGTCCTGCTGTATCTCTTCAAAAAGCACGGAGTCGGCTATGGTATAGGTATATGAAACTATATTTTTTGCATTTGTATTCTTTATAAGGCGGGAAAGTATTATTATGGCTGTCATAAGTGTTTCAGCCTCGTCCTCGGAAAGCTCGTATTCCTCGGATATCATTTCTGGAGTCTTGTTCTTAATTGACTTGTAAAGTGCCGTAAAGCTTTCCTTAGGTATTATACACATATCCTTCTTAAGCTTTGCGTTACACATACGGCATATGGTATCTATTTCGTTGCCGCTAATTATAAAGTTTACGGGCTTTTCGGTCACAAAGGCGTCTATGCTGTCGTTAAAGGGCTGAAGATATTCCTTTACTACCTGCACATAGTTTGAGACCTTGTCTACATAGTCGTCAAAAAGCTCGGATATCCTCAAGGCTCCTATCTTTATATTCTGGGTGCCTATGACGCTGCCGTCCTTTACCACAAATATACTTATGTTTCCCGAGCCAAGCTGCACTATAAGAGAGGAGTCCTTTTGCTCCTTGTCAAGTAGGGAGAGCATCATTTTATTGACCGATATCTTTTCCCTGCTTTCATCTATAACATCGGGTTCTATGCCTGTTCTCACCTTTATCTGGTCCAGGACATAATCTCTGTTTTCAGATTCTCTTATGGCTGTTGTGGCAACATATCTTATCTGAGATGTGCCGTAATCCCGACATATGGCAAGAAAGCCATTTATTATCTCTATGGCTTTGTCAAGGCTCTCAAAGGATATCCTGCCTGTATGAAAGGTATCTCTGCCCAGGGCAAGGGGATATCTGACGCTTTCTATTATCTTGACGCCTCTCTGAGATTTTTCTCCTATTTTAAGCGCCAGCTCATTTGAGGCTATGGCTATTACACCTGCACTTTTCTTCATATATATCAGCCCTTCCAATATATTTCTATTTTAAATATACTACAATAAAATCTATTTTTCAATAACCTTACACATAAAAAACTCCGTTTCCGAGGTTATATGCGCCTTGGAAACAGAGCCTTGATAATAAATACGTAATGGTTCGGTTGTCCCATGACTTTATACTGCCGTTTCTTGTACCGTTTGCATATGCGGCGGCCGTTTTTGCTCCAGAATCGTATACATTCAAGCCATCACCTCAGCATATACAAAAGAATAAGCATAAGCGCGGCATATGCGGCGCACATAAGCATAAGCACCTTGTCACGGATAACTACCTCAACGGGGTCTCCGTCCGAATCGCCCTCTATGTCCATGCTGTATTTCATACATATGAGCAGAACAAGGGGTACTGTCCATATAGGCCTTATGTTGTGATAAAGCGCAACTGTTTTTGTATCCATGCTCCACAAGGCGTAAAATACATTTGTAAGAGCAAGACACATATACATATTTTTATCCAGGAAGCCTTCCGTATAGAGGCTCAGCACCTTTCTTGTGCTGTCTGAGGCCATGCGCTTAAGCTCGTTCCTTCTTTTTCCCAGTGAAAAATAGAATGAGGAGGCTATTACTGTAAGATAAAGCCAATTGGATATCTTTATATCCGTAATTGCCGCTCCGTAAAGTATCCTTATTATAAAGCCTGCCACAAGTATGGATATATCCAGTATAGGTATGTTCTTAAGTCCCAGGCTGTAGCCTATATTAAGGGCTATATATGAAAGGGGCAGAACATATGCCCAAATAGCGTGGGGGGTATTGACAGGACTGTTAATAAAGAAAACATTAAGCATAAATCCCGCGCCTATGAGCAGAGCCGCCGCAATAAAGGCGGAAACCATGGGTATTTCTCCCGAAGCAATAGGCCTGCTGCATTTTGTAGGGTGCTCACGGTCATTTTTTGCGTCCAGCATATCGTTTACAAAGTATATGCCCGATGAAATAAGACAAAAAGAGGCAAAGCCCCATAATACGTTTGCGAGCCTGTAAATATCGGTCAGATTACCGCTGCATATAAGCGCGGCGAAAATAAGCAGATTTTTTATCCAATGATGAATACGCATTTCTTTTAAATAGCACATAGTTTCATATCCCTTTATTATTTATTCAGAGGCTTTTTTGCGAACAGAGTGAAAAATAGACTGTCTTCTGCGCTTCCCGAGAAATTACGGTGATTTAGTATATTGCTTTCGGATTCCGTTGTGCCGAAGGCAGTGTTGTTATTGCGGCATTCTATAGTTTTCTGTACGGACCTTTCAAGCTCGTGTATGGGAGTTATGCTTCCCAGACAGAGCATAAATGTCAGGAAATAAAGAGTGAGCTTATCTTTGCAGACCTTCGCCTGTTCAAGAGTATCCTGTATGAGCAGCATAAGCACAAAAAGCGCAGGTATTGAAACTCTCATACAGAAGTCGTAGGAATTGCCTTTGAATATGGGTATTAAAACAAGTGAAAGCACGGTCACAAAATATATTCCCTTCTTGTTGTTGTATTTATAGAGCGCAATAAGATATATGCCTGCCTCAAGCAGTATGAAAACAAAATATTTTGCCCATTCCACAGATTTCAGTATATCCGTGAAGCTTTGTGAGGATATACCCGATGCGGAAAGATTTCCCTTCAGATAAAGATATGAAAAGATACCTATTATGCCGCCGCCGAGTACGTTCTGCAGCGTTATCGTATCCTTTGCAAAAGCCTTTAAATAGCTTATGAAATGTTCCTTTCTGCCGCTGCCTTCTATACCGTCGTATTTTCTGCTGAGCGCCATATAAATGACAAAGGGAAGTATTCCCAGGAAAGGAAATGTCGAGTTGAGCAGTATAGCGGAAATTATGAATATAAGCGAACGGTTGTTTGTGTGCATGAGTATGAAGGCGGTACAGAGCCATGCAGGCACGGCCTGGTTGAATACCCAGTATAGCTGCGTCGTATTTGAAGAATATTGATAGGGCCATACCCACCATTCGAGATGGACGTCATTCGCCATGCTGAACAGATTTTCGCCTACGGAAAATTTGCCTATTATATCGGGGCCGGAAAAAAAGACGAGCAAAAGCAAAGGCCATACGAGAAGCCTCTTTTTTCTTGCGCATATATAGTAGTACGTAAGCGCGATGCCTATGAACGCCCATATCATCTGGAATGTGTAGCCCGCTTTAAGTCCGAAGAGCTTGCCGAAAAGAGCGGCAGGCATCCAGAAGCCTATATAATATATAAGCGCCGTAACGGAAGTGCCCGCAGGGTATATATCGGCAGTTATATCTCTGTTGTATACAGGCCAGCGGTTATTGACAAGCGTTTCAAAGATACCGTTTCTGAAGGTATGGTCGCTGTTCTGGAATACTCTGAAGCCTATACCCGAATAGTATACCCATACGGCTATAACAGAGCATATGAATATTATTTTTATAACATTGTCCTTTGATATTTCAGGACGCCACATATAAGGCGTATCCCTCCATGCGGCAGCTCCGCAGTATATTGTTATCAATGCTGTTGGCAGGGCAAAATAAAATCTCATCCAGCCCACTGCAAATATAATAAAGGGCAGCAATAAATATGTATATGCTGCTGCGGTAAATATCCTTGTGCCGCTTTTTTTCTCCATGGAATTTCCTCCTCTGTATAAGGCTGTTATATTACATCAGCATTGAAACGATTGCCATTACAATACACACTATAACCGCTATTATAAAATATGGGTCTATTACGCTGCGGCCGTCCTCGCTGTCGTCTATATTTATGCTGAGGGTATCGAGAGTTTTTTCCTTAATGGAATATCTGTAGTCCAGAGCATTGTGTTCATTGTACTCCATAAATTTCCTGAAAAGGAGAATAAGGAAAGGCAGAGTAATGACCGTAATGAAAAGGTCCATTACTATTACCGTAAGATTTTCCTGGAGAGTAGGTGTATTTCCCATTAATTCGGACACATCTGCAAAGTTCAGAGCCACCTCTGTCATGATCACCTGTACACCGTTAAAAAGAAGGTGAGAAAGTATAGACGCAAATATGGAATTTGTGTACGCTACAAGCACCGCAAAGAAAATACCTGCCGCCACGGCATATATTATCTGATACAAATTGCCGTGTATAAGTCCGAAAAACAGCGCCGATACAGCGGCTGCCTTTGCTATGCCTGCGCTCTTGTAGTTAGACAGCAGCACACCTCTGAATGTCATCTCTTCAAACACCGCAGGCATTACAGCCATAGACAGAAAGGAAATGATAAAGGGAGAGCTGTCCAGTATATCCAGTATTTCATTGTTTACATCCGTAGGGGCAAAAAGCGCCGTTATGGAAGATATAACGGATATGACAGGGGCAAAAAGCAGTGTAAGTACAAGTATATACAATATATTCTTAGGCGAAAGCCTGCTGTGAGGTATCACGCTGCCCAAGGAGCTTTTTGTAAAAACAAGGTATATCATAATAGGAATAAGGAATATGAATATATCCTGTGTTATGACTAAAAAGTTATTGAGAGCGCCTTCGCTGAAATACTTTAAAAGAGCAAGCATAACAAGACTCAAAATTATAGTGAATACAGCCTGAAATACTATGAGAAAGAGCATAAAGCCGTTTCCCCTTCTGGGAGATAGCATTTATTCCGCCTCCTTGGAAAGAGTCTTTTTGTCATAACTTCTGTTTATAAGCTCAAAGAGGAAGTCCGTAAAGCAGGCAAACACGGGAACTCCGAAGAACATACCCAAGGGTCCTGCTATGGCTCCGCCAACAATAATGGCAAATATTACGCCGATAGGCTTTAAGCCTATGGATTCTCCCAGTATTCTGGGACCGAGTATAACTCCGTCAAACTGCTGGAGTATAAGTATGAATATAAGTGTCCATATTGCCTTTATAGGTGCTACAAGCACTGTAAGAGCCACTACGGGTACGGCTCCTATAAAGGGACCGAAATAAGGTATCATATTCGTAATGCCTATTACAAGAGAAAATAAAAGTGGATAGGGCAGATTCATAATAACTGCGCCTATAAAGAAGATTATCCCTATAATAGTTGAATCCACTGCCTTGCCTACAAAAAAGTGGTTGAAGGTCTTGTTCATCTGGTGTATGTAAAGGGCAATAATGTTATATGCCTTTTGGGGAAGTACGGTATAGAGTACCTTTCTCGTTATGGCAACTATCTCCTCCTTGTCTATAAGTATGTAAAATGCTACCATAATGCTTATTATAACATTTACTATGGAGGATGCCAGACTGATAGTATGCGTAACAAGAGACAATATCATATTTGGCACATACCTGAGTGAATCTATAACTCCGGATATAAAATTATCAAGAGCGTCCAGAAGTGAACGGTATGCGGATATGCCTATGTCTATGTTGTACCTTTGCAACATGGAGTTTACAAAGTTGTGAAGAGCGTTGTAGTCTATCTTCACAACAAAGTTTATGACATTCTGGGCGCTTGATATTATTTCGGGTATGATGTAGGATATTATCGCCACTACAATGCCCAGCAGCAGTACTGCCGCCACAGCTATGGATATAAGCCTCATGCGCTTATGCACCTTGTCCTCGCTGCTCTGAAAGTACTTGAACCTGACAAGTATGTTATTTTCCAAAAACCTTATGCCGCAGTTCAGAAGATATGCAATTATGGCACCGCCTATAAAGGGGTATATTACGTCTATCACTACGGGCAGAATGTTGGATATCTGCACATTTTCCGTGTATCTGTAGAAAATAATGGCTATAAGCACAACTGCCAGCGTATACAGACTTCTTGTTAAATTGGGATTGTTCTTAAGAAATTTATTCATTACGTTTCTCCTGCTTTATGTAAAACTCTGCTTCTTATAATAATACACCCTAATTTTTAAAATTTCCACAGTATAACATAATTGAAATAATAATTTAATATTTTAAAAAAATAAGCTGTCGCAATAGGTTTTGGTTTTGGTAAATTTTTGTTTAACGTAGAAAAACGACCCTTCCACCATGCTGCGCATGGTCCCCCTCCCCTTGCGAAGGGGAGGTCGTTTACCGCAAGACGGTGGCAACAGCTTAGGCATTGTTTTTCTAAGTAAATAAGCGACTTTGAAAGGCACCCACCTAAACCTCCCCTATCAGGGCAATGTCATCAACTTAAGGATATTTCACATCAATGTTTTTGATTTTGCGAAAATTTCACGAAGGGGTGTTTAG
>CANQBJ010000066.1 GCA_947589665.1 uncultured Clostridia bacterium
GTTAAATTTTTGTTTATATGAATAGGTTCGACCTCTCAGTCAGCCCCGCTCACAGTTATTTTTATATAAGCTCTTGCCGCGGCTGACAGCTCCCCTTGCGAAGGGGAGCTTTAGGTATGCGCTTTGCAAAAGCCTTTATTTACTTAGAAAAACAACAACTAAGCTGTTGTCACCGCCTTTGCGGTAAGCGACCTCCCCTAGCGTTAGCGTCGGAGGGGAGGGGGACCATGCGCAGCATGGTGGAAGGGTCGAGTTACTAACATAAACACAAATTTATCAATAATCAATATCAATAATCAAAAATAAACCGCTACAATAACTTATTTTTCTTTAATGCTTAGTGCGACAGCCACCATAGTCTATTAAGCGCAGAGCAGATATCCGCCGTTTTAATTACTTTCTGTGTTATCTGAGGTAGTTGTTTCTACGTCCGCATTCGGCGCAGTGGTTTCCTCAACAGGAGATGTGGAAGTTTCGCTTTGGGAGTCGGCTTCCTTGTTGGCAGGCTCCAAAGCGGACTCCTTGCTTGTCACAAGGACATTTACATTGACTTTTTCCTTAAGAGTGGCGCCGTTGGGAAGCTTCAGATCAAGAGGTATAGTGTTTTTACCGATGCGGCAGCCTGAAAGATTGACCGTAGGATAAAGCTCCGCCGTATTCACATTTCCGCCGCCTATCTCCACCGTTACGTCATCTGTAATCGTTGCGGCAAGGTTAGGCGCAAGTCCGCTTATTTTAATGTCTGATTTATGTATGACATATTTTTCGGTATCGACGACAGAAACATTTATATTGACCGATACTCTCCTGACATCGGATTCAAGTCCCAGTTCCCTGAGGGAGTCTGAAATATCCACAGTCTGTTCTTCGGACTTGGTTATTTTGGACAGATCCACAGGAGGCAGATCGATGCTGTTCCTTACCGGAGTGGCATCCGTATCAGAGCGGCATATTATGGTCTTAGGCTCCCAGGTTATGCTGTCGAGCTTAAGGTGAGGCGGAAGGGCGCCTACAACAGCCGGTTCATTTACCGAAATTTCGTTTTCCTTATGTACCTTTACGCTTACATTTACATTTTCGGGATTAACGAAAAAGCTTGTAAGCTCATTTTTATTTTTGTCATAAACAACGGGAGTACACTGCTTTGTAATATTGCGGTCCGCCTCGCTTATATCTATGGCGGCAACTACGGAATCGACCTGCGTCATTCTGCTGGCAGGTCCCATTACCTCTACCTCGGCAATATCAGCCTCGGGTTCAGATGCAATATAGCCTGATTTCACATTGCCGTAGGCAGCTAATTGGAGTTCTGCTGTAGTCGACTTGAGCCTGTCTATCTCAAGCTCTGTAACCGTAGGAAAATAGCTTGCTATATCATAGGAATACACATAAAGTCCCGAAGGCAGAGAGGGTACAAGAGATACCTGATACTTCTGAGGAAATTCGGCATTTTCATCTATCTCCAGCTTTGAAAGGTCTATCTTTGCGGAAATAGCGCCCTTGTTCTGAGGCTTTGACATCTCATCAAGAGCAGGTCTGCTGCCCTCTACCTTAATTGTTACGGTGCTGTTCATTATATATGTCTGATTGTTTACGACATAGCCGCTGTTTATAAGAGCATCCATATTTTCAAAGGTAATATTGGCATTATAGGCTCTTGTTTCCGTAGGGTTTATTGTGTTCATAACAAGAAACCACATAAAGGTAGCCATTATCAGAGAGAATATCTTCAAGCCTATATCCTTTGTGAAAAAATTCTTTATGATATCATGGTGGGAATTATTCATGTCTGTTCATCCCCTTCCATATCTTGTTTATATTTATGGCAGATGTTTTGTTTGGCTCTATAAGCCTGTTAAGGGCTGTCATAAATTCATTGGGAGTAAGTCCCGTCTGTATAGTACCTCTTTTGGCAAGAGATATCCTGCCTGTTTCTTCGGACACGACTATGAAGTAGGCGTCTGATATTTCGCTTCCGCCTACGGCTGCTCTGTGCCTTGTGCCCAGCTCCTGATCTATTTCGCTTTCGGTAACGGGAAGTATGCAGGAGGCTGCCGCTATCCTGTTGTTCCTTATGACTATGGCGCCGTCGTGAAGAGGCGTCTTATCCTCAAATATGTTTACAATAAGCTGAGATGATATAATACCGTCTATGGGCACGCCTGAGGACTTGAAAAGATCGCCTGTAGGCACGTTGCGTTCTATTGCTATAAGGGCGCCTGTCCTTGCGGCAGACATCTTTATGCAGGCGTCATATATCTCGTCTATGCTTTCTCTTGTGAGCTTGCCTTCCGATGTATTCTGCTGGAGTATTCCCGCTACGCTGGAAAGACCGCCTGTACCCAGCTGCTCAAGAGCTCTCCTGAGCTCGGGCTGGAATATGATTATAACGGCGATGACGCCTACGGAGAGGGTCTTTTCTATTATCCATGTAAGGGTATAGAAGTGCAGAAATTCACCAAGAAAATTTATAACAAGTATTATAAGTATGCCCTTGAAAAGGGTCCATGCCCTTGTTTCCTTTATCCAGTGTATAAGTACATATATAAGAATGGCTACTACCAGTATATCTATAATATCCGTTATTCTGATCGATGGTAAGCTTAAAGAGGAAATATTTGTACCGCTGAACAGATTTTTAAAATAATTTACAGTGCTTTCCTCCATTATTTTCACCATCCTTTCTTTCTTTCTTTATTTATTATGCCTTATTATAAGTATAGCATATTTTTCTGTAAATAAATGTTACAAAATAATTAAAATGTATATGAAATTAATGTATAAAATACCATTTACTGCAAAAAATAACGGTATGGTCAAAAGATTTGTTATTTACAGTATGCTGGGGATATATCTGGAGATACTCTGGACAGGCATGAGAGCCGCTGTTTCGGGCGAATATACCATGACGGGACACAGTTCGGTCATAATGATGTTCATATACGGAGGCATTGTATGTATGGAGCCTGTTTTCAGACAGCTAAAAGACTTCGGCGCTGTTGCAAAGGGCATAATATATTCTCTTTTTATATTCGCCGCAGAATACTTTTCGGGACTTCTGCTTTTGAAATACAATATATGCCCCTGGGACTATTCCTATGCCTTTTATAATGTGAGAGGCGTTATACGTTTTGATTATATGCCTGTATGGTTTGTTGTAGGCCTTATGTATGAAAGGTTATATTTTGTCCTGTCTGCGAATAATAATAAGTGAGGTGATAGCTATGCTTAATTATTTATGGGGCGCAATGATATTCATAGGCATACTTATAGCCGCCTTTACAGGCAGATTGGCGGATGTGACAAACGGTGCGGTAAGCTCTGCAAAGGAGGCGGTCGCAGTATCTATAACGATGCTTGGAGTTATGTCCATGTGGACAGGTATTATGAGGATAGGCGAAAGAGCGGGAGTTATGGCGGCAATGACAAAAAGGCTCAGACCCTTTCTGAAATGGCTTTTCCCCGATGTGCCTGAAGGTCACAGGGCTATGGATCACATTGCGGCAAATGTGATAGCAAACTTTTTAGGTCTGGGCTGGGCGGCTACACCTGCGGGGCTTATGGCAATGGAGGAGCTGCAGAGCCTTAATAAGCATAAGGACAGGGCAAGCAGGGCAATGTGTATGTTTATGATATTCAATATGTCCTCTCTGCAGCTTGTGAGCATAAACATAATAGCCTACAGGACCCAGTATAATTCGGCAAATCCTTCTGAGATAATAGGTCCGGGCATAATCACCACACTGGTATCAACTGCCGCGGCGATCGCCTTCGGCAAGCTTATGGAGGCGATAGAGTGAAGATAATGGCAGCCCTGTCGGATATGATACTGCCCCTTGTCATAGTGTACATACTTGCCTACGGCTACAGCAGGAAAATAAATGTGTATGAAGAATTTATAGAAGGCGCAAAGGACGGCTTTAAGATAGTACTGGAGATACTTCCTACGCTTATAGGTCTTATGATGGCTGTAGGCATACTAAGGGCAAGCGGCACTCTGGACATAATAAGCAACGCTATAGCTCCCGTCGCCGAAAGAATAGGATTTCCCAAGGAGGCAGTACCCATAAGCATAATGCGGCTCGTATCCTCCTCGGCAAGCACGGGTATACTCCTGGATATTTTCAAGACCTGCGGTCCCGACAGCTTTACGGGAAGATTTGTGTCTGTTATGATGAGCTGTACCGAAACCGTATTCTATACAATGAGCCTGTATTTTATGTCTGTAAAGATAACAAAGACAAGGTATACTCTTGCGGGAGCCTTAGTCGCAAATATTGCCGGCATAGCGGCAAGCCTTATACTATGCAGGAGCTTATGGGGATGATATGCCCATATTTATTGTATATTATTCACAAAAAATAACATAAGATTACTATAAATTCCATAAAAAAATAAAAATGTTGTATTTTTTGCAAATATGTAGTATAATTATACTGTATTAATGTGAATTGTGAATTTTACAAATAAAATGCAAGCTTTTACTAAGGAGGGAATGAGATGGCCGATGAGAGTAAAAAAGGCACTTACTCAAGTACCTTGGCCGATAGGAAAAGCAAAAGGCTGGAATCAGCTTTAAGCTCCTATAGTTCCGAAGAGACCAAAAAGGCTGTTGGCAGACTGCTGGAGGCGTACATGGACGAGGGCGGCAAGAATTATTTTGGCGCAGGCCGCAGAGATACCACGCTGTATTTTGCAGATGACGAGTATATCAAGGAGGTTGACAAGGCAGCCTCAAAGCCCCATAGTCCGGAAGGTAAAAAGAGCAGAGTACATAATGCCGACAAGAGAGAAGATATTTCCGAGACTTCTGAAGTAAAGGAAGCTCAGCCTGAAGAAACTGCTGATGAAAAGGACACGGCGCCTGTTGTAAGCAGTGAGCCTACAATTGTTATTGACCCTTCACAGATACGCTCTGCCGAAAAGGCTGAGGAGGCCGAGAAGGCAAAGGCAGAGGAAAATACTGCTGAGGAAGGCAATAAATCTACTGAGGAGGAAGCATCTGAAATGAAATACAACGACGAGATCGAGCAGGAGTCCGAGGAGAAGGTCACACCTCGTAAAAAACGCTCTGCTCCCAAAAAGCCGGAACCTGAAGTCGAGGAGGAATACGAGGAAGAGGAAGAGTACGACGAAGACGACGAGTACGATGACGATGACGAGTATTACGATGACGACGATGAAGATTATGATGAAGAGGAAAAGGGCGGTCTTTTCTCAGTATTCAGAAGAAAGAAAAAGAATGACGACGATGACGACGAGTATTATGACGATGAAGAATATGATGACCTTGACGAATATGACGAGGAATATGAGGATGACGACGATGATTATGACGACTATGATGACGAAGGTGCCGTATCCGTTAAAAAGATATTCCATATCATACTTGTAGTCCTTCTTATATGTGCTGTGGCAGCCCTTGCGGCAATGTGCTACAGCTATAAGAACAACTATGATTCAGCAAGGCAGCAGATAGAGCAGCTCCAGGGCGAAGGCGGTACAAGTACCGCAGAGCAGATAAATGAGCTTAAAGCACAGGTAGAGCAGCTTAAGGCAGAAAATGAGCAGCTTAAGGGCGGCAACACAGCATCTCCCGAAAACACAGAGGGCGGCACTGCGGCAGCAGGTACTCAGGTTACAGGCAGTACTCAGACAAGCGGAACTCAGACAGCAGACGGAGCGCCTTCTTCAGTAGTTGACGATACATCAGGAGCTACAAGCGCAAACTCAGGCTCAACATATGTTGTACAGCCGGGAGACAATACAGGTGTCAAGCTTTGTACCAACGTATACGGCGAGTATACTCCCGAGCTCTGGGATAAGCTTTGTCAGGCAAATGGCAAGAGCGGTGCGGACTTTGTAGTAGGCGAAGAAATTATAGTACCTTAAAATTTGTTTAGAAATAGGGCTGTTGGCAACACAACAGCCCTTGTGTTAAAATTGGAGGATTTATGAAATATTCTGAAATGAGCCTTGCAGAGCTGAGAGAGCTTGCAAGACAGAAAGGAATAGGCAGTATTACCCGTTACAGGAAGGCTGAGCTTATAGACCTGCTTGAAAAGGACGATCCCCAGAGTATCCCTGCCGACGAGGAAAAGACGGCGGACACCGAGGATATGGCATCGGATATGTACGGAGACGGCATACTTGAGGTATTGCCCGACGGCTTCGGCTTTCTGAGAACGGACAATTATCTGCCCGGAACAAAGGATATATATGTAGCACCATCCCAGATAAGACGATTTAATCTTAAGACGGGAGATAAGGTAAGAGGAAAGCTGAGAGTACCCAGAGAAAACGAAAAATTTTCAGCCCTTATTTTTCTTACCGATGTCAACGGCGATGATCCCGAAAAGGCGGCAAGACGCCCTAGCTTTGACGATCTTACACCTGTTTTCCCCACAGAGAGCCTTAGGCTTGAGACCGATCAAAAGGAGCTTTCCACAAGACTTATTGATATAATCGCGCCTATAGGCAAGGGTCAGAGAGGTATGATAGTTGCCCCTCCCAAGGCAGGAAAGACTGTACTATTGAAAAAGGTAGCGAATGCCGTTACAAAGAAATACCCCAATGTTTATGTAATAGTATTGTTAATAGACGAAAGACCCGAAGAGGTCACGGATATGCAGAGAAGTATATCGGGAAATGTAGATGTGGTATATTCCACCTTTGACGAACAGCCCGAGCATCACAAGAGAGTTGCCGAAATGGTGCTTGAAAGAGCCAAAAGACTTGTAGAGCAGGGCAAAGACGTAGTTATTCTACTGGACAGTATCACAAGGCTTTCAAGGGCTTATAACCTTACGGTGCCTTCAAGCGGCAGGACTCTTTCGGGAGGTCTGGACCCTTCGGCACTTTATATGCCAAAGAGGTTTTTCGGCGCAGCCAGAAATATAGAAAGAGGCGGTTCTCTTACCATACTTGCCACTGCTCTTGTGGAAACAGGCTCCAAAATGGACGACGTCATATTTGAGGAGTTTAAGGGTACAGGCAATATGGAGCTTGTGCTGGACAGAAAAATGTCTGAAAAGAGGATATTTCCTGCTATTAATATTACAAGATCGGGTACCAGACGTGAGGAGCTGCTCTTAAGCCGCAGCGAGCTGGACGCAGCCTATTTCCTGCGAAATTCCTTTTCCGGAAATCTTTCCGCAGGAGAGGTGACCGAGCAGATAATAGACATACTTGCAAAGACAAGAGATAACGGCGACTTTGTAAAGGCAATAAATAAATTAAATTCTAAATAAAAAAGCTCTTGCATTATTTATACTGTTGTGATATAATCATTTATGTTGCTGATATGAAGATGTAATACATCTTGTCAGGGAATGCCAAAATGTATCCCAATTTATAGAAAGAGGTGTAAATAATGAAGGAAGGAATCCATCCTAAGTATTATCAGGCTAAGGTTAGATGTAACTGTGGCAACGAGTTCGTTATCGGTTCCACAAAGGAAGAGATAAGAGTCGAGGTTTGCTCTAAGTGCCATCCATTCTACACCGGTTCACAGAAGGTTCTTCTTGATGCCGGCGGTCGTGTTGATAAGTTTAACAAAAAGTATGGCAGAAAATAATTTCTGTAAACCATCCCCGGGCTTTGCTTGGGGATTTTTTGTATAGATATGTATATATGCATGGAAAGGAGAGATATATATGGGCGAGGTAGGCGAGGTTGTCGGCAGAGAGGCAAATAAGCTTGTTGTAAAAATGCAGAGAACAGAGGCATGCGCCAAGTGCAGAGCCTGTACGGCAGGCCTTGAAAGCAAGGATATGATAATAAAGGCCGTCAATATGTGTGAAGCCAATATAGGCGATAAGGTAGAGGTCGTGCTGGATAACAGCAATTTTATGAAGGCTACTCTTATTATGTACGGCATTCCTTTTATTGCCTTTATGATAGGAGTTTTTGCGGGCTATTACGGCGCCCTTAAGCTTTCCTTAGGCTCTCCAGAGCTTGCAGGCATAGGCTTGGGTATAGTTTTGGTCATAATTGTGTATCTTATAATAAGGACGCAGGAATACAGATTTAAGGAAGGCGGATATATCCCCAAGGCGATAAACGTAATTAAATAAGGAGGTATCATTATGGGAGATAAATTGACAAAGTCAGATCTGCAGGCTATAAGGAGCATAGTCAGATGCGAAATAAGAAGGTCTGCATTTTCTAAGCTGTGCAGTATAATGAAGTTCGTTCTTGTTGTACTTTCTGCAATGGCAACTGCATACTGTATGCTCATGCTTGTAGATAAATTTATGGGCGAGGAAGAAACAGAAGAAAGCGAGCAGTAGGGACATTTTGAATGTCCCTTTATAAATGGTAGTTTTTTTGGCCATTCCTTATTATATCATATATATGAGGTGATTTAATATGGATAAGGAAAGAGCAGAAAATATATTGGAGATATTAAGAAAAGGCTCCTCTGAGGAAATTGACAAGGTTCTTGAAAATATAACTGCTGAGGACCTACTTGACGCACTGGAAATAAGGTATTCCGATGACGAGGAGGCAATGAAAATGATAGAAAAAGACCGCAATATCGATATCCCATATGTACGAAGAAGGCATGCAGAGGGCAATTATGAAGGTCAGACACCGCTGCAGGTGGCCTTGGAGCTTGCATATCACTTGTTTTGCTGGCATTAGATTTTCAGAATAAATAGTACAGAATGTTATTTCGGAAAATGACAAAGCATCTCAGAGCACTTAATGTTAGGTTAGGTGCTTTTTGTTTTTGTAAATTTGTGTTTATCTGAGTAAAATAGACCTCTCCACCGCCTACCGGCGGTCCCCCTCCCCTGGTTAGGGGAGGTTAAGGTGGGTGCCTTTCAAAGTCGCTTAAATAGTTTAAAAAGCGATAATTTTGCAAATATCACCGCCTTGCGGTAAACG
>CANQBJ010000067.1 GCA_947589665.1 uncultured Clostridia bacterium
TTTTAAAACTTGTAAAAAAATTTATTAAAAACTATTGACAAAGTTTAACTGCTGTGGTATATTATACTTACAGTTAGCACTCGACCTGATTGAGTGCTAACAGAAAGAGAAGTGATATTATGAAGCTAAATGACAGAAAGATAAGAATACTGGAGGCTATTATCACTGATTACATTGCTACGGCAGAGCCTATAGGCTCACGAACCATAGCAAGAAAATATAATCTGGGTATTTCTCCTGCCACTATAAGGAATGAAATGAGTGACCTGGAGGAGCTTGGCTTTATAGAACAGCCCCATACCTCAGCAGGCAGAGTTCCGTCGCAGAAAGGCTACAGGCTTTATGTAGACAACCTTATGCAGTCCAGAAAGCTTTCTCAGGAGGAGGCAGACTTCCTTAAAAATGCTATATCCTTCAATGTAAACAGGATAGAGTATATGATGGAGCAGACAGCTAAGGCACTGGCTATGCTTACAAGCTATACAACAGTTGTAACAGAGCCTAAAAGCAGAAAGGTGAAGGTAAAGCATATCCAGCTTATACCAATTGACGAAAGTGAGATAGCTGCTGTTATTGTTCTGGATAATAAGGCTATTAAAAATAATATAATAAGAGTAAGAAATATTCCCGATACTGACGAGCTTAACAAAATTTCCTCCGGAATAAACGGCATTTTAAAAAATTGCTCTGCAGAGGATATCGACAGCGGCGCCATAACTGAGCTTATGCGCAGCTTTACTCAGTACAAGGATATGGTCACAAAGGTCCTGAAGGCTGTTATTTCGGCTCTGCACCAGGAGGAAGACGTACATGTCTACACAAGCGGAGTAAAAAATCTTCTGGGATTTCCGGAATTCAGCGATGTGACAAAGGTAAAAAATATATTTCAGACCTTTGAGGAAAAGGATATGCTCATAACCCTTTTAGGTGAGGGTGATGATACATCAGCCGATAAAATACAGATAATTATCGGCGGCGAAAATAATATGGAGGAGCTGAGGGATTGCAGTATAGTAAGGGCAAATTACCGCTTCGGCAATAACTCTGTCGGAAAGATAGGTATTATAGGCCCCACAAGAATGAACTACTCCCAGACAGTGGCGGTGCTAAATGAAATTGTCAAAAAGCTTGACAGTGTAATAGGCGCCTTTGTTGACGGTGAGGATGGAGGTTATGATGAATAAAGAGGAAATTTTGGAAAAGGATAAAATAGACGGTCAGACCGAGGAGTTGACCTCAGAGAAGGTCCCTGAGGAGGAAACGGCTCAGGAGGAAACGGTAAAAGAGGAAACAGATCGGGAAGCCGAAAATACAGAAGAGCCTGTGGAGGAAACCATTGAACAAAAGCTTGAAAAGGCTGAGGCTCTTGCAAAGGAAAATTACGATAAATGGCTAAGACAGCTTGCCGAGTTTGAGAACTTCCGCAAGAGGACAAATTCAGAAAAGCTGGGTATGTACAACAACGGCGTAAGAGATACCGTTGAGAAGATACTTCCCGTTCTGGATAATTTTGAAAGAGCGGTAAATATGTCTGAGGACAAGGAAAGCAGTACCTACAAGGGTATCGAAATGATACTTAAGCAGTTCATGGAGGTGCTTAAGTGTATGGGAGTTGAGGAGATACCCGCAGAAGGTGAGCCTTTCGACCCCAATGTACATGCTGCCGTTATGCATATAGACGATGAAGGCTGCGACGAAAATGTTATAGTCGAGGTATTTCAGAAGGGCTATAGGCATGGAGATAAGGTAATAAGACCAAGTATGGTCAAGGTTGCCAACTAATGTATATGATCAATAGAATATAAATTATAAGGAGAGATGACAAATGGGAAAAATTATAGGTATTGACTTAGGAACAACAAATTCATGTGTAGCTGTTATGGAAGGCGGTCAGCCTACAGTTATAGCTAATGCAGAGGGCGAGAGAACCACACCTTCTATCGTAGGCTTTACAAAGAGCGGCGAAAGACTTGTGGGCGAGACTGCAAAGCGTCAGGCTGTAACAAATGTAGACGGTACAGTTATCTCCATAAAGAGACATATGGGCGAGGACTACAAGTTTGTAAATGATGACAAAAAGTATTCACCGCAGGAAATTTCCGCTATGATATTACAGAAGCTTAAGAAGGATGCCGAGGGCTATATCGGTGAGAGCGTAACAGAGGCTGTTATCACAGTTCCCGCATACTTTACGGACGCTCAGAGACAGGCTACAAAGGATGCAGGCAAGATCGCAGGTCTTGATGTCAAGAGAATAATAAACGAGCCTACTGCCGCAGCACTTGCCTATGGTCTTGACAATGAGCAGGAGCAGAAGATAATGGTTTATGACCTTGGCGGCGGTACATTTGATGTATCTATTATAGATATCGGCGACGGCTCTATAGAGGTTCTTGCCACCAGCGGCAACAACCACTTAGGTGGCGATGATTTTGACCAGAGGATAATAGACTATCTTGTAAAGGATTTCAAGGCTAAGGAGGGTATAGACCTTTCAGCCGACAAGATGGCAATGCAGAGATTAAAGGAGGCTGCCGAGAAGGCTAAGAAGGAGCTTTCAACAGCAACTACTTCAAATATCAATATCCCTTATATCACTGTAGGTGCAGACGGTCCAAAGCATATGGACGTAACTCTTACAAGAGCTAAGTTCAATGAGCTTACAGCAGACCTTGTAGAGGCTACATTAGGTCCTGTTCAGACGGCTCTTAAGGATGCCGATATTACGGCAGATGAGCTTACAAAGGTCCTTCTTGTAGGCGGTTCAACAAGAATACCTGCCGTACAGGATGAGGTAAAGAAGATCACGGGCAAAGAGCCTTTTAAGGGCATCAATCCCGATGAATGCGTAGCTATAGGCGCTGCTATACAGGGCGGTACATTGGCAGGCGACGAGGGCGCAGGAAGTATACTTCTTCTGGATGTAACTCCTCTTACGCTCGGTATTGAGACTGCAGGCGGTGTTGCAACTGCTCTTATTCCAAGAAATACTACTATTCCTACTAATAAGAAACAGATATTCTCTACCTATGAGGATAATCAGACCGCTGTTGATATAAATGTAGTACAGGGTGAAAGACCTATGGCAAGAGATAACAAGAGCCTGGGACGTTTCCGTCTTGACGGTATTGCTCCCGCTCCAAGAGGAATCCCTCAGATAGAGGTTTCCTTCGATATCGATGCCAACGGTATCACTAAGGTCAGCGCCAAGGACCTTGGCACAGGCAAGGAACAGAATATTACAATCACTTCAAGCACTAACTTAAGTGATGAAGAGATCGACAGAGCTGTTAAGGAAGCCGAGCAGTATGCTGAACAGGATGCAAAGAGAAAGGAAGCCGTAGACACAAAGAATGAGGCAGACTCTCTTGTATTCCAGACTGAAAAGCTTATAAAGGATATGGGCGATAAGATAAGCGCCGAGGACAAGGCTAAGATCGAGGCTGAGGTAGAAAATCTCAAGAAGGTAAACAACGGCCTTGTTGCTGAGAATATGAGCGAGACAGATGTGGCTACATTAAAGACAGCCTGCGAGGCTTTAAGCAATGTTGTACAGGAGTTCTCCACCAGAATGTATCAGCAGGCGCAGGCAGCAGGTGTAAATCCTGAGGATATGGCAAATGCAGGCTCTGCAAATGACGATATAATAGACGGTTGATAAATATATTAAGGGAAAATTCCTATAATACTCCGCAAAGAGTCAAGGCTGTGGCTTTGACTCTTTGTTGCGGTTAACAAAGAGGTGAAACTATGGCGTCTAAAAGGGATTATTACGAGGTACTTGGCGTTGATAAAAACGCAAGCGCCGAAGAAATAAAAAAGGGATACCGCCGTATGGCGAAAAAATACCACCCCGATATCAGCAAGGAGCCTGATGCCGAGGAGAGAATGAAGGAAATAAATGAGGCATATGAGATATTAAGCGATTCTCAGAAGAAGGCTGCCTATGATCAGTACGGCCACGCTGCCTTTGAAGGCGGTATGGGCGGAGCAGGCGGATTTACAGGCGGCTTCAGCGGTATGGATATGGGCGATATATTTGGCGATATATTCAGCGGCTTTGGCGGCGGCTTCAGCGATATATTCGGCGGCGGCTCCAGAACAAGAAGCGGCCCCTCAAGGGGTTCAGACCTTCAGATGAGTATGACTATCACCTTTGAAGAGTCTATGTTCGGCTGCAAGAAGGAAATAAACATACCTGTTTCGGAAACCTGTTCCGAATGCGGCGGCAGCGGAGCGAAAAAGGGTACTTCTCCCGTCAACTGCGCAAAATGCGGCGGCACAGGCAGAGTAAGGACAACAAGACAGACTCCTTTTGGTGTTATGTCTCAGGAAAGAGTTTGTCCCGATTGCGGCGGCGAAGGTAAAATAATCAAGGAAAAATGTCCTCACTGCGGCGGCAGAGGAAATGTTGAGGTCAAGAAAAATGTTACTGTAGAGGTTCCAAGAGGCATTGCCCACGGCCAGTCAATACGTAAGAACGGTATGGGCGGCGCAGGTCAGAAGGGCGGTCCCAACGGCGATCTTTATATCAAGATCAATGTAATGCCGAGCAAACAGTTCCGAAGAGAGGGCAATGACCTTTATACAGAGATACCTATAAACATAGTTCAGGCGACTTTAGGCGACGAGGTAACTATACCGACTATTGACGGTGATGAAAAATATACCATAAAGCCGGGAACACAGCCTGAAACAAAAATTACATTGCGAGGCAAAGGCGCTTATAATGTAAGAAATGACAAGATGAGAGGAAATCTTGTAGTTACACTTAAGGTAATAGTGCCAACTGATCTTAAGCAAAGTCAGAAAGAGCTGCTGCAGAAATTCGGCGATACTCTTACCGACAAAAATACAAAGAAGAAGGGCTTTTTCGATAAGATGTTCAACTGATAATAAGATTGGTGTATATTATGCACCAGTCTTTTTATTATATTGAAAAAGGAAATAATTTCTGTTATAATTATAAAAAAATCTGAAAGGAAACAGCTATGAAGTACTACAATCCCGTACACAGAGGATTTTTTCCCGATCCCTCGGTAATAAGAGTAGGCGAGGATTATTATAAAGTAAACTCTACATTTCAATACTTTCCCGCTATTGTCATATCCCATTCAAAGGACCTTGTACATTGGGAGATAATAGGGCATGCCATAACCAAAAGTGAGTATCTTGATCTTTCGGAGATACTGGATTCAAGGGGCATATGGGCTCCCGATATTTCCTATTACAATGGAAAATATTATATTTTTGCCACACTAAGGCATAATGATGAAAATGTACCTATGAGAAGTCAGCTTGTCATGACATCGGACAAGCCCCAGGGACCATACAGCAAGCCTGCAGTACTTCCCATAGACGATATAGACCCCTCTCATTTCATAGACGACGACGGCAGGCACTATATGGTCATAGCTCCGGGAGCCTGCGTTGTTCCTCTCAGCGACGACTGTACACAGATAATAGGTGAAAAGGTACAGGTATGGCAGGGTACAGGCGAAAGATGTCCCGAAGGTCCCCATATTTTCAAGAAGGACGGCTGGTATTACGCTATGATAGCGGAGGGAGGCACAGGCTACGGTCACGGCATTAATGTCGCAAGAAGCAAAAGCCTTTACGGTCCTTATGAAAGCTGCCCTTATAACCCTGTATTAAGGCAGACCAATGCAGATGCACAAATACAGAGAAGCGGTCACGGTAAGCTTGTAGAAACACAGAACGGTCAATGGTATTGTATGTATCTCTGCGGCAGAAAAAACGGCGGCAGATATACAACTGTAGGCAGAGAAACCGCTCTTGATCCCGTAACGTGGACAGAGGACGGCTGGTTTATAATAAATGACAGAAAGCCCAGCGCCCAACAGGAAATGCCCGCTCTGCCGATAACGGAATATGAAAACAACGGTTTTTATGATTTCAGAGAGGGAAAGCTTTCTAAGGACTGGGAATGGGTGAGAAATCCCGATGATAATAGGTGGAGGTTTACCGAAAAGGGCTTAAGGCTTTATGCCTGCGAGGGCTTTCTCTATGATATAAGGGCTAAGAATACCCTTGTAAGACGTGAACAGGAGCTTAGCTATTTTGCCGAAACAAAGCTTGCCTTCAAGCCTGAAAATGAAGGGGAGCAGGCAGGACTTACCTGTTATTATTCTACTGCTACATATGTGCGTTTCGACCGATGTAGGGCAGGACTGGAGCTTGTTATAAACAGAAATATGGGGGAGGAAAGAATTTCTTTTTTGCCCTATGATAAGGATGAAGTTTATTTAAGAGTTGAAGTAAATGGGCTTACAAGGAAATTTTTATACAGCTCTGACGGAAAAGGCTGGACTGAGGCGGGTACTCTTGAAAATTGCATATATCTCTGTGACGAGGGAGTTCCCGGCGACAGAAAACGTCATACGGGTACTCTTGTGGGGATATTTGCTCTTAAGGGAAACAGTAAGGCAGACGCCTATGCTGATTTTGAATACTTTAAATATGATGATCGGCTTGTTGCCAAATCTTTATAATTATGTTATCATATTACAGTGTGAGGTGTGAGCGTTGGAAAAGGATTATTTGAAAACAAGGATAGGTATAATAGGCGGCGGTCAGCTTGGACAAATGATGCTGCTTGAGGCAAAGAAAATGGGCTTTTACGCAACTGTGCTGGACCCATCCCCGGACTGTCCCGCCCATAGCATCTGCGATGAGCATATTGTAGCGGACTTTGACGACAAGGAGGCATTTAAACTGCTTGCCGATAAGTCTGATGTCATTACATATGAATTTGAGCATATAGATGCAAAAGCCCTTGAAGAACTGGAGGAAAAGGGCTATAAGGTATATCCTACGGCTAAAAGTCTTGAAATAATACAGGATAAGTATACGCAAAAGCAGAGGATGTACGAGGCAGGGCTTTCCGTACCTAAATTTATGAAAATAGAAAATACGGAGGATATGGAAAAGGCAGCCTTGAAATACGGCTATCCCTATATGCTCAAGGCAAGGACAGGGGGATATGACGGAAAGGGCAATGCCGTTGTGCACAACAGAAAGGATATCAAAAGTGCCTATGCCCTGCTTGGAGGCGGTAAAATACCCCTTATGGCTGAGAAGATGATAAACTTTAAAATGGAGACTTCTATACTTGCCTGCAGAAGTCTTAACGGCGATGTTGTTACATATCCTGTAGGAGATAACGAACATAAGGACAGTATTCTTCACAAGACCCTTGTTCCTGCTCATATTCCCGTAAAGGCTACGGCAAAGGCAATGGATTCTGCAAAAAAGGTAATGGAAATATTTGACGGTATAGGAATGTTCTGTATAGAAATGTTTGTTACGGAGGATAATGATATATTGATAAACGAGGTTGCTCCGCGTCCTCACAATTCAGGACATTATACAATAGAGGGCTGTGTAACCGGTCAGTTTGAAAATCATATAAGAGCGATCACAGGTCTGCCCTTGGGCAACACAAGACTTATAAGACCAACCGTTATGGTAAATATATTAGGCGAGGAGGACAGCAATGGTCCTGCCGTTGTAAAGGGACTGTATGATGTAATGAAAATTAAAGGGGCATCGGTCCACATATACGGCAAGGCAGAGTCCAAGCCAAAACGAAAAATGGGTCATGTAACTGTTACTGCCGATACTCTCTCAGAGGCAGAGCATCTGGCGGACAGGGCATATAAATTATTAAAGATAACATCGGAGGAGGTGTAAAAAATGCCACAGGTCGGAATAATAATGGGAAGTGATTCGGACCTTCCCGTAATGGCTGATGCGGCAAAGGTACTTGACGATTTCGGAATAGACTATGAGCTTACGATAGTGTCTGCTCACAGGACGCCGGACAGAATGTACGAGTATGCAAAGACAGCCAGACAGAGAGGTCTGAAGCTTATTATTGCAGGAGCTGGAGGCGCTGCTCATCTGCCGGGAATGACAGCTGCCATAACGGACCTGCCGGTAATAGGAGTACCTGTAAAGACAAGGGCGTTAAGCGGAGTTGATTCACTTTATTCAATAGTGCAGATGCCGGGCGGTATACCTGTAGCCACTGTCGCCATAAACGGAGCCAAAAACGCAGGACTCCTGGCCGTGCAAATATTGGGCGCTTTCGATACAGCTATAGGCGAAAAGGTAGGCAGCTATAAAAGGGAGCTTGCATCATCTGTAGAGGACAAGGCGGATGAACTGGAAAAAATAGGCTATTACGAATACCTTAATAAATAAAATGGCTTTATAAAAATTCTGATATTGCAAATAAAGAAAATATATGTTAAAATATTTTTGTTAAAAGGGACAATTTATTTAATAACTTAGGAGGGAATTGATCATGGATTATGCTAAAATTATAGGCTCCAACATCAGATATGAAAGGAAAAGAAGGGGTATGACTATCGATGATTTTGCAAGAGTTATCGGTATGGCTCCGGGCTTTCTGGGACTTATTGAGAGAGGACAGAGAGGCACAAGCATGACTAATCTTGTTGCTATAGCTGATTTCTTCGGCCTTACAATGGATCAGCTTATAAGGCAGGAGGTAGCCGCAGGCATGAGCCTTAATTCACCTAAGCCTACTAAGTCAGAAAAGGATAGAAGAGCTTTGGAGAGTATGATATCCGCAATGTCTGATGAAAAGGTGCAGATTTTAACGGCTATGGCCAAAACACTTAACAAATATGATATAGGCGAGCTTGTTAAGCCTATGAAGCTTGAGGATATGTAATACATTGTGTCGATAAAATTGACACGCTTGTAAGGAATGCCTTACGACAGTAATATTTATATTAAATAAATATCCCCCGGCAAAGCCGGGGGTTTTTCCTTAACGCCTATAAGGCTTTTTTACTAGCTGCGCCTTAAGGC
>CANQBJ010000068.1 GCA_947589665.1 uncultured Clostridia bacterium
AGGTGGGTGCCTTTCAAAGTCGCTTAAATAGTTTAAAAAGCGATAATTTTGCAAATATCACCGCCTTGCGGTAAACGACCTCCCCTTCGCAAGGGGAGGGGGACCATGCGTAGCATGGTGGAAGGGTCGTTTTTCTACGTTAAACACAAATTTACTTTAATATCTATTCCTCCCCCCTATAACGCAAAAATCGGCATGGGGCTTATGTAAGCTTACTTACATAAAGACCGACATTGCCGATTTTCAAAGCTGTCATAATTATTAAAGAAAAAATTAAGATTTACAGATTAGACTTGATTTTTTCTATTATCTCTGTATACTCATTATCAGTGAGATACTTAGGAGGATTTACATTCATCTCAAAGGTACCGCCAAAGCCGTAGCCGTCCTTCTGCTTAGGCACAATGTGTACATGAAGATGAGGAAGAGTATCGCTGTACATACCATAGTTTACCTTGGCAGGGTTCACGCTCTTCATAATGGCTCTGCCTACGGTCTGCATATCCTCTATAAAAAGCGCAGAGTCCTCCTTAGAAAGCTCAGTGAAATCTACATTATGCTCCTTATAGGCAATTACGCAGCGTCCGTAGTAGGTCTGCTCCTTGAAAAGATAGAGCTTAGTCACCTTAAGGTCGGCAATATAGATCATAAGTGAATCAAGTTTTTCCTTATTTTTGCAATATAAACAATTTTCCATTTCTTTTACCTCCAAAATATGTTATACTCTAATTATATAATGACATTTTGGTACTGTCAATTTCATTTTTTGCAAAGAAACATAATTTTATTTAGAACGGAGAGATATTTATGCAGGCACTGGCGCAGGAATTTTTTGTATTGGGAGCAGTTATACTATATATAACAAATATTATATTTGCCATATTCGTAGTGTTTTTTGAGAAAAAGAATCCGGGAGTAACATGGGCTTGGCTTATGGTGCTTGTGCTTGTGCCGTACTTTGGATTCCTCTTCTATATGATACTGGGCTTTGAGGGACGAAAGCACAAGGTTTTCGGACGTAAATCCACAGAGGACATAAAGCTTTTTGATAAATTTGTAAAGGCATTTCCCCAATATGCCAACGATGAGAAGAATATGGACTATACCGATGGTATAATACCCGTGGAAAATACCGCCTATCTCAACAATCTTGTGGAAATGAACAAGAACAGCGGAAGAAGTCCCTACAGGCAAAACAACAGTGTAAAGGTATTCCACGAAGGCAACTCCAAGTTTGAGTCACTGCTGGAGGACATAGGCAAGGCGGAAAGCTATGTACACATACAGTATTACCTTATGCATAGCGACAGCCTTGGCACACGAATTATGGAGGCTCTTGCGGAAAAGGCACGCCAGGGCGTAGAGGTAAAGGTGCTTTATGACGGTATGGGAAATGCAAGGAACAAGCCTTTCTTCAAAAGGATAGTGCGGGATGCAGGGGGAGAGGTAAGAGTATTCCTTCCGCCAAGAGGCATAAGGATAAACTACCGCAACCACAGAAAGATAGCTGTAATAGACGGTAAGATCGGCTATGTAGGCGGTCTTAACATAGGCGATGAATACATCGGACTTAAAAAGCGCTTTGGCTTTTGGCGGGATTCTCACATAAGGATCACGGGCGATGCCGTAAAGGATCTGGAGCTGCGCTTTATGATGGACTGGAACTTCACTAAGGGCGATAAAATGAGCCTTGATGAAAGGTATTTCCCGCCTGCCGCAGCTCAGGAACAGAATGTGAATATGCAGATAATATCAAGCGGTCCCGATACCCAGTGGAACAGCATATTGAACAGCTATTTCAAAATGGTGACGGAGGCAAACAGAAATGTGTATATCGCAACACCCTACTTCGTACCCGATGACAGCCTTTTGGAAGCGCTGAGGACAGCGGCTCTTTCAGGCATAGACGTAAGGATAATAATTCCCGGCAAGCCCGATCATCCTTTCGTACACTCAAGCAGCTTAAGCTATATGGGCGAGCTTATGGACGCGGGAGTACGCTGCTATGAATACACAAAGGGATTTATTCATGCCAAGGTAATGACTATAGACGGTATAATAACCTCTGTAGGCACGGCAAATATGGATATAAGAAGCTTTAGCCTTAACTTTGAAATAAATGCTTTTCTATACGACAGGGATATAACTTCTGAATTTGACAGGCAGTTTGAAATAGATTTCAGTGACTGTAGGGAAATAGACAACGAAAAATACAAAAACCGCAGCGGCATAGAAAAGATAAAGGAAGCCTTTGCAAGACTTATTTCACCGCTGTTATAGAAGAGATATAAAAGATATATGTGTTTGTTACTTATACTTTTATGCTGCTTTGCCGCAGGTGTGTATGCCGAAGGTATAAAGGTCAGTATAGAAGGAAATGACATCCTGACGGAGATGCAGAAATTCTACAACGGCATAAAAACAAGGTATTATGAATATGAATAATACCGCACAGGGAGGCAAAAATGAACAAGCTTATTCAATTTAAAAACATCGTAAAGGAATTTGACTCGCAGATAGTTTTAAAGAGTATAAACTTAGACATATACGAAAATGAATTTGTAACGCTTTTAGGCCCCAGCGGCTGCGGAAAAACTACGCTTTTAAGAATATTGGGAGGCTTTCTGGAGCCTAACGAGGGCGAAGTGCTTTTTGACGGAGTGAGTATTTTGGGAATACCGCCCTATAAGAGAGAGATAAACACAGTATTCCAGAAGTATGCTCTTTTCCCTCATCTCAATGTATATGACAATATTGCCTTCGGTCTTAAGATAAAGAAGGAGCCAAAGGATATCATAGAGCAGAAGGTCATGCGTATGCTCAGGCTCGTAGGCCTTGAGGAATACAAAAAGAGAAGGGTAACCGAAATGTCAGGCGGACAGCAGCAGAGAGTTGCCATAGCAAGAGCTCTTGTAAACGAGCCTAAGGTGCTTCTTCTGGACGAACCTCTCGGCGCCCTTGACCTTAAGCTGCGCAAGGAGATGCAGCGGGAGCTTAAGAGAATACAGAAAGAGGTAGGCATAACTTTTATATTTGTTACCCACGACCAGGAAGAGGCTCTTACCATGTCCGACAAAATAGTTGTAATGAAAAACGGCGAGATACAGCAGATAGGCTCTCCCACAGATATTTACAACGAACCCGTCAACAGATATGTAGCCAACTTCATAGGCGAAAGCAACATAATAGAAGGCATTATGCCTGAGGACTATAAGGTCATATTTGAGGACAGGCTTTTTGACTGTGTGGATTCGGGCTTTGAAAAAAACGAAGCCGTAGATGTGGTGATACGTCCAGAGGATATAGATATAGTTCCCGTCAAAGAGGGTAAGCTTACAGGCACTGTAAAGTCCGTACTCTTCAAGGGTGTACACTATGAGACCATAGTGGAGACCAAGACAGGTACTGCGATCACTGTTGCAATGACAGTATCGGACCCTAAGCCCGTTCAGAATATGTCTGCCGATGAATCGATGAGTGCCAACGATTTTTACATCGATATAACCGATATCCCTGAGCTTACCAATGCCGAGATAATAGCAAGAGCCGACGCTCAGGCGTGGAAAACATCTACAGAGGAGCTTGTTTCCATTACGAAGGTGGACTACGAGGTAAAGGCTGAAAAGGGAAGCTATCCTGTTACCTTTTCTACCTCCGCAGGCACTATGACTACAATACATATGATAGTTGCCGATGAAAACAAGGTGGAAGAGGGAAACGAGGTAATATATGCCGTTAATATATACAAGACTATAGATGATATAAAGGAAAGTATGGTGCTTGAGACCGACCTTAAGACCTGGGCAAATGCTCAGGCCTGGACAGCAGACGGCGAGACGGGCATAGCCATTACCGACGTGGACTATGACTTTGACCAGGATAATATAACCACAGGCACATATTCCATAACCTTCAGCACAAGAGGCTATGAATATAAGATAGATACAACAGAAAAGTACGAGGCAGGAGATAAGGTAGGGCTTGACTTTGCTCCCGATGACCTGCATATAATGTCAAGGGAGGGCAATCCATGAAAAGCTTTAAATCTATGGCATATCCCTATATTATATGGAGTATCTTTCTTATAGTGCTGCCAATGCTGCTCATTGTCATATATGCCTTTACAAAGGAAGGAAATTCCGTTATAAACATACAGTTTACATTGGAGAATTTTGCAAGATTTTTCAGCGACAAGGTTTTCTTCAATGTGCTTAAGCGTTCCTTCTTCATAGCTGTCGCAACAACTATTATCTGTATACTGCTGGGCTATCCCCTTGCCTATGTAACGGCTAGAATGAAGCCTAAGTCCCAGATAGTAATGGTGTTTATGGTAACGATACCCACATGGATAAATATGCTTGTAAGGACCTACGCCTGGAGAGGCATACTCGATAAAAGCGGCATTTTAAACAGCCTTTTGGGACTTTTTGGCATAGGTCCCGTACAGTTTCTGGAAACAGGCTTTGCCGTAATACTGGGTATGGTATACAATTTCCTGCCCTTTATGGTACTTCAGATATACAATTCCCTGAGCAAAATGGACTACAGCTATATAGAGGCTGCCTCAGACTTAGGCGCTGACAGGCTCCATACCTTTCTGAGAGTGACTCTCCCCCTTTCAATACCGGGGGTCATAAGCGGTATCACTCTTGTGTTCCTGCCTGCCGTATCCAGCTTCTTTATACCTAAGCTCCTGGGCGGCGGTCAGTATGTGCTTATAGGAAATGTAATTGAAAATCAGTTCCTTACAAGCGGCGACTGGGGTTTCGGCTCAGCCATATCCCTTATAATGGCAATAATCATAATAATTTCTATGCATATTACCAAAAAGCTGGATAAGGATCCCTCTTCGGAAGGAGGGAAGCTGTAATGAAAAAGCATATATTCACAAAGATATTTATAGGTCTTACCGTGCTGTTTTTCTACTTGCCTATAGTGTATACGGTGATATTTTCATTTAACAGTTCACGTTCACTGTCCGTTTTCGGAGGCTTTTCACTGCAGTGGTATCAGAAAATGTTCAAAAACTCCGATATGATGGATTCCATTTTCTATACCATTATAATAGCGGTGCTTGCAACTATCATTTCCACTATAGCAGGCACTGTGACCGCTATAGGGCTTTCAAAGTCCAATAAGGTATTAAGGGGCATTACGGAGCAGGTAAACAATCTGCCTATTATGAACCCCGATATAGTAACGGCAATAGGACTGCTTATGCTTTTCAGCTCACTGGCTGTGACAAAGGGCTTTATGACTCTTCTGCTTTCACATATTATGTTCTGCATACCCTATGTGATACTAAGCGTTATGCCTAAGCTAAGGTCTCTGGACCCCAATATAACCGATGCGGCTCTTGACCTTGGCTGTACTCCCTTACAGGCGCTTACAAAGGTAATAGTCCCTCAGATAACATCGGGCATATTTGCAGGCGCTCTTATAGCCTTTACAATGAGCTTTGACGATTTTGTAATTTCCTATTTTGTAACGGGCAGCGGTGTAAACAATATCTCAATAATGATATACACCATGTCCAAGAGGATCAATCCAAGTATCAACGCATTGTCTACAGTTATAATAGGTATTATAACGACAGTGCTTTTAATACTCAATATTACACCAATTATACTGGAAAAGCGAAAGGAGAAAATGAAGAAATGAAAAAATTGATTGCTTTACTCTTAAGTGGTGCATTGATTCTGACAGGCTGCGGCGGCAGCGGTTCAGAGAGTGTTGAAAAGGTAGAGGGCTTTGAGGGTCAGACCCTTAAGTTCTATAACTGGGGAGAATACATTGGAGAGGACGTTATTTCCAATTTTGAAGATATGTATGGCGTAACTGTTGTTTCAGAATACTTTGACTCAAATGAAATGATGTATACCAAGCTGAGCGCAGGTGATGTATACGATGTGCTTGTACCCTCCGATTATATGATAGAGCGTCTTATAAAGGAGGATATGCTCCAGCCTCTCGATTTGAGCAAGATACCTAATATCGCCAACCTTACGGAAGGCGTCAGAAATCTGGACTATGATCCCGGCAACACATATTCCGTACCTTATTTCTGGGGTACAGTAGGCCTTGTATACAACAAGAAAAATGTTCCCACCGAGGAAATAGAAGCCGAGGGCTACAGTATACTTAAGAATACAAAGTACAAGGGCAGTATTTATCTCTACGACTCAGAAAGGGATTCCTTTATGACGGCCTTCAAGGCTTTGGGCTATTCTATGAATACCGACAACGAGGACGAGATAAACGAGGCTTACAAATGGCTTTCAGAAATAAATGAAACTATGGAGCCTGCCTATGTGACAGACGAAGTAATAGACTCCATGATAAACGCCAACAAGGATATAGCCGTTGTATACAGCGGTGATGCGGCATTCATACTCTCAGAAAATCCCGATATAGGCTTCTGCGAGCCTAAGGAGGGTTCAAACCTCTGGAGCGATGCCATGGTAATACCTAAGAATGCCGAAAACCCTGAGCTTGCCCATGAATTCATAAACTATATTTTAAGCTATGAGGCATCTCTTGACAATTCACAGACCGTAGGCTATGCCTCATCAAATGACGAGGTTCTTAAGTACCTTTCCTCAGAGGACGGTCTGTATTATCAGAATGAGGCATATCTGCCGAGAACAGGCTATGATAAGGACGAGATATTCCACGACAACGAGGTACTCAGGAAAAAGCTTTCAGAGCTTTGGATAAAGGTGAAATCGGAATAAATATTATTAATAGGTATATCCGTCTGTATTTTGGCGGATATATTTATTTATCGGAATTAGGCATATAAATTAAATTTCACGAGGGAATATATATGAATAAAATCAGATTTATTATTATATCAATGATAACGGTATTATTGCTGAATACCTCAGTATTTGCAAGCAACAGATATATAAATATCACCCTTACATATGATTATCAGAAGCATAATTACAATGCCGAGGAAGTGTTTGTGGCAATAAACGGAGAGAAGCTTACAGGTCTTACTATGCCGCCTATTATATTGGACGACTATACCCTTGTGCCTGCAAGAGAGGTATTTGAGAGCATTGGCGCTAAGGTAGAGTGGAAAAAGGATATTGAGCAGGTATTTGTCACCTACGGCAGCACCCTTGTTATCATTCCCATAAATTCCGATAAAGCCTATGTAAATGGACAGGCAAGTAAAATGGACACTGAGGCTAAGATAATAAATAACAAGACAATGATACCACTGAGGTTCGTTTCTGCCGCTTTGGATTTTAAAATAGAATGGGACAGCAAAACGCGAATTGCAAATATCATTACTAAAGATATTGTGACCACCACAACAGAGCAGTCCACAGAAACAACTACAAAAGCAATCACGACAAGGAAGGAGGTCACTACCGAAGCCACAACAAAAAAGCCACAGCCTGTGACCTCTGCAAATAACGAATATATATGGTATGACTATGATAATGATGCCCTTTACATTAAAAATACAGGTATAGCTTTATCTGACATATCCGAACAGGACAGCTATAACGAAGGGAAATATATAGTCACTGTAAACAAAAAGCTGCAGACCTCTAACACTGCCTTTACACCTAATTCTGAGTATGTGGAAAGCTGTACCGTATCCGTAGGCAATAAAACTACCATAACCTTTAACGAAAACCGTATAATGGCTATGGACATAAGCAATGCCAACGGTTACATATGCCTTAAGCCCATACCGCCTAAGGAAAGGTATGGTAAGATAGTTATTATCGATGCGGGACACGGCGGCTCTCAGCCCGGAGCTATGGGAAATGATATTATCGAGAAGGATATAACCCTTGCTATGGCAAACAGCGTTAAAAACAAACTGGATTCCGACGGCAGAGTCAAATGCTATATGACAAGACCCGATGACAGAGATGTAGGACTTGAGGAAAGAGCGGAAATGGCAAACGACATAGGCGGAGATATGTTTATATCTATACATATAAATTCCGTTGAAAACAATACAGAGGCAAATGGTACTGAAACCTATTCGCTTTATCCCAACGACCTCGGCAACGGACTTACAAGCTATGCCGTTGCTGAAGAAATGCTTGATCAGCTTATCACAAAGCTTGGCACAAGCAACAGAAAGGTCAAGTCCAATACATATGTTGTGCTTAAGGCTAATAATATACCTGCAGCACTTTGTGAAATAGGCTTCCTTACCAATGAGAAGGATGCGGATATAATGAAAAATGGTGTTGACAAGGTCGGACAGGCTTTATACGATGGCATTATAAGCTTATTTAACGAATATCCGCCTGTAAGATGAAAATTAAAATAAGCGGCAGTCCGGATTTGTTTTTGACAGTTCAATGGGAAATGTGATCGAAGATGAGATTTGCGTAAAAGCCCTATTGCAAAGATACGGATATTGGTATAAAATAAAGTATGTAAAAAAACCTGCTGCCCCTCGGCATCTCAAAGAAAGGAAGCGGAACAATGCTTAAAATATCTATTTGTGATGATGAGGCAGGAGAAAGGAAAAAGATTGCGGATAATCTCCGAGCCTACGCAGCGGCACATAGTGAGCATGGTATTGAATTTGACGTATATTCGTCTGCCTTTGAAATGCTGGAGGCATTTGATGAATCAGGCGGTCCCGATATTGCACTTTT
>CANQBJ010000069.1 GCA_947589665.1 uncultured Clostridia bacterium
TAAATTTGTCAAGGAGGTATAATTATGACAAAAAATTGGTTAAAGGCAGCAGGAATAAGAGCAATAAAGACTATGGCGCAAAGCGCTATAGCTATGATAGGCACAGCAGTAGTGCTGGATGAGGTCAACTGGGTAAATGTTGTAAGCGCAAGTATATTGGCAGGAGTGCTGTCATTGCTTACTTCAACAGCGGGCTTGCCTGAGTTGGAGGAGTGAGAGTATGAGCAGAGATATAAAAATGTGTCATCCCCGTTTACAGGAAAAGGCAGAAAAGCTTATTACCGAATGCGCAAAACAGGGACTTATTGTTAAGCTGGGAGAGTGCTTTCGCTCTGCGGCGGAGCAGGACGCTCTTTACGCTCAGGGCAGGACAAAGCCGGGAAACATCGTTACAAATGCAAGGGGCAGCTCCTACAGTTCAATGCATCAGTGGGGCATTGCCTTTGATGTCATAAGGAATGACGGCAAGGGCGCTTACAACAACAGCGATAACTGGTTCCAAAAGGTAGGGAAAATAGGCAGGAGTCTGGGCCTTGAATGGGGCGGCGACTGGACAAGCCCTGTGGATATGCCACACTTTCAGTTGCCTGACTGGGGAAGCACACCTACAAGATTAAAGCAGCTTTACGGCACAGTAAATACATTTAAAAGAACATGGGAGGTAGATGAAATGACAGAAGCACAGGTAAGAGAAATAGCAAAGAAAGAGGCAAACGATATGGTATACAAATACAGGGATAAGGTGTATAACAAAATAAGCGAGGTTCCGGAGTGGGGCAAGGCTACGGTACAGAAGCTTTACGACAAGGGTATACTCAAGGGCACTGAAAAGGGACTTGAGATAAGCGAAACGCTGCTCAGACTGCTTGTAATAAATGACAGAGCAGGGCTGTATAATTGATATTTTGAGGGTATGTGCTGCGGCGCATATCCTTTTTTTATAACAAACCACACAACCTACATGAAATCTCAGCTATAAATATTCCAAATCGGTATAATTATTGCAATACAAATTTTGTTTTGATATAATCGAATTATAATTGAAGGGAGAAACCATATGGAATTAAAATTTTATGAAACTGCCGAAGACAAGCTTTTAAAATTTGCTGTTATAATTTCAAGGGCAAGGGATAAATGGGTGCTTTGCAAGCACAAGGAAAGAGATACATATGAAATACCGGGCGGTCACAGAGAAGAAGGCGAGACCATATATCAGACAGCGGTCAGAGAACTGAAAGAAGAAACGGGCGCTGTTGACTTTACGCTAAGACCTCTCTGCGTTTATTCGGTCACTGGATGGAAAAATATAAACAAGGATGGCAGTGAAACCTTTGGTATGCTTTGGTATGCCGAAATAAGCTCCTTCGAGGAAATACATAGTGAGATAGAATATATAAGATTTTTCGATGATTTGCCCGATAACTGGACCTATCCCGATACACATCCTAAAATTATAGAGTATGCAATAGAAAAATATGAAATTTAACAGAAGGCTTTGGTAAAAGCCGTCGGTTATGAGTACGTAGCGAAAGCGTAGCACGAATATACTTGAATGAGGTGAACTGTACGTGGAAATATGGGATGCCTATGATAAAAGCTTTGAAAAGATAGAGGGTAAAACCCTTGTACGAGGAGAAGTGATTTCCGATGGGTTTTTTCATTTGGTATGCGATGTAATTGTAAGGCATACAGACGGTACATATCTGCTTATGCAGAGAGATCATAAAAAGCAATTTGGCGGAATGTGGGAGGCAACGGCAGGCGGCTCTGCTTTGCAGGGTGAAACACCTTTGGAATGCGCCACAAGAGAATTGAGAGAGGAAACGGGTATTGTTTCTCAAAATTTAAAAGAAGTAGGTAAGATAGTAAGTCCTCAGACCCACTCTATATATGTGGAGTTTTTATGTACGACAGATCAGTATAAAGACAATATTTCTTTACAGGAAGGCGAAACTATAGCCTTCAGATGGGTAAGCCGTGATGAATTGATCAGAATTGGAGAAAATGAGCTTGTTACCAAGAGAATATGGCAGTTTTTGGATTTTTGATAAATTTTTGTTTATATGAATAGGTTCGACCTCTCAGTCAGCCCCGTTCACAGTTATTTTTATATAAGCTTTTGCCGCGGCTGACAGCTCCATTGCCGCGGAAGAAGTTATCCGCCAAACCGAAGGTTTGCTTTTGCCGAAGGCAAAAGTGCTGAACCTTGCGAAGGGGAGCTTTAGGTAGATGCTTCGCAAAACACTTTATTTACTTATAAAACAACAACTAAGCTGCTGTCACAGCCTTTGCGGTGCATAACATCCCCTAGCGTTAGCGTCGGAGGGGAGGGGGACCATGCGCAGCATGGTGGAAGGGTCGTTCTTATTACGTTAAACAAAAATTTAATACTAAAATATCAAGCCATAATTTCTTGCTATAATATATGCCGTATATACAACATACATAGCTATCATAAAGGCGCCTATGCCCTTGCCAACGGTACTCTTTTTAAGTATTATGGCAAGTACTATAAGGTTGACTATGATTAAAAGGCTTACGTCAATTACTGAGTCAAAGCCTACCGTTATTCTGTGTACCGATGAGGAAATACCCAGTACAAGGAGTATATTGAAAATATTGGAGCCTACTACATTGCCGAGGGCAAGGTCGGCTTCATTTTTCTTTGCGGCAACAATGCTTGTAACAAGTTCGGGAAGTGATGTGCCTATAGCAACTATTGTAAGACCTATAAGAGTGTTGCTCATACCGAAAGCCTGTGCTATAAGAGTGGCATTGTCTACTACAAGGTCGCCGCCTATTATAACGCCTGCAAGACCTATAAGTATAAGAAGTATGCTTACAGGCAGTGAGCGCTGCTTTATTTCCTCCTCATCCTCTGAGCCTGCCGTTCTTGCCGCAAGTGTTGATCTAATAAGTGCAATAAGATATGCCGCAAAGAATATAAGCATAACTATACCGCACCAGTTGGAAAGACACGGGTCACCGCTTACAAGCTTTCCGATTAAAAGAAATGCAAGCAGGAGTACCGTTGCCAGTATTGAAACGGGGAAATCTCTCTTAATAAGGTCCTTTGTAATGTGTACGGGCTGCATAAGTGCGCATACACCTACTACCACTAGGAGATTAAAGAAATTGGAGCCTACAACATTGCTGACGGCTATTTCATTTGCGCCCTTGAAGGCAGCTGAGATACTGACTGCCGTTTCGGGGGCAGAGGTACCCATTGCCACTATTGTCAGTCCTATGATTATTGAGGGCACCTTTAATATCTTTGCAATAGAACTGCTGCCGTCTACAAAGAAGTCCGCTCCCTTTATAAGACATATAAAACCTACGATCAACCATAAATACATCATTTGTTTTTCCTCCCTTTAATCAGTATGCCAAACGCCGATCCCATTATCCCTATGAAACAAAAAAGACCTTTACTGCATCACAAGGACACAGTAAAAGTCTTGCTTCTAAAGATACGTACCGGGGTATGCTTTTCCCGTATTGACGATAGCGTATATATCCTTATGGATATAAGCTACTCCCTTTTACTTGATTTCAGTATATATTATAAATACATAGTTTGTCAATACCTATTTTAATTTATTTTTCACAAACTCCTCTATGGCATCCTTGTCTATAACGGACCTGTGAAGCACCTCTCTTTTGTCGATACCCTTTATAGGAGCGGGAATTGGAGTTTTACTTACCTCGCTTAAGGTCTCAAGAGCCTTGAAGGGATCGATGCTGTCGTATTTGCCGTCTATAGCCTTCAAAACATCCTTTGCAAACTTATAGGGGCTTGCCGTAGATACTATTACATTAGGTGTATTGTCGCCGGTCTCAGCAATATACTTGTCATAGGCAGCCTTTGCAACGGCTGTGTGAGTATCCATAACGTAGCCTGTTTCCTTGAAAAGGTCGTGTATAGCCTTAAATGTTTCGTCAATAGTGGCATATTCGCCTATGAACTCGTTGTCCATATTAAATTCATATCTGCCGTCCTTTGAAAGCTCATTCATAGCCTCACTTGTCTTACTGCTGTCACTTAAGTGATAAAGAAGTCTTTCCAGATTAGAGGAAATAAGTATGTCCATTGAAGGAGATACAGTCACTATAAATTCTCTGTTTATATCATAGGTGCCTGTTCTGAAAAAGTCGTAAAGCACCTTGTTGTCATTTGACGCGCATATAAGCCTGTTTACGGGAAGTCCCATATTCATTGCATAGTAGCCTGCCAGAATGTTGCCGAAATTACCTGTAGGCACTGTAAAGTTGATCTTATTGCCCATGGTGATCCTTCCCGCTTTTACCATCTGAGCATAGGCATAGAAGTAATATACTATCTGAGGCGCAAGACGGCCTATATTGATAGAATTGGCAGAGGAGAATACATAGCCCTTTTCCTTAAGCTCTGCCTTAAGCTCATTGTCTGTAAAGGTTTTCTTAACGGCTGTCTGAGCGTCGTCGAAATTTCCTCTTATACCTGCGACACAGGTGTTATTGCCCTGCTGAGTTACCATCTGAGCCTTCTGTACGGCGGAAACACCGTCTTCGGGGAAGAATACTATTATCTGTGTGCCCTCTACGTCGGCAAAGCCTTCAAGAGCGGCTTTTCCCGTGTCGCCGCTAGTGGCTGTGAGTATGACTATTTCCTCCTTGACACCGTTCTTTACGGCGGCAGTCTTGAGAAGATAGGGCAGTATTGAAAGAGCCATATCCTTAAAGGCAATGGTCTTGCCGTGGAAAAGCTCTAAGAAATTATTTTCTCCCGCACTTACCAGTGGAGCTATAAGCTCAGTGTCAAACTTCTTGTCATAGGCAGAGTTTATACAGTGCTTAAGCTCTTCCTCCGTATAGTCTGTCAGCACGAGCTTAAGTACCTCATAGGCAAGCTTCCGATAGCCCATATCTGTTATTTTTTCCAATGGGAAATCCATCTTTGGCATAGTCTCCGGCACATAAAGACCGCCGTCCTCGGCAATACCCTTTACAATAGCCTGACTTGCCGTTACATAATTTTTATCGCCTCTTGTGCTTTTGAACATTATATTCATATCCATACCTCATTTAAAATAAAATATCACAAAACAATATAAGTAATAATAAACCAAAATTGAGAATTTGTCAATTTATATGGATAAAAAACTTGTGTATTTTACATTTATTTGTTATTATAATTATGTGATACTTTTTTAACAAAAGGAGATGGCATATATGAAATGTCCATTCTGCGGTAAGGATGATACCAAGGTCATCGATACAAGAGCCATGGAGGACAATACCGTTATCAGACGGCGGAGATTTTGCGAGGGCTGTAATGAAAGATTTACGACCTATGAAAAAATAGACTCCATACCCCTTACTGTTGTAAAATCCGACAACACAAGGGAAACCTTTGACAGGAACAAGCTTATAAAGGGCATACTTATAAGCTGCAGCAAAAGACCTGTGGCAAGGGAGCAGATAGAGGACCTTGCCAATGATATAGAGAACAGTATCCTCAATTCGGCTAAGAAGGAGGTCGCCAGCAAGGAAATAGGCGAAATGGTAATGGAAGGGCTTAAAGACATTGACGAGGTTGCCTATGTGCGCTTTGCCTCCGTTTACCGTCAGTTTACGGATGTGGACAGCTTTATGAGTGAGCTTGGCAGACTTTTGAAGGATAAGAATAAATAAGGAGGCAATTTATAATGGATGTATATGTATGTGTAGGCAGTTCATGTCATATCAAGAATACAAAGGGAGTTATAGATAAGCTGAATGAGCGTATCAAGGCTGAGGGCCTTGAAGACAAGGTGGAATTAAAGGGCGCCTTCTGTATGGGCGAATGCTCTCAGCAGGGTGTTTCCGTAAGGATAAATGATGTTATATACTCCGTTATGGAAGAGGAAGCAGACAAATTTTTCGACGAGCATATTCTGAATGCTTAGGAGGTGCTGTATGCAAAATATTACAGATATTAACCAAATAAAAATGGCTGTGCTGCAGAAAATAGCCGAGCATGCCTATGACGGTGTTCTGGAGGATAAGAAGGACGAGATACCCTATGAGATAACGGACCCCATTAAGCCTTCCTTCCGCTGCTGTGTATACAGGGAAAGAGAGATATTAAGGCAGAGGGTAAGACTTGGTATGGGTCGTCTGCCTGCGGGTCTGCACTATGAAAACAGAAACAATTCTCAGATAGTGTATGTTATGAAGGCTGCCTGCGAGGGCTGTCCCATAGACCGATTTACCGTTACGAACAACTGTCACAACTGCCTTGCGCAGAAGTGTATAAAGGCCTGTAAATTCGGGGCTATTGCCAAGACGCCTCATGGTGCGTACATAGACAAGTCCAAGTGTAAGAAATGCGGTCAGTGTGTAAAGGCTTGTCCCTATAATGCCATAGTTGATATAGAAAGACCTTGTATAAAGTCTTGTCCCGTTGAGGCTGTAGATATGGACGATAACGATCTTGCTAAGATAGACGAGAGCAAGTGCCTTAACTGCGGTCAGTGTGTACAGAACTGTCCTTTCGGCGCTATCGGTGTTGTTTCCATGATGACCAATGTCATAAGCTCCATAACAAGAGGACGTCCCGTATATGCTATGATAGCCCCTGCCATAGAGGGTCAGTTCGGCAGCGCAACAGTCCCTGCCCTTATTGCGGCTATTAAGGACCTGGGCTTCAAGGACTGCTATGAGGTGGCGCTGGGCGCAGATGCCGTTGCATGGAGAGAGGCGGAGGAGCTTGCGGAGAAGATACTTGAGGGCAAGAAAATGACTACCTCCTGTTGTCCCGCATTTTACAATATGATACAGAAGCATTATCCCGAAATAAAGGACTGCGTTTCCACAACGGTTTCGCCTATGGTGGCTACGGCAAGACTTATAAGATCAAGGGACCCCGAGGCGGAAATAGTGTTTATAGGACCCTGTATCGCCAAGAAGAACGAGGTCGTTTCAAGATACTTAAGCGAGATAAATGCGGCAATGACCTTTGACGAGCTGGGCGCCATGTTTGCCGCCAAAAATATAGACCCCGAAAGCTATAAGGCTGAGGAGCAGGAGGCTACACGCTATGGCAAGGGCTTTGCCAGAAGCGGCGGTGTTTCTGCTGCCGTTGCCAAGGTATTTGAGGAAAAGGGGCTTGATGCCCCAAGAGTCAAGGCTTGCAACGGCTGGGCTGAGTGCAAGGTGGCTCTCCAGATGCTTAAGCTGGGCAGACTTGCCGAGGATATAGTCGAGGGTATGAACTGCGAGGGCGGCTGTGTGAACGGACCATGCAAGCAGACAGACCTTATACTGAGCAAGAGGGTATTTGATAAGAATGTAAATGTTGACAAGACGGAGATCGTACAGAACTGTATGGACAACGGCTTTGAAAATATTGAGATGCACAAGCATTGAATGTAGAATAATGCAATAATTTTTATAAAAATTTAATAACTGTTATGTGTAAAAATATGTTATAATCCTGTTATCAGTACTAAGGAGGTTACATATGAAGAAATTATTGAGTTTAGCTCTTGCAGGTATGCTTGCATTTTCAATGACTGCCTGTGGAGAAAAGGAAGAGCCCCAGAGCGATGCGCCGGCTGAGGAGATCACAGAGAGCGCAGACGAGCCTGAGGTTGTGGATATTGAAAATGTAGATGTGGAAAGCCTTGTTGTAAATACCTGCGGCAAGGATATAGACGAGCTTTACATAAGCACAGGACAGGGCTGGAGCGAGGAGCTGCTTATGGGTACATCTGTTATGAACGGCGGTACAATGCCTGTGACGATAGGCTATAATGCCAATCTGGATAGCTATGACTTCAAGGCTGTATGCGGCGATGAGGAAATAGAGTTCAAGGATATGCCTTTTGACCCCAGGAATTCAAAGGGCATCACAATAAATCTTACAGAGACAGAGGGCGGCTATTTGGCTACTGCCGAATAAAGAGGTGAAAGGGCTATGTACAAAAGGCTTGTAGCGGTTTTATGTATTGCTGCAGCGCTTACAGGCTGCGGGAAAAACACATATACTCTTAGCGTGCCTGCACCTGAGCAGGTGAAGTCCGTAGAGCTTATAGACAACGAGGACTATGAGCGCACCGTAATTGACGACTCCGAAAGGATCGCTGTGATCGTTTCTGCCCTTGACAACATTGAAAAAAAGTCCAAAGATGAAAGTATTCAGGACTTTCCTGTAAATGCCGAGGATATCATAAGCGTCAATCTTGTGCTGAATGAAGGCGGAGTTTTCAGCGGATTTATTTATGAAAAAAGAAATAAATACTATCTGGAACAGCCCTATAACGGCATTTACTCCATGAAGGAAAGAGATTACGACAATATCGAGGAATTGATGAATTGAAAGAGGACTGCTTAGGCAGTCCTTTTACATACAAAAAGTATCATATAAAAAACACCGATTTTCGGGGGTCCAGGACCCCCGAAAATCTTTGAAAAGTAAGAGGTTATCATGAAAAAAAATAAATTGATATTACTTATACTTAGTATTATATTTTTTTTAAATATATGTGTAATTATACATTTCAGCAATAAAGAACGAGAATATCTTAATATTCTGACTACAATTTATAATAATGGAA
>CANQBJ010000070.1 GCA_947589665.1 uncultured Clostridia bacterium
TTCATATTCTCCCAGTCCTTTTAACAATATTTTAACACTAAAGCCCTGTGATGTAAATATATTTTTCCAGCTGTCTGGTTCATCCCCTGCCATATCATTTACAGCATGGTCTCCTGCCACTATCATAAAGGGCATAAGGGTCACTGCCTTATTGGGATCAAGCCTTTTTGCAATATCGTATGCCGTAGGCCTTGCCTCCACAGTGCCTATGAAAATATTGTCATCTCCTATATATGACTGTAATATGCCGTAGACTGAATTGGCGGAATGCTCCGTACCGTGTCCCATAAGCACAAGCGTTTCCTCATCGGTCTTTATGCTCTCTATAAATCCCGCTGTTTTTATAATATCCTCTTTACCTGAAAGCAAAGGCTCACCTATTTTTATTTCATTAAAATACTCTGTATATCTCTTGGCTGCGGCGCATAACTTGTCATATTCAAAGCCCTTTATAATATGGGTAGGCTGTATTGTTACATTTTTTATACCGTCTGATATAAGCCTGTCAAAAGCCTCTTCAACAGTATCTATATGTATGCCCTCTTCCCTCAGCTTTTTCACTATAATATAGCTTGTAAAGGCAGAGTACACCCTATAATCTGTATACTCTGCCTTTATATCGGCTATTATTTTTTCTATAGTTTTTTCTCTTGTGTCAGAGTGGCTTGTGCCAAAGCTGACAACAAGTATTGCCTTATCCATTGTACATCTCTCCGTATTCAGCTATATTCCGAGGATATTTTGTATGGTCCTCCCTGCCCTGTATTTTCATTATCTGCCAGAGAAGAGGCTTCTGCACATAGTCGGTATTAAATACCTCAATACCTCCGTCCGCCGCAATATTGCCATTTTCCATTATTATAAATCTGTCTGCCCACCTGTAGGCAAAGTCCATATCGTGAGTAGAAACTATTATGGTCCTTTCCTCCGCCATTTTATTCAGTATACCCTCCAGCAGCACGGCATTTCCCGTGTCCAGAAAGGCGCAGGGCTCGTCAAAGAGTACTATCTCGCTGTCCATAGCAATAATATCTGCTATGCACACTCTTTTCTTCTCTCCGCCGCTTAAATACTGTACCGCCCTCTTCCTAAAGGCCTCCAGATCAAGCTCTGCTATTGCCCTGTCCGTTCTCTGCTTTACCTCATCCCTGCTTATTTTCATATTCATGGGACCGAAGGATATCTCCCTTTCAACGGTAGTAGCTATTATCTGCACATCGGGTTCCTGAAATACAAGGCCTACCTTCCTCCTCAATTCCTTGGGAGTTATTTTATTACCATTATACAATATATCGCCCTTGTATTTCAACACGCCGTTGATACAGAGGAAAAGAGTGGTCTTGCCTGCACCGTTGGCGCCTAACAGCGCTATCTTTTCGCCTTTGTTTATTGACAGGTTTATATTTTTAAGTATCCTGCTGTCCTCATAGCTGAAGCTTACTTCTTTTAACTCAAGCATATCATCACCACAAAATATAATACAAAAAACACGATTTCACCTATTTTAACTTTACTGTCCTCACTGTAAAAGGCTATACTGCCCTCATATCCTCGCGATTCCATAGCATCGTAGGCAGAATTTGCCTTTTTAAGAGAATATAGGAGCAGATTTTTACCTATGTTGCCGAAGGAATAGAAGGATGCCCTTACACCGCAGTAGCCGTTTCGGGATATGGCAGCCTTAGTCATATTCCGAACGGTATCAAGCAGTACAAATATAAATCTGTAAATTAAAAACATAAGCTCAATAATGATCTCAGGCAGCTTGAATTTTCTCAGCACATCTATTATATCTGCCATAGGTGTTGAAAGAGCCAATCCATACATACAGCTTAAGGCTCCGAAGGCGCGTATAATTATATGTATACTCTCGCTTATACCATTTTGGGTCACAAATATATTGATACCGCCTACACTCAGTGTGAACAAGCCTGTTTCCGCTCTTGAAAAATTGACCGCTATGGCAGTAATGCTCAGAACTATGAACAGAGCGGGTATTTTCATTATCCTTAAGTAGTAATCCGGCTTTATCCTGCCTAAACATACCGTTATAAATGCCATAGACGCTATTATGAACAGAGATACACGGATATTGTCTATAGCTATGCCGTATATGAGTACAGCTGCAAAAAATAGGGTCTTGTAAACGCTGTTTAGCTTATTCAAAGCGGAATTATAGGCATTGTGATCTATAAGCATAAAGCCCATATGTTCCATATCAATCTTCCTTTTTATATTTATATCTGGCAGCAAGCCAGCCAAAGCCAAAGCCTATTATACCTGCGCCTATACCTGCTTGCAGGCAGAACAAAAGGCTTTCTGTCTCGCCTCCGGGAGGCTCCAGTATATTTTCCTCCCAAGGCTCGTAATCGGGAGCTATTTCTTCAATTATGCCCTCCGCCTCACCGTCGGCACCTCCGAATTCAGAATCATGTATAGTCGCAAGAGGCACTATGGCAATAAGAGCGCATATTATAAGCAAAACAATAACCAATGTACTTTTCTTCATAACCTACCTCCTAATAATTTAATTCTTCAAGCTCAGGCTTGGCATATTTTTCAAGACCTATCATCACTATTACGGAAAGTATGCCTTCTATAACTGCAAGAGGCACCTGCGTAACTGCAAATATTGCCATAAACTTGACAACAGATGCGGCAACGCCGCCTGCCTCACTGGGATAGGCAAGAGCAAGCTGTATGCTTGTGATACAGTATGTAAAAAGATCGCCTAAAGCAGCGGCAAGGAATACAGATACAAGCTTGTTTACATTGAGCCTTCTGCAAAGCTTATATACTCCAAAGCTTAAAAAAGGTCCTGCTATTGCCATACTGAATGTGTTTGCGCCTAAAGTGGTAAGTCCTCCGTGGGCAAGAAGTATTGCCTGGAAGAGAAGCACTATTATACCCAGTACCGCCATTACGCTTGGTCCGAATAATATTGCTCCTAAACCTGTGCCTGTAGGGTGTGAGGAAGAGCCTGTAACACTGGGCAGCTTAAGAGCCGAAAGCACAAAGGCATATGCGCCTACCATAGCAAGGAGAAGAAGCGTCCTCCTGTGCTGGTCAACTATTTTGTTAATTCTTATAAAGCCTGCTGCAAGAAAAGGCAGACAGACTACTCCCCATGCCACACAATGAGCCTTAGGGAGATAGCCCTCCATTATGTGCATTGCAAAGGTACTTTGTGTTACACCAAAGACAAGAGCAAAAACACAGGAAAGCAAAATTAATTTCTTTTCGATTTTTGTCATAATGATCCTCCTTATAATTTTTTAGACAAAAAAAGTGCCCTTGCAGGCACAACATTAAAACGCAGTATATCTGCGCTTTAAAATACACCTGCTGCTAGTCCGACAGCAATGTATCTGCTCCTGTTACGGAGCAAAAGCAAAAGGCAGGTCTTCTGACTTGGAGTATAGGTCTGCTCGCCTTCCCATGTGTAACCACAGTGGCATATAAGCAGACAACCTCTTCACAGCGGCGGTCCCGTTCGGAATTTACATCCGATTCCCTATTGAGCTTAACTAAAAGCACCTTATGCAAATTTTAAAGGGAACGGTTTCCCGTTCCCCTTAATTATATATTAAACCATAAAATATGTCAATAAATCAAGCTGTTATTTTATACTGTATGCTGTCTTGTATGCTTGTATAAGAGCTTCGGCATTTCCTAACGCAGCAGGGATCGAATTATTGCCGTAAACACCTATTTATCAGCTTTTTGATACAGCCTCCCACAAGCCGTTTATATAGGTGGCACCTAAAGCCCTGTCGTAAAGGCCGTAGCCTGCTCTTCCCGTTTCGCCCCATATCATTCTTCCGTGATCCGGTCTTATATATCCGTTAAATCCATTGTCATGCAGCGCTCTTATTATCTCGCACATATCCAGTGAACCGCAGGATGAAAGGTGCGCCCTTTCCTCAAAGCCGTTATCCAGCACCGCTACATTTCGCATATGAACGAAATGTATTCTGCCCATAGCTGCATATTTAGCCGCCATTTTTATTACATCGTTTTTACCTGAGCAGCCAAGGGAGCCTGTGCATAAGGTAATGCCGTTATGCACATCGTCTACAAGGGAAAGAAATCTGTCCAGATTTTTCTCGTTTGTTATTATCCTTGGCAGACCGAAAATGCTCCAGCAGGGATCGTCCTCATGTATTGCCATATTTACATTACATTCTGCCGCTACAGGTATTATTCTTTCAAGGAAATATTTCAGATTACCCCACAGGTCCTCCTCAGAAAGCTTATTGTATTCCTTTACAATATCCTTAAGCTCCTCTCTTGTATAGCTTGAATCCCAGCCCGGCAGAGTCAGATCACTTTCGCTTTCAAGTGGATTTACTCTGTCTACCTGCTCCTGGTAGTATACAAGGGTAGTAGAGCCGTCGGGCAGCTTATGATCCAGCTGTGTCCTTGTCCAGTCGAATACGGGCATAAAATTATAACAAATACATTTAATGCCCGCTGCCGCCACTCGCCTTATATTCTCGCAGTAATTTTCTATATACTCATCTCTTGTGGGTTTGCCAAGCTTTATATCCTCGTGTACGGGAATACTCTCTATTACATCAAAGCCCAGACCGTTCTTTTCAACAAGCTCCTTAAGTCTTAATATGCTTTCATTACTCCATACCTGACCTACAGGAACATCATATACCGCCGTAACTATCGACTGCATACCCGGTATCTGTCTTATATTTTCAAGTGTCACATTGTCATCCTCGCCATACCATCTAAATGCCAATTTCATAATATCCCTCCTTTTCTTTGACACTATTATGTGCAGAAAAGGGAAATTTATACTAAAAAGGCTGTTGTATTAGTTTTTGTTTAAGTTAGTAAGGCGACCCTTCCACCAACCTTCGGTTGGTCCCCCTCCCCTCCGACGCTAACGCTAGGGGAGGTTATTTACCGCAAAGGCGGTGGCAGCAGCTTAGTTGTCATTTTTTCTAAGTAAATAAGCGACTTTGAAAGGCATACACCTAAACTTCCCCTTCGCAAGGGGAAGTGGCAGCCCAACCATTTCGTTGAATTTAAAATACATTTGCGTTGGGCTGTCGATAGGGTCGAGTTGCTAACATAAACACAAAAATTTCTCGCAATCAAAAAGGAACTGTCGCAACAGCTTTTTCTTTAACGCTTGTAGACAGTTCCTTTTTATTATTTTCCGCTGCTGCCAAGCTTTCCGCTGCCCCTTTCGGACGGGATCGCCATAAGCTCATCGTAGGTTATTTCTTCTCTATCAAGCTCATTGTGTACGCTGTGTACCACACCTTGGAAAAGAGCCTTACTGTATGGATACACGATATAAGCTTTTTCTATAAGCTCCTTTACTGCGCTGTCAAGCTCATCTAAATTCAGCTTGCTTATAACAACGGGCTTGTCATTTGTATTTGTAGTGGCTAAAAACCATTCACCTCTGTAGCCTGAATCTATAACTCCTGCGCTGTATTTAATGCCCTTACTTCCTGTAGAGCCTCTTTCATATATCTGAATATAATAATCCACAGGTATAGCGCTGGCAAGACCTGTAGGCACAAGCCTTGTGCTGTGGGGCGGTATTATAAAATAATCCTCGTCAAAGCATGGATAAATATCAAGACCCGCATTCCACACATCTCTTTCGGGTATTTTCGCCTCGGGTTTTACCTTTGCAAAATATATCTTGTCCATAATAACTCCTAATCCTTGTAAAGAACGACCTCTCCCTTTTCAAGAGTTGCCTTTACATCTATGGTTCTCTGATTTGAAGAGCCCTTCCACAAAAGCTGATTATCCTTAAGCTCTTCCATAAATTTACCGTCTATAACTACATCCAGATACTGCACTATTTCAAGGTTGTTTATCTGTTCCCACAAAAAGCCTGTATACAGCCATATATTCTTATGGGGATACTTTTCCTTGAACTTCTTGGCTATTCTTGTGACCTCGGCTCTGTTTTCGGGATGAAGCGGGTCTCCGCCGCTGAATGTAAGCCCTGAGGTATAGCCCTTTGCCAGGCTTTCAAAAAGCTCTCTTTCCGCCTCCTCATCAAAGGGCAGACCGCCGTTTATATCCCATGTAATAGGATTTTGGCAGTTGGGACAATGGTGAGTGCAGCCGCTTACCCAAAGCACTGTTCTCAGTCCTTCTCCGTTAAGCATATCATCGTGAGTTATATTATGATATCTCATTTTTATATTTCTCCTTTACAGAACAAATAAGTGCCAAATAATTGGCACTTATCTGTAATTGTAATATATATTGGTAGGAATTTTAATCCATTACATGGATTTTCTTTCAGCTATTTCTGCCATCTTGGCATCGTTAAGACGAGTATCGCCCTTAACTCTGGAATAGCTCAGATAACCATTCATTCTGTCTATTTTAGTGAGGTTCTTACTGCCGCACTTTGGACATACGTCCATTTCAAGCTCCTCATGACCGCAGTCGTCACAATAGGAAAGACTTAAGTTTACACCTTCATAGAAGCCCATATCCATAGCTCTTTCGATAAGTGTAACGATAGCCTCCTTATTGTAGGAAATAGGATACTTGACATACTGTATCTTACCGCCGTTGAGAAGATTCCAGAATCTCTTTTCAAGGTCCTGCTTCTCAATAGGAGTAATATCCTCTGTAACATGGCAGTGGAAGCTGTTGGATACATACTCTCTGTCAGAAACATTGGCAACAATGCCATACTTTCTTCTGAACTGCTTGACCTGCAAGCCGCAAAGACTTTCAGCGGGAGTACCGTATATTGCATAGGCAATACCGTCTTCCTCCTTATACTGATTTATCTTCTTATTGATGTATTCCATAACCTCTAAGGCAAACTGACCGTCCTCAACAAGGCTCTTCTGATTATAAAGCTCCTGAAGCTCATTAAGCGCAGTGATACCAAAGCTTATAGTGCAAGCCTTAAGTATAGGCTTGATCTTGTCGCTTGGCTTAAGATGACCGCCGTAGAAACCGCCCTCGCAATAAGCGACAGGATTGGTAGAGGCTCTCATCTCGCCTAAATAATCAATAGTTCTCTTGTGGACACCTCTTATCATTTCAAGATAGTAGTCCAGTACCTCATAGAAGTCTCTGCTCTCAGAACGTGCCTTTGCCAATATCATAGGCAAGTGCAGACTGATAGCACCTAGGTTAAATCTGCCTACGGTAATAGGCTTGTCATTTTCATCCGCAGGCTTCAGACCGCCTCTTTCAAACCAAAGTGAAAGAAAGGCTCTGCAGCCCATAGGACTGATAACAACGCCATACTTTTTATATGCATCGGCAACATAGCTGTCACCTGTAAGACTTAACCAGTCAGGATACATAGTTTTTGCTGAACATTCAACACCTGCAAGAAATACATCATGCAGCTCCTTGCCCTCTGAATGTAACTCCTTATCATATAAGAATACAATCTTAGGGAAGAGAGTAGGTTTTTTATTTCCAGCCTTACCCTGGCCGATCCTGTGTACATCAAGTGCAGTGATCGCCGCCATTTTTCCAAATCTGTCCTTAGCTAAACCTAAGGTAATTGTAATGAAGGGATAATCGCCTCTTGAAGAGCCTACGGAATTGAGCTTATACTCAAGTCCCTGGAAGCCCTGTTCAAAGTCACGTCTTATTCTCTTCATTGCGATCTTGTCTATATATTTAAGATCGCTGATACTAAGCTCTTTAGTCTCCTTTATTTCTTCAACATAATTTCTTAGCTCGTCGCAATATTTCTTATAGCTCTTTTCAGCATAAGGCGCCAAAATCTTATCTATTTCAGGCACTGTGAATCCGCCATACTGCTGTGATGCCGTTGAAAGAATAACATCGCCTATTACATCAAATGCAACAGATAATGTCTTGGGCTCATTATACCAAAGGTTGCCCATTTCAAAGCCGCCTTTCAATACTGCTCCCATATCAAACAAGCAACAGTTCATGGTGTCACGTCTTGCTGACATATCATGGATATAGATATATCCGTCCTTACAAGCCTGCTTTTCGTCAGTAGTAAGGAAAAATTTCTGATATAATTCTTTATTAAGATGATTATAGATAAGACTTCTTTTAGTGGCTACTAAGGCAGAATCCGTATTGGAATTCTCCTTGTCTCCAATGTACATTATGCTCTGCGCCTTCTGGTAAACATCGTCAAGCATATGAACAAAATCTTTCTTGTAATTTCTGTAATCTTTATAACTTTTAGCTACTCTGGGCTCAACTGCCTCAAGAGCGCTCTCAACCAAATTATGCATTGTCTGGATAGGGATATTTTTTATCTCACTTTCTTCAATGTGAGATTCTACCCAGTCAACGATACTTTCGTACTCATCCTGCTTGAATGTGTACATAACTCTGTTGGCTGATTTAGTTATAGCTGCCACAATTTTAGTTGAATCAAAGGGTTCTAAAGTGCCATCTTTCTTGATAATAAAAAC
>CANQBJ010000071.1 GCA_947589665.1 uncultured Clostridia bacterium
GTTTTCTTTGCGAAGACGTATCGCTAAAGCTTTTTTTGAACCCCCAGTCTAACTGGGGGTTTTCTTATACAAAAAAGAACCGCTGTTTCCAACGGTCCTCAATATTTTTTATCTTTCGATAGCTGCCTTTACAAGTCCCATAAAAAGGGGATGAGGCTTGTTCGGTCTGGACTTGAATTCGGGATGGAACTGAACGCTTACAAAGTAAGGATGTACTTCCTTCTTAAGCTCTACCATTTCCACAAGCCTGTTATCAGGTGAAACTCCTGCGATCACAAGGCCTGCCTTTTCCATTTCCTCTCTGTAGGCATTGTTGAATTCATATCTGTGTCTGTGTCTTTCGCTAATTTCACTGCAGCCGTAAAGATCCTTGGCAGCAGAGCCTTCGGAAAGAACACAGGGATATGCGCCAAGACGCATAGTGCCGCCAAGCTTGTCTATATTCTTCTGATCTGCCATAATGTCTATGACCGGATCGGGAGTATCGGGGTCTATTTCGGCAGTATTTGCCTCCTTAAGTCCCAGTACATTTCTGGCAAACTCTATTACTGTACAGTGCATACCAAGACAGATGCCCAGAAACGGTATCTTATTCTCCCTTGCATACTGCACTGCAGATATCTTGCCCTCTACGCCTCTTGTACCGAAGCCGCCCGGCACTATCATACCATCAATGCCTCTCAGTAGGTTCGCAGCGCCGTTTACCTCAACATCCTCTGAGTTGACCCACCTTATATTGACATGGGCGCCGCTATGTATACCTGCGTGGTTAAGACTCTCTACTATAGAAAGATATGCGTCATGGAGCTCTACATACTTTCCTACAAGAGCTATCTCTACAGTATTGGAAAGAGCTCTTTCCTTTTCCACAACATCTATCCAGTCCGAAAGGTCGGGCTTTCTTGAAGGCATACCTAACTTCTTGCATATGATCTCTGCAAGGTTTTCCTTCTCCATTAAGAGAGGTACCTCGTAAAGTGAGTCGCAGTCTATATTTTCTATGATACATTCCTTGTCCACGTTACAGAACATGGATATCTTGGCTTTTGCCTCGTCTGTAATGGGATGCTCTGTTCGGCAGACCACAACATCGGGCTGTATACCTATTGATCTAAGCTGGTTTACAGAGTTCTGAGTAGGCTTTGTTTTCATTTCCTTGCTCTTGGAAAGATATATCATAAGAGTAACGTGTATGTATGCAACATTTTCCTTGCCTACATCACCTGCAACCTGTCTTATGGCCTCAATAAAGGGGCTTGACTCAATATCGCCTACGGTGCCGCCTATCTCTGTGATCACAAAGTCCACATTGGAGTCTGCGCCTGCGGCATATACCTTTTCCTTAATGGCATTTGTAATATGAGGTATGACCTGAACAGTCGCCCCCAGATACTTGCCCTCTCTCTCCTTGTTGAGAACAGACCAGTATATCTTGCCTGTGGTAATATTGCTGTTTACGGTAAGACTTTCGTCTATAAATCTTTCATAGTGTCCTAAGTCAAGGTCGGTCTCCGTACCGTCATCGGTTACAAAAACCTCGCCGTGCTGATATGGACTCATTGTACCCGGATCCATATTTACATAGGGGTCAAATTTCTGTATGGTCACCTTATAGCCTCTTGCTTTGAGAAGACGACCAAGAGAAGCGGCTGTAATGCCCTTGCCAAGACCTGACACAACTCCTCCCGTTACAAATACATATTTCATAATAGCACCTCATACGCCTTATTATTACAAATTACTCCAAAAAAACATAAATCCATTATACAATAATAAATCCCTTTAGTCAACAAAAGAAATCAAGTATTTTAAACCATAAAAATTAAGTATTTTCAGCTGCAGATCATGAAAGCAGCTCCAGATAGCCCAGGGCAAAAGCCCTGTCGTTATTGAGCATATCCTCGTATATTTCATAATTCATAGCATTTACTGTAGCCTGATCCAGTCTGTTTGTAACGGGAAGTCCCATTTCCGCCTGATATCTTCCTATATTCCGCTCTACAGTGTTGTTTTCATCAAGCCTGAAGCCCAAAAATTTTATGACGGCGGCTACATTTTTGCTTGTCAGATCGTCTGTTTCGGACACAAAATCTATTTTATCCACCTGTATATCGGGAGTTATGCCCACTCCGTTTATTTTCTTGCCGTATCTTGAAAAATATTCAAGAGTGGTCATTTTGATAACGCCAATATCGTCAAAATCCATAACGCTTTGCATAACGCCTTTGCCAAAGGTCTGCTCTCCCACTATCCTTCCCGCTTTGCTGTCCTGCATAGCAGAGGCAAGTATCTCTGCGGCGGAGGCTGTCATAGAGTCTGTCAGAACAACACATTCCTCAAAGGGTACCTCTCTTAAGTCTGAGGTATAGGTGTTTACTGCGCCCTTTTTATCCCTTGTGGATATTATAACACCATTGGGTACTATCTGTTTTGCCACGGCGATCGCCTCGTCCACATAGCCTCCAGTATTTCCTCTCAGGTCAAGTATAAGCCTTGTCTTGCCGTCGGAACGCAGCTTGCTTATAGCTGAGGCAAACTCGCCTGCAGTATTTTCATAGAAAGAATTTATGCGTATATATCCCACGGTCTTGTCCGTAAACTTCTGGCTTGAATTGTTGAACTCAGTTATATCCGCCGTTTCAACGGAATGTATCTCAAACTTAACAAGAGAAACGGTATATTCCTTTATATTGTCGTCACTTCTCGCTATACGCATATTCAAAGTAGTGGGAATATCCGATGTGGAACGGCTGAAATATTCCTCTTCGCCTATATTATAGGTAGATACTCCGTCTATATTCCTTATGGTATCTCCCTCTCTTATACCGTCCTGATATGCCTTTGACGTATTGCTCAGCTTACTTATAACGGGATATCCGCTTTCACCTATTTCACAGGTAAACTCAGGGGCATACCATGATGACTTGGTATTTGCCTTTATTTCGTTATACTCCTCCTGAGTAAGATAATCGCTGTACTGATCCAGCTCGCCTACAATAGCCTTTACGGCAGAGTGAATGAGTACATTTGTATCTACATCATCGCCTATATAATTTTCCTTTATATACTTTATGATCTCGCTGACATATGCTCCTGCAAGGTCTGCCTGCTCCTTATCCGTCATATTAGACATATCCTCGGCAAATGTATTTGCCGACATAAGACAAACAGCGACGATCACTGCCAAAACCTTTTTCATATGATCACCCTCTTAAACAACTCTCCTTAATTTTTAAGAACCCCTCTGTTTTTCATAATATAGTCTGCAGCAGATACTATTGCCAGCACAAGGCTTGCATATATAAGTATATTGCCTGCTGCCGCCATATAGATATTATCGATATTAAGCAGCAGCACAATAAGCATAAGCATCTGGCATATAGTTTTGAGCTTTCCCCATATGCCTGCGGCAATAACTATATTCTGCTCTGCCGCAAGGGTCCTGAAGCCTGTTATTATAAATTCTCTTGCTATTATTATTATAACAACTATTGAGGGAAGAGGCACGACGGCATCCTCTATGCCTATAAGGGCTATCATGGCAGAACATACCAGAAGCTTATCTGCCAAAGGGTCCATAAACTTGCCGAAATTTGTCACAAGGCTGTATTTCCTTGCTATATATCCGTCAAGACAATCCGTAAACGAGGCAATGCAGAATATGGCTGTAGCTATATATCTGGATATCTGCCTGTCAAGTCCCAAGGGACACAAAAGCACCAGCAAAAATACAGGTATCATAAATATTCTTAAAATAGTAAGCTTATTAGGTAAATTCACATCATTCAGTCCTTTCCCCTATAAGGTCGTAGTCTCCTGCTTCCTTTATGGCTATTTTATAAAAATCTCCTGCTATAAGCTCTTCGTTGCTCTCAAAAAAGACAAAGCCGTCTATTTCATAGCAATCCCTGTAGCTTCTCCCACAGTATATATTTTCCTCGCCCTCAAGCCTGCCTTCTACTATTACCTCAAGGGTCTTTCCTATAAATTTCTCGCATATCTCGGCGGAAATACCTCTCTGCAAAGCCAGTATAAAGTCCTTCCTCTCAGCCTTTACCTCCTCGGGTATCTGCCCCTCCATTGCAGCCGCAGGGGTTCCGTCCTCTGCCGAATAGGTAAATACACCAAGCCTGTCAAAGCCTATCTCCTTTATAAACGAACACATATCCCTGAATTCATCTTCGGTCTCGGTGGGAAAGCCTGTTATAAGGGTAGTCCTTATACAGATATCGGGCATTTTTTCTCTAAGTCTGCCTATTATGTTCTTAAGCCCTTCTTTAGTACTTCTTCTGCCCATAAGCCTGAGTATCCTGTCCTCGCTGTGCTGAACAGGCATATCCAGATAATGCAGCACCTTTTTATTTACTGCCATTTCCTCCATAAGCTCATCTGTTATATTTTCAGGATAGCAGTAAAGTATTCTGAGCCACTTTATACCCTCTATTTCGCTTAAGGCTCTCAAGAGCCTGTGAAGAGACTTTTCGCCGTATATATCCCTGCCATAAAGAGAGGTGTCCTGAGCTATGAGTATAAGCTCTCTTACGCCCTTGTCCGCCAGTATTTCAGCCTCCTTCACAAGAGATTTTATTGTCCTTGAACGGTATCTTCCTCTAAGGGAGGGTATTGTACAGTATGTACAGTGATTGTCACAGCCCTCGGCTATTTTCAGATAACTGAATCCGCCCGCAGTCGTAATTATCCTCTTAAAGCTGTTGTTTTCGTCTAAAAGGTGGTTTTTATCCGTTACGAGCTTTACCTTATTCTCTCCTTGTAAAAGCCGCTTTATGACCTCTCCTATCCTTTCAAAATCTCCTGTTCCCACAACGGCATCTACCTCAGGCAGAGCCTCAAATATCTCGTCCTTATATCTCTGAGCCATACAGCCCGTAACTATAAGTCCCTTGCAGCTGCCGTTCAGCTTATGATCGGCCATTTCCAGCACCTTGTCTATAGCCTCCTGATTGGCCTCCATTATAAAGCCGCAGCTGTTTATTATAATAATATCCGCCTCGCTGTCGTCATGGGTTATGGTATAGCCTTCTTCATCTATAAGCCCCAGCATTATTTCGCTGTCTATAAGATTTTTGTCACAGCCAAGGGATACAAAGCTTATTTTTGCACTCATCTTTATTCCTCGTATATAAAATTTAAGGGAAAACACATTTCCTTTATTATAGTATACCACTAAATTGTCCCATAAACAATTAAAAAAATCTAAAGTTTACATATTTATGTCTGGGAAAACTTTCTCCGCCCTTTGCCTGAGACTTATATTGTCGGGAGCATATGACCCCCAGTGCTATTCCCGTATGCTCCTATACCTCTGCCGCAGATACCGACCTCTGCTGTGTCATAAAGCCTATTCCGTCAGTATAGAATATATGCAGTCAAAATTTATTTTCAGACCGTCTATCGCCAATATATTGTTGTATATATCTATGTTGCTGACTGTACCTGAAACGGTCTTATATATGCCCTCTCCCTTTCTTTCGTTATCCCATTCAAAATATGTGACCCTTGCCCTGACTTCCCCTTCGAAGCGCAGCCGTCCTATCATATCACAAAGCGCCAAGTTTATTTCATATGCGCGGTTTTCGTCAACCTCCGTTCTGCCGACAGTTATTCTTTCCTGCGCCTTTGCCTTCTCTGTATGACCGCTCAGCGCCGCAAAGGGAGCAAATATCTTGGCTCTGTCCGCCCTGGGCATTTTGGGATGACGAGTTGAGAAATCGTCGCCTATATGCTTTGGACGTTCTGAATTCAATATATCGGAATAATCCTTCATGCTATCACCTCTCTTATGCCTTATGCCCGCCTACCTGATCGTTCCTCTCTCTCATAGTTGCCCCTTCGACAAAGCTTATTCCCTTAAGTACGGCATTTTTACCAAATCGGCTTTTTATGGATAACTCCATAAGCTGTAAATTTCTCTCCTTTATATCCCTTTCGATGTCCGAAAACAGAGTAAGCTGCCTAGATACACTGTTTTCGCTTACAACATTGTCTGCGCACACAGTAAGCCTCCGTAGAGTCAGAGAACGGTCTGCCGCCTTATCGAAAAGATCAAGAGTGCTGTCTATTATCTGTCTTCCCGAATTCGTAGGTTCTCTGAAACGGCAGGACGCATGGGTATGCTCAGGCACAGCTCTGCCGTAGCGGTCAATGTGTATCTTTCCCTTATAGCCCTTTTTAATATTCTCAACATCGTAGCCCAGATCAAGAGTAATGCCCTTTGTCACAAGCTGTTTTCTCACAAGGTCAAGCGAAAGCTTGTCAGACATTTCTAAAACGATCACACGGGCATTTTCATATGAATAGGGCTGAGACAATACCTGTCCCGACGAAAGGGAATTAACGGATGGGACATAGCTCTTTATATCTCTCATAAGCGTCGGCTCAATGCCCCAAGCATGGTCTATAAGAAGCTCGGCATTTATACCGAATATATTATAGAGCAGTTCCTCATTGCAAAGGCTCTGTCTTGCCAGATCGCCCATTGTGTGTACATATATCCTGTTCAGCCTTTCAGCAGTTCCGCGTCCTATCTGCCAGAAGTCTGTTATGGGAGTATGTGCCCACATATTTTTCCTATACTCAAATTCATTTAGCTCCGCTATCCTCACTCCGTCACTGTCGGCAGTAAAATGCTTGGCATAAATATCCATAGCTATTTTTGCCAGATAAAGGTTGGTGCCTATACCTGCCGTTGCCGTGATGCCTGTTTTTCTCAATATCTCCCTTATGACCTTTACTGCAAATTCACGAGCGGACATTTTGTATATATTCATATAGCCCGTATAATCGATAAACACCTCATCTACACTGTAGATGTGTATATCCTCGGGGGCAACATAACGCAGATATATGCTGTAGATATCCGTAGATACCTGCATATATCTTCTCATACGCGGCACAGCGGTTATATAATCTATTGTCCTGCCTGTCCTCCGCCTTATTTCCTCTAGCTTTTGATTTACCTCAAACAATCTGGCTCTGCCCGATATACCGTAGACCTTAAGTGCAGGCGAAACGGCAAGGCATATTGTTTTTTCCGTCCTCGATTCATCTGCAACAACAAGGCGGGCTGTAAGGGGATCAAGTCCCCTGTCCACACACTCCACAGAGGCATAGAAGCTCTTTAGGTCTATGGCTATGTATGTTCTTTCCTTCATAATATCTCTCCTCTTTTGCGGCATATTAAAAGTATACCACCTTGAGACAGGCATATCAATATAAAATTCGAATTTATTTTCGATTTAGTAATTTTGTCCGAATATATGTTTGTGTTTTGTGTACTTTTACTATCTTCTTTGTTTGGGGTGCTTGGGAAAAAGGTATATTAAATTTTTGTTTAGCTGAATAAAATAGACCTCTCCACCGCCTAACGGCGGTCCCCCTCCCCTGATAGGGGAGGTTAAGGTGTGTGTCTTTCAAAATCGCTTATTTACTTAGAAAAACAACAGCTAAGCTGCTGTCATCGCCTCACGGTAAACGACCTCCCCTAGCGTTAGCGTCGGAGGGGAGGGGGACCAACCGCAGGTTGGTGGAAGGGTCGTTTTTCTACGCTAAACAAAAATTTACCAACCAAAAAAGCCGCCGTAAATACGACAGCTTTTTATAATACTTAATATGACAATTCCCTTGTTATTCGATAGCAATATACTTTTTCTGTTCAACGACCTTCTGAGCTTCCTTCTTTGGAACGGTCAGCTTGAGCACACCGTTTTCAAATTTAGCCTTGACATCCTCCTCGGTGATATCGCTACCTACATAAAAGCTCCTCTGCATAGAGCCTGAATAACGCTCCTGGCGTATAAGCTTGCCTTCGTCGTTCTTTTCATCTTTGTCAAGGCTCTTGGCTGCACCAACGATGAGATAACCGTTTTCAAGGCTAAGATTGATCTCGTCCTTATTAAAGCCGGGCAGATCAATGTCAAGCTCGTATGCGGTATCATGCTCATGCACATCGGTCTTCATAACTCTTGCGGCATTCTTGCCATAGATTTTCTTGTCGATATCCTCAAAGCTCCTTGTCCTTGGGAAATTCATAAGCTCATCAAAATCATCAAATAAACTTTCTCCAAAAATTCTGGGTAATAACATAGGTCAGTCCTCCTTTTACCTCAATAACATTGTTTCATCTTTAATACAACTTCCATAATCATAATGTTTTGAGCAACGGGACGGATAGTTCAGATTTCCTCGGAAACCTGTTCTGTTCCTTTGTTCAAGACATATTATAGCGCTGATTGTTAGCACTGTCAAGAGGTGAGTGCTAATTTTAATCAAATCTTAATAATTGTATTCAAATATTCCTAATAAAATGTTAGGTAATTGCGAAACTCGCTAGGCTCGTTAACGATTTTGGGTCAAAACAGGGAAGGATTCGTGCAGAGCCCAAAT
>CANQBJ010000072.1 GCA_947589665.1 uncultured Clostridia bacterium
TGCCTCCTGTTGCTTATAGAAAATCAATGAGTGAAAAATTCTCAGCGGCTTGATTTGTTGCTATTCAGAATTTTGGGTGTTTTTTACTCTGCACTTTTCTTGACAATTCCAAAGTGGTTGGGCTGCCACTTCCCCTTGCGAAGGGGAAGTTTAGGTGGGTGCCTTTCAAAGTTGCTTATTTACTTAGAAAAACAACAATTAAGTCATTGCCATAGCCTTTGCGGTGCATAGCCTCCCCTAATCAGGGGAGGGGGACCGCCGTTAGGCGGTGGAGAGGTTAAATATTATCATAAACAAAAATTTATCCATTCAGAATCACATCAAAAGCCTTTTTCACATTCCTTTTGCAGTCATCATACTTTTCGGATGGATGAGCCTCATAGAGCTTTTTATTGCCCTGAAAAATAGTTGGCACATAGTAGTAGTCATACTGCTGTGATATTTCGGGATGTACACTTTCCTCCACCCAGTCTATTTCGATATCGTTATAAGCAGCATTTTCTGACGTAAGCTCTTTTACTGCGCGCTTTGCGTAGTGGCAATAGGGACAATCCTCAAGATAGAACAGTGTTATTTTTTTCATAATATCCTCTCCTTTAATATTTATTACTCTTATTTTAACAAAACATAACTATATTTTCATTATTATTGATTTTTTAGTACTTGACAAAACCTAGTAGTGGTGATATTCTAATAGTGGAGATATTGTATAGGAAAGGCAGGTGACACATTTGAATACGCAGTTTAAAAAGGGTGTACTGGAGCTTATTGTACTTATATCTGTAACGGGACGGGATATGTACGGCTACGAGCTTGTTTCCGAGGTGTCCAAGATAATAGATGTAAATGAGGGGACTATATACCCTTTGCTTAAGCGTCTTACAAATGAGCATTATTTTGAAACCTATCTTAAAGAATCTACGGAGGGTCCGCCCAGAAAGTACTATCATCTCACCTTGGCAGGCAAGGTCTATAAGGACAATCTGCAAAAGGAATGGGAGGATTTTTACAAGAGGGTAGAGGAATTTATAAAGGAGAGTGAAAATAAAAATGACTAAAAACGAATTTTTTAAATATCTGGACAAAAGACTTTCCGTACTGAATGAAAAGGAAAGGGAGGATATCAAAAGCGAGTATTCACAGCACATAGATATGAAAATACAGTCCGGAAAAAGCGAGGAGGAGGCTATAAAGGACTTTGGCGATATAGAAAGCTTTGTAGACGACATACTGAGCGCCTATAACGTAGACCCGAATTACAGGAAAAGCCATATAGACAGTGACATTGCGGTAAAAATCATATCTAAGTGCAAGAGCATATTCAAAAAAGCATTAAAAAAAGGGAAGGCTTTTATAAATAAAATTGTTGGCTTTATAAAGGGCATTAGAAAAGGAGGTAAAAATGTGGAGAGCAATATCGTGGAGAGTAATGAAATTGTAAATGAAACTGTAGTGACCGAAGAAAATAATGTTAAAACGGAAGAAACAAAGCCAAAGAAGGTTCATAGGAGCCTTGCAGACTATGATTTTATGGGATTTCTCCTTAAAATAGTAATGCTGTGCATAAGAATAGGTGTTTTCTTTGCGCTTTTGCCCTATGCCTTTATGCTGTTTTTTACAATAGCAGGGTTTGGAGTACTTCTTGTAGCCGCCTTTACAGGCTATCCCGCATGGGGTCTTGCAATATGTACACTGGGCTTTGACCTTTGCGCTGTAGCCGTATTTGCTTTCATAGTAAAGCTGGTGTATTTTACAAAATTTGGCAAAAAGGAGGAGAGCGCATATGAAGCATAAATTTTTAATGACAATAGGTATAATGTTCGGCATAGGTCTTTTGCTCTGCGGTATAGGCGGAGGTATTATATTTGCGGAGGTACAGAGCTTTACATATGAGGGGCAGAAATACCCCGATAATGAGCTTACAACGGATACAATAACGGTAAAGCTGCCCGAAAGCGAGCCTGTATATTACAACGAAGAAAATATGAGGATAAATTTAGTTGCTCCTATGAGAATAATACCCGATGAGGAAGTGCCTCAGGGAGAAATACACGCAGTAATATCCCATACTTCGGACTACGGCAGATTTCAGCTTGAAATAAATAACGAGTATTATATATGGAACGATGATATGCTCTATATTTCCGAGCATCCCGTAAATTCTCTTTCATGCTTACTTTATGATCAGGAATACCATAACGATGATTTTGAAAATTTCAGAGAAATCATACAGGATATAAAGGAAAGAAAAATATACGACTATAACAGGGGAACGGAAATAGAAGCGGAGCTGCATATAAATCCTGCAGATGAGGACAGACTTATAAAACTTAAAAGCAGTCAGTCCTTTATAACATACAAAGGATATAAGGAAAACTATGCGCCCGACCCTGAAAATACCGAAATACAGCAGGAGCCTGATATAGACTCCGTACCGGAGATACCGGCAATACAGCAGGAAAAGGAACTGCCCACTGTAAAGGTAGTTCCTGTAGACCCTTCCGCTGCCGAGGGTACTGATAGCGTGGACGAAAGCTATGTTTACACATATCCTCAAACAGAAAACAAAATTTATACGACAGAATAGCCAAAGCCCTGTAATCTGATTCTAATATTTTTGTAAAATTTATGAAATATTGTATTGCTATGGAAAATTTTTTATGTTATAATTATACCAGAAACTATGGATAAGCCATAGTAAGACAATTTATATTTAAAAGGAGGAATTTTCCAATGGGCAAAATAGTTACAATGGGCGAGATCATGTTAAGATTATCTACTCCCGGCAATGAAAGATTTATTCAGGCAACAAAGTTTGATATCAACTACGGCGGCGGCGAGGCTAACGTAGCTGTATCTTTATCTAATTACGGTCATGAGGCAGAATTCGTTACAGCAGTTCCCGACAATCCTATCGGCGAGTGCGCTATTGCTGCTTTAAGAAAGTACGGCGTTGAGACTAAGCACATCGCTAAGTGCGGCGACAGACTTGGTATCTACTATCTTGAGACAGGCGCTTCCATGAGAGCATCTAATGTAGTATACGACAGAGCTAATTCTTCTATAGCTACAGCTACTGCTGACAAGTTCGATTTCGACGCTATTTTTGACGGCGCTGACTGGTTCCACTTCACAGGCATCACTCCTGCTGTTTCCGATCTTGCTGCTGAGGTAACAGAGGCTGCTTGTAAGGCTGCTAAGGCTAAGGGCGTTACAGTTTCCTGCGACCTTAACTTTAGAAAGAAATTATGGTCATCAGAAAAGGCTCAGAAGGTCATGACTAACCTTATGCAGTATGTTGACGTATGTATTGGCAACGAAGAGGACGCTGAAAAGGTTCTCGGCTTCAAGCCAGGCAATACAGACGTTACAAGCGGCGAGCTTGAAATGGCAGGCTATGTTGACATCTTCAATCAGATGTGCGACAAGTTTGGCTTTAAGTATGTTATTTCTTCATTAAGAGAGTCCTTCTCTGCTTCTCACAACGGTTGGTCAGCTTGTATCATGGACGGCAATTCAAGAGAGTTCTATCGTTCAACAAGATATGACATCAATCCTATAGTAGACAGAGTTGGCGGCGGCGACTCCTTTGCAGGCGGTCTTATCTGTGGTCTTATGGACGGCAAGGATATGAAGGCTGCTCTTGAGTTTGCAGTTTCCGCATCTGCTCTTAAGCATACTATCCCCGGCGACTTCAACCTTGTTACAAGGGCTGAGGTAGAGTCCTGCGACGGTTCAGGCAGAGTTCAGAGATAAGTAAAACAAATTTGCAAAGTAAATACATTGTAAATATTTTAGAGCTGAGGGCTTTAGGCTCTCGGCTCTTTAAAATATCACGGAGGTATGATAATGAAATTAGAAGTCAGATATTCAAATCATTTTGACGATGTTAAGCACTATACCACAAGTCAGTTGAGAGAGCATTTTCTTGTGGAGAACGTATTCGTTCCCGGCGAGGCTAAGCTTGTATACAGCCACAATGACAGGATCATATTCGGCGGTATCACTCCCACTACAGAGCCTATCAAGCTTGAGGGCAGCAAGGAGCTTGCAGCCGAGTACTTCCTTCAGAGAAGAGAGCTCGGCTCTATCAATATCGGCGGCGACGGTATCGTTATAGTTGACGGCAAGGAATATGAAGTAAATAACGGCGACGCTATTTATGTAGGTATGGGTACAAAGGAAATTTCCTTTGCGGCTAAGGACCCTTCAAATCCGCCTAAGTTCTATACCAATTCAGGCACTGCTCACAGACCATATCCTACAGTGCTTATTACCTATGCAGACGCTAACCATAAGCCTTTAGGCTCACTGGAGGACTGCAATAAGAGAACTATAAATCAGTACATCCACGACGAGGTGTTTGCAAGACTTTCTCAGAGAGACGGTGTAGAATACGGCAGCTGTCAGCTTGCTATGGGTCTTACTAAGCTTGACCCAGGTTCAAACTGGAACACAATGCCTTGCCATACTCATGAAAGACGTATGGAGGTTTATTTATACTTCGATATGGACGACGACAATGTTGTATTCCATATGATGGGCAAGCCTGATGAAACAAGACATATCGTTATGAAGAACGAATCCGCCGTTATTTCTCCAAGCTGGTCTATACACAGCGGTGTAGGTACCAAGGCCTATACATTTATTTGGGGTATGGTCGGCGAGAATAAGGACTACGACGATCAGGACTTCTTAAAGACAGGCGATCTTAAATAATAATATTCTGAAGGGACTGTCGCACTAAGCAGAATAAGCTACTGCGACAGTTTCTTTTTTTGTAAATTTTTGTTTATATGAATAGGTTCGACCTCTCAGTCAGCCCCGCTCACAGCTATTTTTATATAAGCTTTTGCCGCGGCTGACAGCTCCATTGCAGCGGAAGAAGTTATCCGCCGATACGAAGTATCGCTTTTGCCGAAGGCAAAAGTGCTGAACCTGCGAAGGGGAGCTTTAGGTATGCGCCTTTCAAAATCGCTAATTTGCTTAGAAAAACAACACCTAATCTACTGCCACCGCTTTCCGGTACATAGCCTCCCCTAATCAGGGGAGGGGGACCGCCGGTAGGCGGTGGAGAGGTTGCAAGGGGAGGGGGACATTGCACCGAAAGATTTATCGGACGACCGCAGGTCGGCTTTCGGCAAAGCCGAAAGTGCTGATGCCGAAGGTTGGTGGAAGGGTCGTTTTTCTACGTTAAACAAAAACTTAATACGACAGTCTTTTTTTCATATATTTTACATCGACATTTTGTAATTTACAAATATATAACATTTCTCTCCGTATCGTTGACACCGAAATTTTGTGGTATTATAATCGGCTTATAAGGAGGGATATATATGAAAAAAACAATAGCGGCAATATGTACGGGAATAATGCTTATGACCTCTGTGGTCAATGCAACGGAGATATCCTACAACGGCAGCAAATACAATGTAGATACTGTAAATCGGGACAATACGCTGTATGTTTCTGCCGAGTATAACACAGGGGATAAAAAGGCAGAAGAGATAGTGATAGACGGGAAAAAATATGTATCGCTGAGAGAGTTGGCAGGGTCAAACAATAAATCTGTTGAATGGAACAGCGCAGACAAGAGTATTGTTATTTCCGATATAAACAACGATTTTATATACAGGCTCAATGCTCAGATGCCTGTTTATAAAAATTATGTTTTTTCACCTTTTTGTGTGAAAACCGCTTTAGCTATGCTTGCCAACGGCGCAAAGGGTGAAACAAGGGATGAGATACTTAAGGAAATAGATATTGACAACTTAGATGAATACAATGAATATTCAAAGTATCTTTATGAGCAGTATGATAAAAATGAAGATGTTAAAATAAAGACTGCAAGCTCTGTATGGGTCAACGATGTAATATTTGATGATGATATAGACCTTGTGTTTGCCGATACTGTCAGAAGTTGTTATAACGGCATTGTGGAAAAGGTAAGTATGGAGGATGCGCAGAATAAGATAAACAAGTGGGTATCAGAGGCTACAGAGGGCGAATTCAATAGTGTGCCCGTAGAGGACAAATTTGATATGGACCTTATAAACACCGTGTATTTTAAAGGCGAATGGGCAAATATGTTCAGCAGCTACGGTACTCATGACGACATTTTCAATAATGCAGACGGTTCTCAGAGTATTACGAAGTACATGAGTGATCTTGGCAATTACAGATATTATAAGGATAAGGATGTATCCCTTATCGCCCTTGACTATAAGGATAAAAATACAAGTATGTATGTAGCCATGACGGACAATGCAAACATAGTTCTGGACGATTACATAGACAAAATGGAATATAAGGACAGCGTTTCTCTGACTATGCCTAAGTTTGAAATGGAAAACTATATAGATATGAGAGCGCCTCTTATGAATATGGGGATCAAAAAGGCATTTATGCCCGATGCTGATTTTACGGGAATGCTTGCAGGCAGGTATTCTTCTGTTATGAATATGCTTCATGGCAGCAAAATAAAGGTCGATGAATGGGGAACTGTTGCGGCTGCAATGGCAATGACGTCAACAGGCACCCTTGATGAAGAGGAGAGCAAAGAAATCATCGTTAATAAGCCCTTTACATACTTTATAAGGGATAATGCAAACGGCGAGATACTTTTTATGGGCAGATGCAATTATTTAGGCAAGTGATAATATGATAAATAAGGAAAGACTTATAAATGAATTTTGCAGGCTGGTGTCGATAGATTCAATTACTTTCAATGAAAGAAAAATGGCAGATCATCTGACCGCCGTTTTTGATGAAATGGGAATTGAGCTTACAGAGGATAATGCAGGAAAATATTATAACAGTGATACGGGCAATCTGTATGGATATATTGAGGGCGAGGGTGAGCCTGTGCTGTTTTCCGCCCATATGGATACCGTAGAGCCGGGCATTGGCAAAAGACCGATCATACATGATGACGGATATATCACAAGCGACGGCACTACAGTACTTGGCGCCGATGATATGTCGGGCTTGGCTGCGATAATAGAGGCAATAAGAACAATTAAAGAAAACAAAGTAAAGCACAGACCAATAGAAGTGCTTTTCCCCGTAGCAGAAGAGGTGTACACAAAGGGTACAAAGGTATTTGACTTTTCCAAAATAAAATCAAAGGAGACATATGTCCTTGATCTGAGCGGTGAAATAGGCACAGCAGCCCTCAGCGCACCCAGTATAATATCCTTCAGCGCAGAGGTAAAGGGAAGAGCCGCCCATGCAGGATTTTCTCCCGGAGAGGGTATAAACTCCATAGAGATAGTATCAAAGGCAGTTTCCGAAATAAAACAGGGAAAGATAAGCGAAGACTCTACGCTCAATATAGGCGAGATCACAGGAGGCACCGCAACGAATATTATCCCCGAAAGCTGTAGCATTAAAGGCGAGATAAGAAGTCTTGACCACAATAGAGCTATGGCTCTGCTCAAGGATGTCGAAAACAGATTGCGGAAATACTGTAATGAATATAAAGCCGAACTTCATATCAAGCATACTGTGGATATAAAAGCCTACGAAATAAGTCGGACAAGCAAAACGGTACGTAACTATGAAAAGGTATGTAATGAAATGAATATACCCGTAAAGCTTATTTCCACCTTTGGAGGCAGTGATAACAACAATTTTGCACTGCACGGTATAGAGGGTATCGTCATTGCCTGCGGTATGAATAATGTTCACAGCTGCGGCGAGTACACGAGTATAAACGACCTTATAAAAAGTACAGAGATAATATTTAAGCTTATGACAATGCTATAATAGGCTGTCCATTTACAGGGACTGTGGCAATAAGAATTAAGGAAAATAAGTTATTGCGACAGTTCCTTTTTGATTTTGGCAAATTTGTGTTTAGCGCAGTAACTCGACCCTTCCACCATGCTGCGCATGGTCCCCCTCCCCTCCGACGCTAACGCTAGGGGAGGTCATTTACCGTAAGGCGGTGACAATTGATAAATTTATGTATATGTTAGTAGATACGAAAAATCCTGTAAATTTTTCGTCAGGAGACCTGCGGTTTCCCATTTTATAGGTAACTTTTCCTATGAATTTTTTCCTCCCGCAGCCGCAGCGTGGCTAA
>CANQBJ010000073.1 GCA_947589665.1 uncultured Clostridia bacterium
TACAAAAAAAGTGAAGCCTTGAAGCTTCACTTTCTGTCTTGATGAGTTGGTTTTTCTTAACTTAATGACATTGCCTTGCGAAGGGGAGGTTATTTACCGCAAGACTGTGGTAACAGCTTAGTTGTTGTTTTTCCAAGTAAATAAGCGACTTTGAAAGACATAAACCTAAACTTCCCCTTCTCAAGATTCAGCACTTTTTGCCTTCGGCAAAAGCAATACTTCGATTTCACCAAAACCAGAAGAAACTGCCCATTGGGCAGTCAGTCTGTCAATAAACCTCCATTACGCACAGTAAATGGAGGTTTATTTGACTTAAAAACCGATATATTGAAGTATTAATAGATGGGAAAGGATTGTCCTTATATAAATGAAGGGCAAATTTTTTCAGGTTCATGCACGCAAATTTAAGCTTGACCCATTTTGTGACCTGAGCCAAACCTCTGTATTGTGTATATCTCATGCCGTGCTTTTCTTTTGCGTCGGCAAATACACGTTCTATGGTTTCTTTTCTCTGTTTATAAAGTTCTTTGATCTCTTCTGTGAGCCGCCATTTTTCCACCTGCTCCAGATATTCATTCCATATGTGTATCGTTATTGTTCTTTGGTATGTTTTGCTATGAGTACAGCTTTTTAAGTGCGGACAGTTCCTACATATTTCGGGATCGCTTTTATATTCTCTGTAACCTTCTCTGTTTGTTGTACTGTATTTCATTATATGACCTTCGGGACACATCCCATTATCATTATCTTTATCATATTTAAAGTCATTTTTTCTGAAGCCTTTGTTTTTATTCCCTTTTGGTGATGTATATGGTGCTGCCAATCTTATTCCTTTGTCTATGAGCTTTTTACTTATCCATGGTGTTTTATATGCTGAGTCACCCGTTACTATCTCTATTTGCGGAAAGTCGATATACAATCCGTCAAACAATGGATCAAAAGCTACGCTGTCATGTATATTTCCTGCTGTTACACAAACGCCTAATACATATCCTTTTGGATCACAGGCTGTATGCGCTTCATATGCCATACACTTTTTGTGTTCGCCCTTGTGGAAAACTCCGCTTTCGGGGTCTGTTGTGGATATGGTTACTTCTTTTTCTTTTTTATCTTTATCTTTTGGTTCAAAGGGTTTCTTCCCTCGTTTTTCTCTGTCTTCATTTATTTCAGTCAAGGATATTCGTACTACGCCTTCGCTACGTACTCATAACCGACGGCTTTTGCCAAAGCCTTTGTATTCAGCAGGAGCTTGCACTCCTACCGAATACAAAAGTAAGTTCTCGCCGCTTATAGAAGCGGGAGACTTACCCGTCGGTTAAATAACTGTTCTTCATAAACTTTAGCAGCTTCGGATATAGCCTTTTTGATCTTCTTTTTCATATTGGCATTTGCTTTTATGTGTGCTCCGTCTATAAATACCGCTTCGGGTGATAAATATCCTTTTTTGTTTATTTCATTAAGTATCCAATAAAATATACTCTCTATGGTTTCTTCTGTAAATCTATGCTTGAAGTTATAACTTATTGTTGCAAAATGCGGTATGTCTTTATACATAGGATAGCCTATAAACCATCTGTAGGCTACATTCATTTTTATTTCTTCATATGTCCTTCTCAATGAGGTTATACCGTATAGATGCTGTATCAATACCATTTTTATAAGTACGACCGGGTCTATTGACGGTCTTCCGTTATTGGGACAATATAAGCCTTCTACTATTTCATATATTTTTGCAAAATCCACGGCTCTTTCTATTTTTCGAAATAAATGATCCTTTGGTACAAACTCCTCTACTACAAAATATTCAAACTGCTCTGTCTCTTTTTTCTCTCTTTGTATCGTTTTTATATGCCCTCGTAGTCAAAGTCCGGTATAAAGCTTTCTTCGGCAGTATCGCCCTCCTGTATAAATCCGTTTTCTATACCAAGGGATATTGCATACTCCACAAGGGAATCATATTCCTCTTCCGTTACCTTATTGTTAAGCTCTGGAAATTCTGTAAATTCTCTTATGGGTGTATACTGGTTCATAAGGCTTATGTATACTGAATTTCCATAATTTTCATAAACATACTTTACAACTGCCTTTGCATTTTCCAGTTGTGATGGCAGTAAAAGATGGCGCACAATGACGCCCTTTTGCATAATACCTTCATTGTTGAACACAGCCCTGCCCTGCTGACGCACCATTTCCGCAAGAGCCTTTTTTGCCGTGTATGGATAGTCCTCTGCTCCCGAATATCTCTTGGCAAGGGCGCTGTCCATATATTTAAAGTCTGTAAGGTATATATCTACCGTATCTTCAAGCGATTTAAGAGTATCTGTACTCTCATAACCACTGCAGTTGTACACTATGGGAATGGTCAATCCATTTTCTCTTGCAGCTTTTACAGCCTTTATTATTTCACGGCTGTAGTGTGTGGGTGTAACAAGATTAATATTTAAAGCGCCCTTTTCCTGTAATTCCATAAAGATCTCGGAAAGTCTGTTAAGGCTTATTTTTTTGCCCTTCCTTAAGCTTGCTATATCGTAATTCTGACAGTATATACATCTTAAGGGACAGCCGCTGAAAAACACTGTTCCCGAACCCTTTTCGCCCGATATACACGGCTCCTCCCAGAAATGCAGCGCCGCCCTTGCGCAGTATATTTCATTGTCGGCACCGCAATAGCCCTTTTGCCCTGCCTCTCTGTGGGCATTGCATTTTCTCGGACATATGGTACAGCCGTTTTTACTTTCCATAATGCTTCACCTGTTTAATTAATATACGATAAAAAGCAGAATTTTCTTGACCTTTTGGTCTAAAAAGTGTATACTATCTCTATCGGGGTATAGCGTAGCTTGGTAGCGCGCAGCGTTCGGGACGCTGAGGTCGCAGGTTCAAATCCTGTTGCCCCGACTTAATTTTTTTATATCATACAAGGCAAATAATTCGTCTACTGCATTGTCAAATTCATTTATATTCTTCGACTTCTTTATTTTCTTACTTATTTTTTCGCTGTCTGCAAAAGCATATACCATATATGTAAGCAGTCCTTTCATCTTATGCATAAGCTGTGTACTGCCCGATAGTATTTCTTCATAATCCCTGTATATGCCGTTATAAAAGCTTCTCAGCTTTTCCCTTGTTAAGCTGCCTTCTCCCTTTATTTCAAGGGCAAGAGCAGGATCGATAAGCATTCCTCTGCCTATCATGACCGTATCCGTATCGGGGAACATTTCAACTATACTGTCGTAGCTTTCCATATCAAATACATCACCGTTATAGCACAAAGACATTCTGCTGTGAGCAATTGCATACCTATATGCTTCATAGCTTGGTGTGTTCCTATACATATCCTTTCTTGTGCGGGGATGAATAATAAGCTCACAGATAGGATATTTATTGTATATTTCCATAAGGTCGTAAAATTCTTCGGGATTTTCCTTACCTATCCTTGTTTTTACAGAAATTCTGTAGCCGCTTTTGAATATAGCCTCCAGAAATCTGTCCAGCTTGTCGGGATATGCCAAAAAGCCCGAACCCCTGCCCTTTGATACTACCGTACCCGATGGACAGCCTAAATTCAGATTAAACTCCGTATAGCCGTATTCCTCAAGACTTTTACACATAGTTATAAAGCCCTCTGCGGAATTGGTCAGTATCTGAGGCACTAAATTCTGTCCCTTGTTGTTTTCGGGCAGTATGTCTTTCAATACCTTTTTACTCAGAGTACCTTTTTCACAGGGAGATATAAAGGGTGTGAAGTATTTATCCACACCGCCGAAATATTTATGCTGATTGCTCCTGAAAATATTGCCTGTAATACCCTCCATGGGCGCTAGATATATATTCACTGTTTTCTCCTTAAGGGTTAATGGGTAATTAAATTTTTGTTTATGTTAGTAAGGCGACCCTTCCACCAACCTTCGGTTGGTCCCCCTCCCCTTGCGAAGGGGAGGTCATTTACCGCAAGGCTGTGACCAAAATATAATTACTATTTATTCTAAGTAAATAAGCGACTTTGAAAGGCATAAACCTAAAGCTCCCCATTCGCAAGGGGAGCTGTCAGCCGCGGCAAAAGCTTATACAAAAATAATTGTGAACGGGGCTGACTGAGAGGTCGAACCTATTCCCATAAACAAAAATTTATCCAAATTCAAAAGAAACCGCTACAACAGCTTATTTTACATCCACTTCACCTGCAAGCACCTTTTTATAATCCTCATAGTTTGCCTTAAGCAGTTCGGGTGTATTCAGTTCGTAGGGGCATTTGCTCTTACACTGTCCGCAGTTAAGACATTTTTCTATCTGTTTCATATTGTTCTGCCACATTTCTGAAAGCCATACCTTTGAAGGCGCTCTTCTCAGCATAAGTGACATCCTTGCGCAGTTGTTGATCTGAATACCTACGGGACAAGGCATACAATAGCCGCAGCCTCTGCAGAAATCGGCACTGAATTCCTTTTTATCCCTTTCAATTTCAGCCCTTATATCTTCCGTCATTACGGGAGTATTATCCATATATGAAAGCCACTGATCAAGCTCATTTTCTCTCTGTATGCCCCAGATAGGCATTACATTGTCGTACTGTCCTATAAATGAATATGCCAGCTTTGAATTGGTTATAAGTCCTCCTGCCAGAGCCTTCATAGCTATAAAGCCCATATTCTTTGCCTTGCATTTATCGGCAAGGGCAAGCTCTCTTTCGCCTGAAAGATAGCTGAACGGAAACTGTAATGTTTCATAAAGACCTGATTTTATTATCTCCTCGGCAATACCTATTTTATGGGCGGTTATGCCTATGTGCCTTATCATACCCTGTCTTTTGAAATCCTCCATAAGCTCATACATACCCGTACCGTCATCGGGAGCATAGCAGCGGTCGACACAATGGAACTGATATATGTCTATGTAGTCTGTTTTTAAAAGCTTAAGGGAGGTTTCAAGCTGTTCCTTCATATCCTCCGTATTCTTTGCCATAGTCTTTGTGGCAATGAATATGTTTTTTCTTACATCAGACAGAGCAAGTCCAACCTTTTCCTCACTGTCGGAATAGGCTCTTGCCGTATCGAAGAATGTAATCCCGCCGTCATAGGCCTTCCTCAGTATCTTAACGGCAGTATCCGTATCTGCCCTCTGTATGGGCAGAGCGCCGAAACCGTTCTGCACAGCAGTTATTCCCGTACTTCCCAATGTTATTTTTTTCATTTCCATAACTCCTTACATAAAAAACAACAGATTTATAAAGCCCATGAAAAAGCCCAGTAATGCACCAAGATATACTATGGCTCTCAACTCCTTATGCATAATGCCGAATATCATCTGCTCCAGCTGTACCGCATCAAAGGAGCGTACCTTTTCGACCACTATTTGCTCAATATCCACAAGCTTAAGTATTTTATCGATATTTTCCTCAATTATGAGCCTGCACAGATCTACAAAGCCGCGCAGCAGCCGTGGTATCCTGTCCTCATATTTTATGGCAATATCGCATAGACGCATTGAAAGTATTTCCTCCAAATACTTTCCCGTTTCCTCATATATTATCTCAGGTGCCTTTTCTCTCAGTACATTGTTTATGATGCCGCCCAGTCTGCCTGAAATATCATCGTTTATAAAAAGGGATATAAATCCCATTCCGGGCTTTTCCGCAAGCATATCAATGCCGCCTTGGGCAAGCCTTGTCCCTATATCCGCCTCATTTATTTTAGAGGATATGGCAAGGGCAAGACCTTCCTGTAACGATGTCTTGTACATATTAATATTTTCTTCCGGTATATAGTCCTTTATAACCTCGGCAACAGTCCTCTCGCTATTTTTAAGGTTTTGGACGACATTCATAAGGTATGAATAGACCTTGCCAAGATTTTCATCGCTTATTACGGTATTTATAATAGCATCCCTGTTTAAAAGCTGGGTGCTTATGACATTGCCTATTGACGCGGCTATCCTATCCTTCTGCCGCGGTATAAGTCCCGGAGTAAAGGGTATATGAAATTTGCCTATATACATTGCCCTTCTCGGTCTGAAAAGCATTTTTATAGCTATGTCATTTGTAATATAGCCTATTACTCCTCCTAAGAGCGGAGCGGCAATAAATTCTAGCATACTTAAATTTCTCCAAAGTATTTTTCTATAGCCTGACCTATCTTAAGCGCAAGCTCCTTCTGTCCCGCCTCGCTTGTGAGATATGCGTATTCATCAGGATTTGACATATATCCTGTCTCTATAAGCACTGCAGGGCAGGCTGATATCCTTGTAAGAGCAAGATTATTTTTCTCATAAGGCGCATTCATGGTCTGACTTATGTTTTCCACAAAGGCAGTTGAGGAATCATATGTATAGAGATCTAAAGTGCCTTTGAGCTCGCCAAAATTCTCCCATTCGTTTCTGGAGTTGCAGTGTATCGATACTGCCACATCAGGCATTACCTCATTTATTTTGGCTGTTCTTGCGTCAAGGGCAACATAAGTATCGTCACTTCTTGTAAGTATGACCTCGGCACCCTTTGATGTCAGATAGTCCTTTAAGAGATTTGTAACAGAGAGCGTAACCGTTTTCTCATATACATTGCCAAGTCCCAGTGTGCCTGCGTCCTCACCGCCATGGCCTGCGTCAAGTACTATTGTAGCGCCCTTTAGCGTGCCTTTTTCAACGGCAGACTTTTCGTTGAACATTATTCTCATATTTCCGTTTTCAAATACAGGCTTATAGCCTATATATTTGCCGGGCTGAGCAAAATAGAAGGTATAAACGGCATTACCCTCTATATCCTTTTCATAATTTACATTTCTGAACACATTCTTATCGGGATTGGCAAAGCCTGCTCCCTTTGTGTCATAAAGTATGACCTTTATACTGTCGGAGGTAAGCAGCACTGCATACTCAGTAGGTCTGTCCATGCTGAATATAATACCGTTGTTATAGCTCAGATTCTTTACGGCATTTACGCCATATACCTTATTTGTCTTGTCTACAGCACTTTTATAGAGATAATTGTCATGTACCGTTCTGTAATACTCTGAATTTTCGCCTGTGATACGAACAAGCGTACCCTTTACATAAGGCGTTATGAGGTCGTCATTTGCCTCATCGGGTCTTGAACGTACTGTGGGATTGTCCATATTTACCTGACCTGTAAAGCTCACTGCCTTAAATGGGTCTGAATATGCTCCGGAGGAATTTGCAGCAGCTTTTCTTGTAATTGTATAGGTGCTTTTTGAAGATGTATTATCAAAATTGAATACATTCTTACCTATGCTCAAGGGTGCGTAATAGCTGAAATAACCGTCCTTTGTAACGTCTATCTTCTGACCGTTGATATACAGAGGATAAGCGGGATCGCAGTAGCCTGCAAGGCTGTAATTGGCAACAGTTGTTACAAGACCGTCCTTTACATAGTTCATTTTAATTTCTGCCTGAGCGCTTACCGTCATAAGCATTGTAAGTCCCATAACAATCAAAGCAAATATTTTTTTCATATAGTCTCTCCCTTCTTTTGCTTATATAATAATTTTAAAGCTGCAAAGAGATAAAGTCAAGTAATAAATATCCCCCGGCAAAGCCGGGGGTTTTTCCTTAACGCCTATAA
>CANQBJ010000074.1 GCA_947589665.1 uncultured Clostridia bacterium
CTAAACACCCCTTCGTGAAATTTTCGCAAAATCAAAAACATTGATGTGAAATATCCTTAAGTTGATGACATTGCCCTTGCGAAGGGGAGGTTATGCACCGCAGAGGCAGTGGCAATGACTTAACTGTTGTTTTTCTAAGTAAATAAGCAACTTTGAAAGGCACCCACCTGAACTTCCCCTTCGCAAGGGGAAGTGGCAGCCCAACCACTTCGTTGAATTTAAAATACATTTGCGTTGGGCTGTCGATAGGGTCGAGTTACTAGCATAAACAAAAATTTAATATAACAGTCCCTTTAAAACTTAGCTTAATCTTGCCTCTAATTCAGCCTTCTGCTCTTCATATCCGGGCTTGCCTAAAAGCGCAAACATATTCTTCTTATATGCCTCAACACCGGGCTGGTCAAATGGATTGACGCCTAAAAGATAACCGCTTATAGCAAGGGCTTTCTCAAAGAAGTAGACTATCTGACCGAAGTGGTAAGCATCTGTCTTTTCTATCTCGATCACCATAGTGGGAACACCGCCGTCTACATGAGCAAGGAAGGTTCCGCCGTATGCCTTTGAATTTACATACTGTATGCTCTTTCCCGCAACAAAGTTAAGACCGTCAACATTCTCAGGGTCCTCCTGTATAATAAGGTCTTTCTTGGCATTTTCTACCCACAGAACAGTTTCAAAAAGATTTCTGCTGCCGTCCTGTATGAACTGACCTATAGAATGAAGGTCTGTAGAGAAGTTAGCGCTTACAGGGAATATGCCTTTCTGGTCCTTGCCCTCTGACTCGGCAAACAGCTGCTTATACCACTCGCCGAACATAGTAAGTGAAGGCTCGTAGTTAGCAAGTATCTCAATGCATTTGCCCTTTCTGAGAAGTATATTTCTCAGAGCCGCATACTTAAGGCAGTCGTTGTTCATCAGATCATCGTTCTTATATTTATTTGCCGCATCCTGAGCGCCCTTCATAACAGCGTCAACATCAATGCCCGCAGCAGCCATAAGCACAAGGCCTACAGGAGTAAGTACTGAAAATCTGCCGCCGATATCGTCTGTAATAACAAAGGTCTCATAGCCCTCCTTATCACAAAGCGCCTTAAGAGCGCCCCTTGCCTTGTCTGTAGTAGCAAATATCCTGTCCTTTGCGCCTTCCTTGCCATACTTGTCCTCTATCATTTTCTTGAAAATTCTGAAAGCGATGGCAGGCTCTGTAGTAGTACCTGACTTTGAAATAATGTTGATAGAGAAATCTCTGTCGCCTATCATTTCAATTATGTCGTTAAGATAATCGGAGCTTATGCTGTTGCCTACAAAATAAATATCGGGATATCCCGGATGCTTTTTATTGTTGTAATTATTGCCGTTTATAAAGTCAAGAGCAGCGCGTCCGCCAAGGTATGAACCGCCGATACCTATAACTACAAGCACCTCTGAATTAGCCTGTATCTTCTTGGCAGCAGCCTTTATCCTCTCAAATTCCTCCTTGTCATAGTCAAAAGGAAGATTGACCCAGCCTATAAAGTCGTTGCCTGCACCCTTACCTGAGTAAAGAAGATCGCTTGCCATTTTTACTGCAGGCTCTATCTTTGCCAGCTCGTCCTCTCTCACAAAACTCTTAACACCGTTTAATTTTAAAGTAATGCCCATTGTAATTACCTCCTTGTATTTTATAAATTAAATTTCGTCCAATGTTTTAAAGCTGTAACCCTGCGCCCTCAGTCCGTCTATTATTCTGCCGAGAGCCTCTGTGTTGGAGCTTGAAACAGCATGGAGAAGCATTATTTCTCCGTTGTGGTACCTTTTCATAACTGTATTATATGTCGCCTCTGCTCCGGGCTGCTGATCCGTAAGCCAGTCCTTATGGGCAAAGCTCCAGAATATGGATTTATATCCCATATTGTGAGTTGCCGCAAGGGTCCTCTCACTGTATTCACCCATAGGTGGTCTGAAATACTTAGGCATATCGTAGCCCGTTACTTTTTTAAAAGCCTCCGCAGTAGAATCCAATTCCTCCCTAAGCTGAGAATCCGTAAGTGAAGGCGAGCTTAAATGCTTTGCGGAATGATTGCCTACTATATGTCCCTCAGCGACCATTCTCTTTATAAGCTGAGGCTGACTTTCTATATAGGGCTTTGTCACAAAAAATGCCGCCCTTACACCCTTTGCCTTAAGCACGTCCAATATCTTTGTGGTGTAGCCGTTCTCATAGCCCTCGTCAAAGGTAAGATATATGACCTTCTCTGAGGTATTGCCTGTATAATAGGCGCTGTATTTATTAAGAGCAACGCTTTCATTCCCTCTGGGAACAGTGTGATTGTCCACAGGCATATAATACCAGGACTGCTTTGTGTTGGAAAGCTTAGATGTATCAAACTGCTGTATCGTCGTGGTCTCTGTAGTAGCCTCTGTTGTGGTGGTAGTAGTCGTAGTCCTTAAAATCACACCTGTAAGCTCTTTTATTATAAAGGTATCTCTTTCAAAGGGTCCCATATCATTTGCATAGGCACATACACAGAGCATACCTAAAATAAATGCCGCTATAAGGCTTATCTTAAAAAACCTCATAAATTCACCTTATAATTCCTTTATTTCAACGACCTCTACATCCATATCGCTTTCAAGCTTGTCTACATCGCACTCTACCGTTATCCTGACATTTATACCGTTTAAAAGTCCGTCCTTGTATTCTGTCTTAGTATCGTCATCAGTTGAAAATGTGACCGTACTGCCCTGCTCGGTCTCAATGGTGATAGTATTCATAGACGCATCCTTGACCACACCTGTAAGACTGTAAAGGTCCTTACTGCCTGCGCTGACAGCCTCGGTCTTAATGATTTCAGCTAAGTTATCCTCATTGGCATCTTCACTGATGTCCTCTGCTATATCGGCTGTTTCCTCATTGATCTCCTTTGCAACGGCATCATCAGCAGAACCGCCGCAGGCAGATGTAAATGACATAGCCGCAATAACGAAAGATAAAACTAAAAATTTTTTCATTCGGCATCCTCCTTTTGTATAAATTTACAATACAAATTTTAATCTATAGGTATTATAGCACAAATATCATATTATTTCCATACCTATTTTGTAATTTCTGTAAAAAAATAAGGAGCCGAAAATCGGCTCCTCTGAAGGTTTATTTTCTCATATCCTTGTTTATATCGAATATATCAAGCTTATCCTGATCGATATGCTTTTCCATTACATTGACCATAGCGTTGAAGGTGTCCATGGCGGTAATAAGTGTAACTGAGCTTTCTACTGCCGTTCTTCTTATCTTAAAGCCGTCGCTCTTCTTGTTGTTTGCCTTTTTGGGAATATCCACTATAAGGTCTACAACACCGCTCCTTATAGTGTCTATGATGTTAGGCACACCCTCGCTTATCTTCTTTACAAGCTTACAGTCAATGCCTGCCTCCTTTAAGGCTCTTGCAGTACCCTTGGTAGCTATGAAGTTGCAGCCCAAAGCCTTGCATCTTGCCGCTATCTTCACAAAGTCCTCATGGTCCTTGCTGCCTACAGTCGCAATAATAGTGCTGCCTGCCTTGGGTATTGTCATTCCCGCTGCAGTAAAGCCCTTGTAAAGCGCATTTTCAAGATTGCAGCCTACACCCAGCACCTCTCCTGTGGAACGCATTTCAGGTCCAAGGCTGACTTCGACCTGGGGAAGCTTCTCGGTAGAGAATACAGGCACCTTAACTGCCACTACGTCAGGCTCGTCACATATGCCTGTGCCGTAGCCCATATCGGCAAGCTTGTCGCCAAGCATTACTCTTGTAGCTATATCTATGACAGGCACTCCCGTGACCTTTGTTATATAAGGCACCGTTCTGGAAGAACGGGGATTTACCTCAATTATATTCAGTTCGCCCTTGAAGTCTATAAACTGTATGTTTATCATACCTATTACCTTAAGAGCAACTGATATCCTCTTTGTAACATCCATTATCTGATGCTTCATATCATCTGATATGTTCTGAGGAGGATATATTGAGATACTGTCGCCTGAATGGACTCCCGCTCTTTCAAGATGCTCCATAATACCGGGGATATACACATCCGTACCGTCACATATGGCATCTACCTCTATTTCCCTGCCGCTAAGATATCTGTCTATAAGCACAGGGTTCTTGCTGTCCTTTTCAAAAGCGTCTGATAGGTACATCTTAAGCTGATCGTCGTTGTAGGTGATCTCCATACCCTGACCGCCCAATACATAGCTTGGTCTTACAAGTACGGGGAAGCCCAGTCTTTCTGCTGTTTCTATACCCTCGGCAACTGACCACACACCCTTGCCCTTAGGTCTGGAGATGCCTAAGGTCTCAAGTACTGCGTCAAATTTTTCTCTGTCCTCCGCCTCGTCTATCTGCTCGGGCAGAGTACCCAGTATAGGTATATTCATCTCATCGAAAAAGCTTGCCAGCTTAATGGCTGTCTGACCGCCGAACTGAAGTATTACTCCGTCGGGTCTTTCAAGCTCTACAATATTGAGAACGTCCTCTTCCGTAAGAGGCTCGAAGTACAGCTTATCCGCTGTGTCAAAGTCTGTTGATACGGTTTCGGGGTTGTTGTTTACGATTATGGTTTCAATGCCCGCTTTCCTCAGTGCTTTAATACAGTGTACTGAGCAATAGTCAAACTCTATGCCCTGACCTATCCTTATAGGACCGGAGCCTATGACCATAACCTTTTTCTTACTGCTTACTATGACCTCGTTTTCACTGTCATAGCTGGAATAATAATAAGGTGTAACTGCCTCAAACTCGCCTGCGCAGGTATCTACCATCTTGAATACAGGCATAATATCCCATTTCTTGCGAAGAGCATATATATCGGGAGGTGTACAGCCTATAAATCGGCTTATAGCCTTATCGGAAAAGCCCTTTTCCTTGAAGTAGGTAAGACTTTCTTCTGTAAAGTCCTCCAGCTTCATGGACTTTAACTCCTCTTCCATTTCAACGATGTTGGCTATCTTGTGTACAAAGAAAAGGTCCATACCCGTTATCTGGCATATCTTTTCTACCTTATATCCTCTTCTTATCATCTCAGCCATATCGAAAAGTCTTTCGTCATCGGGAGTTACTACTCTCTTTTTAAGAGTTTCAAGGTCTCTTGCTGAGGAGGACTTGCGCTCAAGTCCGTACTGTCCTATCTCAAGAGAACGCACGCCCTTTAGAAGAGCCGCCTCAAAGCTCTTGCCTATAGACATTACCTCGCCTGTAGCCATCATCTTGGTACCAAGCGTTCTTTTGGCACCGAAGAACTTATCAAAGGGCCATCTTGGGAACTTAAGCACTACATAGTCTATAGTAGGCTCAAAGCAGGCGAAGGTCTTGCCTGTAACTACGTTCTTTATTTCATCAAGATTATAGCCTAAGGCTATCTTTGCGGCAACCTTTGCAATGGGGTAGCCTGTTGCCTTTGACGCAAGGGCAGACGAACGGCTAACTCTCGGATTGATCTCTATGACCGCATAGTTATAGCTGTTGGGGTCAAGAGCAAACTGCACATTACAGCCGCCCTTTATCTCTATAGAATTTATAATATTAATAGCTGCGCTTCTCAGCATCTGATATTCTCTGTCTGAAAGGGTCTGAGCAGGAGCAACAACTATACTGTCGCCTGTATGTACGCCGACAGGGTCAACGTTTTCCATACTACATACAGTTATACAGTTGCCTGCGCCGTCTCTCATAACCTCAAACTCTATTTCCTTCCAGCCGGCAATACTCTTTTCAATAAGCACCTGACCTACTCTTGAAAGGTGAAGTCCCTGAGTACATATTTCTCTGAGTTCAGCCTCGTCATGGGCAATACCGCCGCCTGTACCACCTAAGGTATAGGCAGGACGCACTATAACGGGATAGCCAATGGAATTTGCAAAATCTATAGCTGAGTCCACATCGGTAACTATATCGCTTTCAACTATAGGCTGATTTGTCCTCTCCATAAGGCGCTTGAAGCTGTCTCTGTCCTCGCCCTCCTTAATGGATTCAATAGATGTACCTATTACCTTTACATGGTATTTATTCAGTATTCCTCTGTCGTAAAGCTCACAGCTAAGGTTAAGTCCTGTCTGACCGCCCATACCTGCAATAATGCTGTCGGGGCGCTCCTTTGCTATTACCTTTTCAAGAAAATCCGCTGTAAGAGGCTCGATATAGGTATAATGCGCCATACCCAAGTCCGTCATTATAGTGGCGGGATTTGAGTTTACAAGCACTACCTCAATGCCCTCCTCCTTTATAGACTGGCAGGCCTGTGTGCCTGAGTAGTCAAACTCCGCAGCCTGACCGATGACTATAGGACCTGAGCCTATAACAAGTACCTTTTTAATGGAATTATCTCTTGGCATGGGGTTTCACCTCCTCGATCATTTTAATAAATCTGTCGAAAAGTTTCTGTGTATCAAGAGGTCCGGGACTTGCCTCGGGATGGAACTGTACTGAATATACAGGCTTTGACTTATGCCTTATGCCCTCAATACTGCCGTCATTTACATTTATAAACGTAGCCTCTACATCCTCTGAAAGATCGCTTACGACAAACTCATGGTTCTGGCTAGTGATGTATACTCTGCCTGTCTTTAAGTCCTTGACGGGATGATTTCCTCCGTGGTGACCAAACTTAAGCCTTTTGGTATTGCAGCCCAAAGCAAGGCTTATAAGCTGGTGTCCGAGACATATACCCAATACGGGAAGTCCTGTATCTATAAGCTGTCTTACCGTTTCAACAACATCGGGGATATCCTTGGGGTCACCGGGACCGTTGCCTAAAAAGATAGCATCGGGGTCTGCCGCAAGTATATCCTCGGCAGATGTAAATGCAGGGAATACGCTTAATTTACAGCCTCTCTTGGATAAATCTCTTAATATACCATGCTTTATGCCGCAGTCCAGCACAGCCAAGTGTGTACCCCTGCCGCTTATGACATAGGGCTTTTCAATAGTTGTCTCCTTGACTGCATAGGCATTTGTATAGGTATCGAATTTCTGCTTTATCTGGCTTGGAGTAAGGTCTCCCACTCTCGTAGTGATTATGCCTCTCATTGTACCGTTATCTCTCAGTACTCTTGTCAGGGCTCTTGTATCGATGTTTTCAAGTCCCATTATCTTGTTCTGATAGAGGAAATTGTCTATATCCATTTCACAGCGCCAGTTATTGGGAACATCGCACTTTTCCCTTACTACAAAGCCCTTAAGGAAGGGCCTTCTGCTCTCCATATCCTCCAGGTTTATACCGTAGTTGCCTATAAGGGGATATGTCATTGTAACTATCTGTCCTGCATAGGAGGGGTCCGTAAGAGTTTCCTGATAGCCTGTCATACATGTTGTGAACACTACCTCGCCTACGGTTTCCTTTATGTAGCCAAAGGCATTGCCCTTGAAACGGACACCGTTTTCAAGTATCAGTTCTGCTTTCACAGTCTTTTTCATGGCTGTATACATCTCCTTAAATCATTTTTCATATCTATGCATGCCTGTCTTGCCGCCTG
>CANQBJ010000075.1 GCA_947589665.1 uncultured Clostridia bacterium
CCTAGCGTCAGCGTCGGAGGGGAGGGGGACCATGCGCAGCATGGTGGAAGGGTCGCCTTACTAACATAAACAAAAATTTAAACCTCCCCTCAGCATTCAGGTATCTTTATACTAATCGGCTACGTCCATCATACGGGCAAGAGCGTCATCATCTGCTCTTGTGCCGTCTATGATGCTATATGTAGGATAGAAGAAAAGCTCGCCGTCTATAAGGTACTGAAGTGAGAAAAGCCCAGAACTGTTGTATCTTACATTACAGGTGACATTGGCAAGCTCCTTGTCTCCCGTATACTCGTCGAGAGTACTGTCTATAGCCTCAAAAATATCGTTGTATATGTTTTCGTTAAGCTTGTCTGCCATAGTGTATTCAGATGTAACAACAGGGAATTCATAATCTATTGAAAAGCCTGTGGTCATATTTGTTCCTCCCGCCATATCCATTTCATACTCCACAGAGTCTGGAGCATTTACAATAGCGGGAGTTTTTATATCGACAGTTTTTGTATCGGCATCCCAGTTTACCTGAGCGCCTATGCTTTCTGAAAGCACTCTCAGAGGCACCATGGTCCTGCCGTTTATTATTTGCGCGGGAACATCGCTTTCAACATATGCGGCATCGCTCAGTACTACTTTGGTATCGCCTATTGTTATGCCTGCGGTCACCTGACCGTAGGTAGCCTGACAAAGTTTGATATCCTCAAACCAGTCTACCTTGGCTCCCATTTTCTCAAAAACAGCCCTGAAGGGCACAAGAGTTCTGCCGTCCTGTATAACAGGAGCCTGGTCTCCCGTAAAGTCTACAGCTTCTCCGTTTACTACTACCTTTATATCTTCTGCGGCAAATGCGCTTAAAGTCGGTATAGCAAGAGAAACAGCCAGTACAAATGCAAATATTTTCTTCATAGATAAAACCTCCTGACATAGATTTAATATTATTATACCATAAATTTAATATATTTAACAGTAATTTATGACAGTAAATTAGCTTTTTATGTCGTATTATATGGGTAATATTTCACTAAAAAGGGATTTTTCATATCCCTACATCGGCATATTAACTATTGAATAAAGTGGGTTTTTATGTTAAGATATAGGACAAGGAGTGATTTTATGCGTAAAACTTTGATCATATTTTCGTTATGTATATTATCAGCTATGAATATTATGGGCGCAGAGCAGAATATCAAGGTAGACCTGAACGGCGAGAATGTCATATTCAGCAGCGTGCAGCCCGTTATTGTAAAAGGCAGGACGCTTATACCCTTAAGAGGCCTTTTTGATAAAATGGGATATACTATAGGCTGGGAGCCTGCTACCAAAACAGCTACGCTTATAAAGGGTTCAAGCATTATTTCTATGAGAGATGGGCATAAGGCTCTCCAGATAAATCAGAACAGCGTTATGCTGGATGTACCTGCACAGATAATAAACAATTCAATGATGATACCCTTAAGAGCAATATCTGAGGCTACGGGCGCAGCGGTCAACTGGGATGCCAATACCAAGACAGTGCATATAGGCACTCTTACGAGGGATGTTGCTCCGCCAATAGTGATAGATGATTATGTAAGGGAATATATGAGCTGCATAGCGCCTTTGGATGAGCTTTCAGAGGTGATAGTAAGCACTCTCAATTCCGTAAATGACGAAAACATACAGGAAAAGCTGGGATCACTCAGAGAGGAAATAGACAGCTATATAGAGATCACTCAAAGCACGGCGGAGAATATGGATAGATTAAATCCGCCTGCCAAGTATGAGCAGTTCCATATAAAGGCTAAGGAGGCTGTAAGAGAGCTTAAGTCTCTTGCAGAGGTGTTAAGGGATATGCTCAATAATAATTATAACTATGAAACGGCTGAAACTGAGCTTAAGACCATACTTGAGAATGCTCAGAGATTAAATGGAGAAATAAATAAAATAACATTGTCTTTTAAATAAACGGAGGGTATATGAGTAAGCTTAAGAAATGCCCTGCAAAGGGCAAGGGTATAGGCGGTCAGGCGGTAATAGAGGGTGTTATGATGCGAGGCAGAACACTCTACGCTATGGCCGTGCGCAATCCCGAAAAGGGGATCACAGTAGAAAAAACATTTATAAAGCAGCCTAAGGACAGGTGCAAGGCACTGGGCTGGCCTATAATAAGAGGTGTGGTCAATTTCTTCGACTGCCTTGTTATGGGTGTGAAGGTGACTAAGCGTTCTTTTGAAATGGCAGGTATGGACGATATAGAGTACGACGAAGAAAGCAAGCTTGAAATGTGGCTTGAGAATAAATTCGGCGATAAGCTGGCGGACTATCTTGTCTATTTCAGCGTGATTGTGTCAATAGTACTGTGTGTAGGTCTGTTTATGGTGCTGCCTACTATAATAGGCGGCTGGATATCACATTTTGCAGGCGATAGCACCAATGTCAGGAGCGCAGCGGAAAGTATTGTCAAGATAGCCATATTCCTGGGCTATATGATACTTGTGTCTCAGATGAAGGATATCAAAAGGACATTTATGTATCACGGTGCCGAGCATAAGACCATAAATACCTTTGAAAACAATATGGAGCTTACAGTGGAAAACGTAAAGCAGAACACACGTTTCCATAAGCGTTGCGGCACAAGCTTTCTTGTAATAGTAATGATAATAAGCATTATAGTTTTCCTTTTTGTCAGGACTAACGATTTTTGGCTCCGTATAATATCAAGGGTCATACTTGTGCCCTTTATAGCAGGCTTGTCCTATGAGGTCATAAGGTGGGCAGGCTCTCACGACAACTGGTTTGTAAACATAGTGAGCGCTCCGGGTATAGCCATGCAGCTTATTACCACAAAGGAGCCTGACGACAGTATGATAGAGGTAGCCATTGCTTCACTTAAGGCGGTCCTGGAGGAGGAACCGGAGAATGAGTCAGACAATACAGGCTGTCCTTGACAGTGTAAGGACTAAGCTTAGAGCAGCCGATATTGAAAGCTTTTCAATAGATGCGCAGCTTATTGTTTCTGAGGCTCTTGGCGTAGATAAAATTAAGCTTGTCACCCACAACACAGATGAAATAAGCGACGATAAGCTGAATATAATAAAAGAATATACGGCAAGACGGCTTAAGAGAGAGCCTATGCAGTATATACTTGGCCGCTGTGAATTTATGGGACTTGACTTTAAGGTGGACAGAAACACGCTTATACCCAGAGCCGATACTGAAAATCTGGTGGAAGAGGCTATAAATATAATAAAAGAGAAGGGCTATAGGAATGTGCTGGACATAGGCACAGGCTCAGGCGCTATAGCCGTAAGCATAGGAAAATATACGGCTGCAGAGGTGACCGCCGTAGATATTTCCAAGGCTGCGCTTAGTATTGCCGAGGAAAATGCGCGGCAGAACAATGTATATGTGAATTTCATAGAAAGCGACCTCTTTGCAAATGTAAAGGGCAGCTTTGATATGATAGTGTCAAATCCCCCCTATATAGAAAGGGCAGTAATAGATACCCTGGACTCTCAGGTAAAGGATCATGAGCCTCTTTCGGCTCTTGACGGAGGAGAGGACGGGCTTGATTTCTACAGAAGGATAACGGCAGATTTACATCGTTTTTTGAAAAAAAAGGGTTGCATTATTTTTGAAATAGGTTATAATCAAGGATATGCACTTTACGATATGCTGGTAAAAAATAACTTCAGAAACATATCCGTAAAAAAGGACTTAGCCGGCATGGACAGAGTAGTAACAGGATATATTTCATGACGGAGGCTTATTATGTTTGAAAGACTTGCCGATATTGAAAAAAAATATATTGATCTGTCAGATAAGATAAACGACCCTGACGTGATCGCAGACAACGAAAGCTGGCGCAGACTTATGAAGGAACACAGCGATATTGCGCCTATAGTGGAAAAATACAGGGAATATAAGGAAATTTCTTCCTCTGTTGAAGAGGCAAAGGAAATGCTTAACGACAGCGATGAGGAAATGAGGACTCTTGCCAAGGAGGAGCTTGCAGAGGGTACTGCCATGATAGAAAGGCTTAAGGAAGAGCTTAAGATACTCATGCTCCCCAAGGACCCCAATGATGACAAGAATGTGATCGTGGAGATAAGAGGCGGCGCAGGCGGTGACGAGGCAAATATATTTGCAGGCGACCTTTTCAGGATGTATTCACGCTATGCCGAAAGGAACCATTGGAAAACCGAGCTTATGAGCGCCAATGAAAGCGACGCAGGAGGCTACAGGGAAGTTACATTTATGATAAACGGTCACGGCGCATACTCAAGGCTCAAGTACGAAAGCGGTGTACACAGGGTACAGAGAATACCCTCCACAGAGTCAAGCGGCAGGATACACACCTCTACGGCTACCGTCGCAGTACTTCCCGAGGTCGAGGCGGTAGATGTAAAGCTGGATATGAACGACTGCAAGTTTGACGTGTTCAGAGCATCGGGCAACGGCGGTCAGTGTGTCAATACCACAGATTCGGCAGTAAGGCTTACCCATATACCTACAGGCATAGTAATATCCTGCCAGGATGAAAAAAGTCAGCTTAAGAACAAGGATAAGGCACTGAAGGTGCTTATGAGCAAGCTTTATGATCTGGAGCAGGAAAAGCAGCATGCCGAAATATCTGCGGAGAGGAAATCCCAGATAGGCAGAGGCAACAGAAATGAAAGGATAAGGACCTATAATTACCCTCAGGGCAGAGTTACAGACCATAGGATAGGTCTTACTCTCCACAGGCTGGACTCAATCATAGACGGTGATCTGGACGAAGTAATGGATGCGTTAATAACTACCGAGCAGGCTGAAAAGCTTAAGGCCGGCAGTGAAGATATAAATTAAGATAAGGAGATGTAATTATGAAGTTCGATAAGAAGGCTTTTAAGGCGCAGCTTATTGCCAATGTAAGAATATTATCAAGGCAAACCATTGAAACTGCTACACAGGAACAGCTTTATGAGGCGCTTGCCTTTACTATAAGGGATTATGTAACAAGCAAGTGGCTTGAGACCCATGAGACCTATGACAGAACAGGCTGTAAGATAGTATGCTATCTTTCAATGGAATTTCTTATGGGAAGATTTTTGGGCAACGCTATACTCAATATGACAATGTACGATGAGATAAAAGAGGTCATTGCTGAACTGGGTATAGACTATAACCTTGTAGAAGATGCAGAAAGAGATCCCGGCCTTGGCAACGGCGGCCTTGGCAGACTTGCCGCTTGTTTCCTGGATTCACTTTCAACTCTTGAGCTTCCCGCTTACGGCTGCGGCATAAGATATCACTACGGTATTTTTGAGCAGAAGATAGTTGACGGCGCTCAGATGGAGCTTCCCGATGACTGGCTTCACAACGGCGACGTATGGGGCGTAAGGAGAAAGGAATACGCTGTTGAGGTTAAGTTTTACGGCAATGTAAGACGTGAAATGAAGGACAACGGAGAGTACAGATATGTACACGAAAATTATCAGTCAGTAATAGCGGTGCCTTATGACTACCCTGTTGTGGGTTATAATAACAATACCGTAAATACATTAAGACTCTGGGATGCAGAGGCTAAGAATATGTTTGACCTTCAGAAGTTCAATTCAGGTGACTTCCAGAAGGCTGTTGAAGAGCAGAATCTTGCAAAGGCTCTTACGGATGTTCTCTATCCTGCCGACGAACACTATGCAGGCAAGGAGTTGAGACTTCGCCAGCAGTATTTCTTTGTATCTGCTACATTACAGAGAGTTATAACCAAGTTCAAGATGAAGTTTGGCAACGACTTTTCACTTCTTCCCGAAAAGTATGCCTTCCAGCTTAACGATACTCATCCAAGTATAGCAGTTGCAGAGCTTATGAGACTTCTTATCGATGAAAACGATGTGCCTTGGGACGAGGCTTGGGAAATAACAAAGAAGTGCTGTGCATACACTAACCATACTATTATGTCAGAGGCTCTTGAAAAGTGGCCTTACGACCTGTTTTCAAGACTTCTTCCCCGTATCTTTATGATAGTTGAGGAAATAAACAAGAGATTTTGCAATATGCTTATAGAGAAGTACGGCCATGATGCTGATAAGATAAGAAGAATGGCTATTATAGCAGACGGTCAGATAAGAATGGCATGGCTTGCCATAGTAGGCAGTCACTCTGTAAACGGTGTTGCGGCTCTCCATACTGAGATACTTAAAAATCAGGAGCTTAAGGATTTCTATGAGATATATCCTGAGAGATTTAATAACAAGACAAACGGCATAACTCAGAGAAGATGGCTCGGTCATGCCAATCAGCAGCTTGCCAAGCTTATTACAAAGGAAATAGGCGATGGCTGGTATACAGACCTTTCAGAGCTTAAAAAGCTTGAACCTCTTGCTAAAAAGAAGAGCTTCAGAGACCAATTTATGGCAATCAAGAGAGAGAATAAGGTACAGCTTGCTGAGTACTTCAAGGAGAATATGGGTATAACAATCAACCCCGATTCTATATTTGATATTCAGGTAAAGAGACTTCACGAGTATAAGAGACAGCTTTTGAATGTTCTCCATATTATGCATCTTTACAATAAGCTCAAGGAAAATCCAAATATGGATATTGTGCCCAGAACATTTATATTCGGCGCCAAGTCAGCAGCAGGCTATAAAATGGCTAAGCTTATCATAAAGCTTATCAATAAGGTAGCAGACCTTGTAAACAACGATTCTTCAATAAGAGGCAAGATAAAGGTGGTATTTGCCGCTAACTACAGAGTAAGTCTTGCAGAAAAGCTTATACCTGCAGCCGATATATCAGAGCAGATATCTACAGCCTCTAAGGAAGCATCAGGCACAGGCAATATGAAGTTTATGCTTAACGGCGCAGTTACAATGGGTACTCTTGACGGCGCCAACGTAGAGATAATGGAAGAGGTTGGCGAGGAAAATATCTTCATATTCGGAATGAAGGCAGATGAGGTCATTGCCCAGTATGCGAGAAACGACTACAATCCATGGGATATCTACAATATGAATCCGGATATACAGGCAGTTCTCAATATGCTTATAAACGGTACCCTTGATGAGAATACAGACACCTTTAAGCCTATATTTGAGTCACTTCTCAATGGCTACAACGGTTCAAGAGCCGACGAGTACTTTGTACTCAAGGACTTTGAATCCTATGCTCAGGCTCAGGCTAAGGTAGACGCCATATATAAGGATAAGGATAAATGGGCAAAGATGGCAATTATGAACACTGCACGCAGCGGGAAGTTCTCCTCAGACAGAACTATCAAGGAATATGCAAGCGAGATTTGGGGCTTAAAGCCTGTTCATATTAAAATGAAAGACTGATATTTAACATAAACAGGGTCGGAAACGACCCTGTTTATTGTATAAGAAAACCCCCAGTTAGACTGGGGGTTCAAAAAAAGCTTTAGCGATACGTCTTCGCAAAGAAAACTCCTT
>CANQBJ010000076.1 GCA_947589665.1 uncultured Clostridia bacterium
GACAGCTCCATTGCAGCGGAAGAAGTTATCCGCCGATACGAAGTATCGCTTTTGCCGAAGGCAAAAGTGCTGAACCTTGCGAATGGGGAGCTTTAGGTATGCGCCTTTCAAAGTCGCTTATTTACTTAGAAAAACAACAATTAAGCTGCTGTCACAGCCTTGCGGTAAATGACCTCCCCTAGCGTCAGCGTCGGAGGGGAGGGGGACCATGCGCAGCATGGTGGAAGGGTCGCCTTACTAACATAAACAAAAATCCATCAAAATCAAAAAAGAAACTGTCGCAATAGCTTATTTTCATTAATGCTTATTGCGGCAGTTTTTTTTGTCAGCAGGGCGGGAACACAACGAAGTAAGACTTCCATAGTCTGCCGAACACTGATATCACATCTATTTATTTAGCTTTTTAAGTAATTCCTCAACATCTACAGGCTTTGCTATGAAGTCGTCCATACCGCTTGCAAGAGCTTTATCCCTGTCTTCAGAAAAGGAGTTTGCCGTACAGGCATATATGCGCACGGTTTTTGCATCGGGTCTGTCCAGAGCTCTTATTGCCTTGGAGGTTTCAAAGCCGTCCATTTCAGGCATTAGCAGGTCCATAAGTATTATCTTATATGTGCCGGGAGCAGAGCTTTTGAACATCTGCAGCGCCTTTTTGCCGTTTTCGGCAAGCTCTGCCTCAAATCCGTCTCCCCTAAGAAGTTCAAGAAGTATTTCACCGTTAAGCTCGTTGTCCTCGGCTATAAGTATATGAGGATGTTCGGGCTTGTTTGCGGCAGGCTGTTCCTTATGCTTTACGGGAGGCTCTGCGGGTTCTGCCGTAAATGTAAAGGTAAACGTAGTGCCTTCACTTCTGCGACTTTCAAGAGTCAGGTCGCCGTTCATAAGAGCAGCAAGGCTGTGACATATGAAAAGTCCCAGACCTGTACCCTGGTTGCCCTTGGACACAGTGTCAAGCTCCTGGGCAAAAACATCAAAAACGTGCTTCTTAAACTCTTCGCTCATTCCCTTTCCCGTATCTGCTACGGTAATAATGGTGGTCACATGGCTGTCGTCTTTCATTTCCTGTCTGAGAGCAAGGTCTACCTTGCCGCCGCTTGGCGTAAACTTACGCGCATTGTCCAGCAAATTGAATATCACCTGCTGTATACGCACTTCGTCACCGAGAATACAGGGCTTTATAAACTTGGAATTAATACTGAATCTTATTTTCTTATCCTTCATAGCGCTGCTCACAAGAGAGTCGATAGTATCAAGAAGTACATTCAGTTCTACGGGACGCATAACAAGCTCCAGCTTCTGAGCCTGAAGCTTTGAAGTATCCAGTATATCGTTTACAAGAGAAAGCAGATACTTTGCGGTGACGGTAGACTGTTGCAGATAGTCTGCAAGCTGTTCTCTGTCATCAAGCTTTTGGGTCATAAGATAGTTAAGCCCTATAAGACCGTTTAAGGGCGTTCGTATCTCATGGCTCATAGTAGAAAGAAACTCTCCCTTAGCCTTGGCATCTGCACGGCTTTCCGCAAAACGTATACGCTGACGTATAAGAAGTGCTGCCAGTATCAGTATAATAAGAGCCGCTGCGCCAAGAGTTATAGCGGCATAGCGATAACGGTACAAAAAATCGGATAACGTAAGCTTGTACTGATTTTCCATTATGCCCTGTATGGTAAAGGAGCCTATTTCATCTTCGGTCATACTTGCTATTGCCTTGTCCAGTATATTTATAAGGATACGTCCTTCCGCATCGGAGGGTCCTTTCTGATCACCGAAGGCAACAACGGCAGAGAAACAAAGCTTGTCATCAAGACCAAGCACAGGAATCACCTTAAGCTTTTCGTACTTAGGTTTTGAAAACCAGTATTCAACTACATACTGATTTTGTATCATAAGGTCTGCCTCTCCTGAATTGACTGCCTCAAAGCAGTCTGCTATTGATGGGTAATCTATAAGCTCAAAGTTAGGGTAGGCGGCGCCAAGTACCTTTCTTATGGTCTGTGAGCCTGTGGATATGGCAACGGATAAATGTGCGTCATATCTGAATTCCAGATCATCCTTTGCCACCACTACCTTTCTGCTTGAGAGATAGGGGCTGCTTATAAGTATGCCCCGCGCCTTTTTATTTTCCTCGTTGTATTCAACGCTTGTTACCAAATCAAATTTTTCGCCTAAAAGGTAGTCATATGTGACCTCGCCTGTGGGAAGGGCAACATAGTCAAACTTAAGACCGGTTATTTCGCTTATATGATCAAATATGTAACGTGATATGCCGCCAAGCTCACCGTTTTCATCGGGGAAGGATATAGGCACCCTGTCCTGAACATAGCCTACCTTAAGAGGGTCCTTTTGAGAGGCTATATACTCCTTTTCCTCTTCTGTCAGCGAAATTATATGCTGTCGGGAGGGCTGTGCAAAGACAGCTGTACAATTAAACAATACCGTAAAAACCATCAATAAGCTGAATATAAAGCGTAAGTCTCTGCGTATCATAAGCTCCTCCTTTGAATAAACTTAAAAATCAGTCTTTGCATAAAAACGATATTATGGTGAATTGATAAATAATTATAACAGAAAGGGCTTTATTTGTCAATTAAGGAGCCGATATACTAAAGGTATTCAAGGTATATGTCAGGTCAGCAAAACGACAGTATACAAATCGCTTGATAAAGCAGATATAAATTTTATAATTTGCCTACGCTTTTTTTAACTCAAACCAGAATGTACTGCCTATTTCCTTTTTACTGTCAACTCCAAAGTTTGAATTATGAGCAACAAGTATTTCCTTGACTATTGCCAGCCCCAAGCCTTTTGATCTGCCTTTTTTTGAAGTAAAATATCTGTCCCATATATAGGGCAGTTCTTCGGGACTAATGCCGCTGCCGGTATCACGTATCTCTATCCTTATGCTCCCATTTTTTTCAATAACCGAAATATATATATTTCCGCCTTCTTTCATATGATCGACAGCATTTGATATAAGATTATACAGTACCTGCTGTATACGTTTTTTATCCGACAGAACATATTTATCAGGTTCGATCTCCTTTATTATATCAATGCTTTTTGCCTTGCATATTGCGTAAAACTGTTCTGCTGTAGTTTCAGCCAGAGAGCTTATATTATTTTTTTCAAATTCGAATTTGACTGCACCCGATTGTAGTTTTGAGTAGTACAGAATATCATTTACAAGTAAGGATAATCTGTCTGCCTCTCTTATTATTATTTCTGCATCATTATTTGTATTTTCTTCTCCGTCCATATCACGTATAAGCTCCGCATACCCCTTTATCATAGTTAACGGAGTACGCAGGTCGTGAGAAACATTGGCAAGCAACTCTCTGCGGAGCTTGTCGGTTTCCGCTATTTTGCTTGCGGTATATGTCAGGGAGTATGCAAGCTTGTCAGTCTCGGCGCAAAAGCCCTGTTTAAAGCTTATATTGAAGTTGCCGTCTGCCATTTTAAGCGATTGTTCCGATAGCTGTGAAATGGGTTTTGAAAATCGCTTTGATATAAATATTGCTATTAAAAAACCGATAAGCAGTGCAAGTACAGTTACGGCGCAAAGCTGGACCCTGATTATAGACACAGCGGAACCTATAGCCCCTACAGGAGTATTTATATACAAAATGCTGTTGTCTGGTAGCCTTTGTCCGTATATAAGAGTATTGTTTTCTCTGTTATGCTCAATAGTGTAGCATATACTCTCGTTATCACCGAGCCTCTCAATAAAATCTTCATAGTGTTCTGGCAGATGGCGGTATGATTGCTCCGAATGTTCTGACCTGTAGGGATTATTATTTTCTCCGTGTTCAGTATCGGAATACGGTTTTTTATTATATGAAGGGCTGTATTCATCTGCACTGTAAAGTATGTTTCCGCTGTTGTCGGTCAAAAGTATCAGTATAGAATTTTCTGCTGCGGCAGTATCTATTACAAGCTCTGTATTTTCACCTGCATTGCATATATCATCTGCAATTTTCTTTATATGATTTTTTTGCATAACATCATAAAAGCTTTCCAGGAATACTGTCTGTAAAAGCCATAGGACAGCAAATATTACTATTGCGAACATTGTGAAATATGTCCATAATTTAAAACATATAGACTTACTTTTTGATCTCAAATTTATATCCCACTCCTCTGACTGTAACTATGTAGTCACGACATTTGCCCATATGGGAACGCAGTTGTTTTATTTGCCAATCCACCGTTCGGTCGGCAGTATAATATTCATAACCCCACACAGCCTCCATTATTTGGTCTCTCGTAAGTACTATCCCGATGTTTTTGACAAGGTATAGCAGAAGATCATACTCTTTTGCTGTAAGCTCTGTCCTTTTTGCATCTATATAAACTACTCTGCCGAGAGTATCTATTTCAATATTTCCGACCTTTATATTATTTGCTACTGCTTTGCTGTGCCGATTTAAAACAACCTTTATACGCGCCATAAGTTCTCTTGGTGAAAATGGCTTTACAACATAATCATCCGCTCCGGTTTCAAATCCAAAGAGTTTATCGTATTCCTCTCCTCTTGCTGAAAGCATTATAACAGGAATATCCTTGATACTTCTTATTTTTTTGCAGGCAGAAAATCCGTCAAGCTCAGGCATCATAGCATCCATTATTATAACATCGAAATCCTCATTGCAGCACATCAAAACAGCCTCAAGACCATCGGAGGCTTCCGCTGTATCATATCCTTCGTGTTTTGCATATCTGCAAATAAGAGCGCGGATATCGGGCTCATCGTCAACAATAAGTATTTTTGCCACTGTTTTCTGCTCCTTTCACTTTTATGATATTGTATCACAGATAAATTGATTTATCAATGAAAAAGAGACACGGTTATAGTTGTGTCTCTCTGTGTATTTATTGGTTTTCAGTGTGATTTTTTATTAATTCTGACTGTTCTTCTGTTATAATGCCTGCCTCAACAAGTCCTTCAAGACCGTCTTTCCGAGAGGTGCTTTTTTCTGCAAAAGCCTTGTGACGTTCTTCTGCGCTCATATTTGCCATATTGTCATATATTGCGCTTATCTCACGGTGCTTTTCTGACATATATTCGGAAATTTTATCGGCTGTTGCCTGATCTATGATACCTGACTCAATAAGTGTTTCCGTGTCAGCGTGATGACTGTCTGAATAAACAAAGGTCTGTTCGCCGCCTGTTCCGTAATGATTTGCTTTGCCTTTCCTGAAACCATAGGTTGATGTATCATCAGCCGCCAAGGCTGTTACCGTAAACACGGTTACTGCAAGTACTATTGCAGAAGTGCATATTTTTTTGAAACTGTATTTCATAGCTATCATCCTTTCATATAACATTAATTTTAACTACTATTTCATTTTAATTTGCTTTTATGTGAAAAATATGTTATCAATGTGTAATTTGTGTGGAATATTTTTATGTGATATGAAAGGGAAAGTGTTAAATATATTTATAAGCGTATATGATATGAATTTTTTATCGGAATATTTGTAAAAGAAAACCTTAATGATACAGTTCTTATTGATAGGATATATATTGGCAACAGTTTTGGCAACTTTGACAACAACTAAAAACGCCCCGAAACCCTAGTATTTAAGCCAAATTTTAATGCGGACAGGGGGACTTGAACCCTCTAACCAAATTTAAAACACAAGTAAATAAGGAGGTTTCGCCGTACACTATCACTTTTGGCAACAGTTTTGGCAACAACTTGTTGCAGCTTTTATATAATAATTCAAGCAAGTCTATAACTATAAATTATATACTCAAAAACTTTTGAATACATAATCTATAGCTATAATATTCGTAAAAAAATAAGGGTACGCAACTAAGCTACGTACCCTGTCTACACTTAAACTCTAATGCTTTGCAAAGCTATATTCTCCTTTTTTTTACAATATGTTGCATTGTATTTTTGTATTGTCAGTCACTTCTACAAATGCATTGCAGATTTTAGTAAGAAAAATGTTTTGATGTTCTGATCCACCCTTGCCTATATCCATAAAAGAATTTTGAGTTGTCAAACCGCTATCGTTCCAAATAGGCAATTTAATCACGACCCTTTCTTACATATTTAACTAATTTTAAGACTTTCTAACTCCGCTTCAAGCTCATTAATTTTCTCTCTGAACTCGGCTCTTTTCAATCTTGTTTCTTCGTATTCCTCATCAGTCAAAGCCCCGTCAGCGTGCTTCAATGCCTTATAATCGGACTGTGATAAAAGAATTTTAAGTCCTGCTATTTCATTCCGTATTTCGTCAACACGTTCTCTATCTTTATATTTCATACATAACCTCCTATATTAAGCCTGTGCAATTCGGAAGCAGAGAGGGGCGCAGTTCTCATCGGACACCATAGCCTCAAGGGCTGTTTGTATATCCCATACTTATCACTCCCCGATTTTGTCAGACTCTCTTAATTCCTTTAATACCTCGTCTGCCTTAATAGCGTTCTGTGTAAAGGAATTGTTTTTCCAGTAGCCCCACAGAGCAGCTATAGCGGTTATAATAGTAGCTACTGCATTAGCAAGCTCATCGCTGTCAATAGGCAATACGGGATGTCCCGTCATTGTAAGTATCTGATTGGCAAAGGCTATAGCCAACACAATAAGTCTTATGATAGTGCCTGTTTCAATTTTGTATTCTGTATTCACGTTTCAAGCTCCCTTTCAAATTCGTCTTTTACCTCTAGGTTATTAACGCAATAATCAAACTTCGCGTCTCCGCTGTGATTACCGCCTACACCTTGATATGCGTCGTGTAAATTCATAAATTCACCAAGTTCATCAGAGGGTATATAGCCAAGGTGCAGATATTTCCTATATTTTTCATTTATCTTGTAAGCAAGACTTTCCCTGCTTGCTATCATCAGCTTGTCAAGAGTAGACTCTATAGCTGTGAATTTCTTATCGGCTTGTTCATCTGCTTTTTTAAGCCGTTCCATATCCTTGTATATACCCTCTTTGGCAAGTGCCGACTTGGTTTTTATTCCAAATCGACATAAGAGCCAGTCAATAACCTCAACACAAGAGCGAAGTACAAAAATTGCTGCAAATAAAATAAGAACTACCTGAGATAGTCCTGTGTTGAGCAAAATATTTATGTAGTCCATTATGTACTCCTTGTTTATAACTGTTATTTGATAAGTATCTTTATATGCGTATCGTCAAGCCTTGCAAGTACCCTGTAGCCGCAGCTTGTAACAGCCTCAGTTGCAATTCCTCCCTCTGAGGGTTTACAATAGCCGTTTACTTTACAAGTGCCGTCATCTCTCACAACAAGCTCGCCTGTCAGTCCTACATAAGTCCATTCGGAGCGCTGTGAACGTGGTATGTATTTTTCATCCTCGTTGTATTCGGGATTTAAAACATACTCTGTCTTGATAGTTGCGG
>CANQBJ010000077.1 GCA_947589665.1 uncultured Clostridia bacterium
AAGATTGACCTTGTTGATATAGCAAAAGCCTGCGGCTATCCCAATGCAGTGTGCGTTGACAACTTCAACGACCTTGACGAAGAGCTTGAAAAAGCAAAGGGCAAAAATGAATTAAGCTTCATCGAAGTCAAATGCTCCATAGGCGCAAGAGATGATCTGGGCAGACCTACAACTACGGCATTGGAAAATAAAGGAAATTTTATGGAGTATTTGAAAAAATTAAAATAATAAACATATAAGGTCGATATATAGCAATTCAAACTGTATACCGACCTTATTTATTTAATATCAAATCAATATCACAAGCAAAAACTTAAGTCCTGAACTCCGTTATTCAAGCGGCATTCAGGACTTTTGTGCATTACTCCCACTCCTAAGTGCAAAAGCAGGTATTAACTGTTTTTGCTTAAGGGTTTTGATTTAATTGGATACAAAATGATATGTATTATCCTCTGAATGTCACTTTACGGTATCGTTTTCCTCTTTGCAGGATAGCGCCCATATATTTGATATTCTACGAGCAAAACAAACAGAGCTATGCTAAATATGATCATATTTTTCTCTGTATGTGTTTTTATTTGATCTCTATACGCTTCTGCGGCAGAGCGTACTCATCCCCCACAGTTCCGTTAAGTCCATCCGTGAGATAAGTCATAAGTATCTCATAATCTATCATTCCTTCATCAACTGTCAGCTCATTGTCCATGAACATATTCAGCCCGTCTCCGCCTTCCTTGATCAAGTAGTTGTGGGATGCTACTGTATATACTCTATCCGGCACAAGCTTCGTATAGCTGCCATCCTTCTCAAGAACCATGACATCCTTTACTCTCCGGTTAGCCCCACAGGAGAGGAAATTTCCCTGCTCATCCGTCTCCACCGTGGATACCACAGAAGTGTCAATGCAGTATTTAAGCCCCGATACCTGCAAAAAGCCTCCGTTTTCGCCTACCGCATTTTCCCCATCGTCCGAGTTTGGCAGACAGGAGCGGCTTGCCATCTCCAGGGCGTCCAGTATTTCCTGCCCCGTAGCCTTTGCCACGCACAGGGAATTTCCGTAGGGATGCACACCCAGGATGTCCTCATAGGTGATCTCTCCCGCGGAAATATCTGCCCGTATGCCGCCGCCGTTTACAAGGGCAATATCCGCCCCTGACACAGCCCGATACGCGTCTGCGCAGAAATCCCCCAGATTGGTTTCCCTGTTCCGTATAAGACGCATACCGGAATCGGAAACGGTTGTAAGGGCTACCTCTGATACAGCAACGCTTTTAGTCAGCTCGGCTTCAAACTTTTCTTTCATACCTTCTATGTAGCCTGCCATTTCACTGTCTGTCTCCTGATACGCCCCGATCAGCCCTGTGTGGATATTTCCATTTGCTGTAATGGTAAGACGGCCAATATTGCAAAGTTCCGTGCCTGTAGAGGACAAAAGCACATTCTCACCATCCGCATTTTTTACAATATCATAGGGAATTTCGCTGTGTGAATGGCCGTCCAGCACAACGTCAATCCCCCTTGTATTTGCGATAAGCTCACGGGATGTAAACGGAGATGATGCTTCATCGATTCCAAGATGAGCAAGGACCAGGACATAATCCGCGCCGTCTCTCAGACAGGCGTCCACGTTCTTCTGCACGCACCCATATAATTCCTCTCCACTTCCTCCGCAGAAATCGTATACATAGCTTCCGCTCTCATCGCGAAAGTACGCAGGAACAGATTTTACGATGCTCTCCGGCGTAGATACACCGATAAAGGCAACCTTTACATTGCCGTAGGATTCGAGCTTGTAGGGCAAAAGCCGCGAAAGAAACGCCGGGTCATCATTTCCCGTATAGCGAATATTGCAGCCAAGATACTGAGCGCCGCTTATCTCCATAAGTCGGTCGAGCTGCTCCATACCATATTCAAACTCATGGTTTCCAAGTACCGCAAAGTCATATCCCGCACGGTCCATAAGCTCCGCCGGATATTCCCCATTGGAAACCGTTCCCAGCACATCTCCCTGCAGGGCATCCCCGCAGTCTACCAGCGTGACATAAGGGGTACCTTCCTCGCACCGGTGCTTGTATGCCGTAAGTCCGGCATAGCCGATGTTGTCGTCTATGGCGCAATGCACATCATTGGTATATAAAATGATGATGTCATTCTCTTTTGCCTTTACATTGCACCCGCCAAAAAGCAGCACGACTGCAAGCAATACAGCCAAAAAACGCAGATGTTTTTTCTTATTTGTCTTGATATACATTCTTTTTCCCCTCAAAAACAGTCTTAAAACACAACGGTCTCCGTATTGACCCCGTCGGCATAGGCGTGAGCACTGTTCCTTGTTCGGCTGACAGCCATAGTCATACCTCAGCATTCGGTTATATATAAATATTATATCGCACCGATGTGACATTTTCAATATCCTGGCAGACGTTTTACAGATTTTTCTGCAAGATTGATGAATATGAAACACAACATATAAAAATAGCCCCCGAAAGCCTGTATTTATAAGACTTTTGGTTTTTTTCATTCACTTCTGTTAAAAGCTCTCTTTCTTCAAGATATGCAAACAATTCAATGTTTCTGTGTCAACACCCTAAAAAATAAAAAAAGCCGATTATTACACTATTAAATCAAACAGAGTTGATTTATACAGCATATTTTAATTTTTTGTAAATATATATAAATTGTCGTTTAAAAATGTGTTAAAAAGCAGTATAATATTATTACTAAAATATTATAAGGGAGGCAATTTTATGAATGGCGGAGATCAATTGCAGAAGCTGGAGGATATGCTGCTCATACGGGAGTCCCTTACTGATACGGGATACAAGCTTCACACCAACGCATCGCCCGATATAGTGGTTCAGTATTCTCCTCTTTCCGATCCCTTGTATGCGCTTACTAAAACATATAATGAGGATGTAAGTGAAAACAAGGTGTCGGGAAGGACAATGTATGTATATGTCCGATTTAAAAACACGGGCAATATGCCTCTTGGAAATTTTTATATTCACGTTTATCGCAATCATCTGGGGCTTTATAACAACCCTAAGGAGTGGAACAAATATAAGCTTGCCACCATAGACGGTAAGCCCTCTAAAATTGAAAGGCTTAATGCAAATACCATTGGTGTGTCAAAGGCATTTGTTTTTGACAACTCAGAAGGGGGAATGTTCCCTAATTGCCTTATTGCCGTGGCGACATATGAAGAAAAGCCTGATTTCAGCTATATAAATACATACGAAAAATACATAAAATTTATAGATCAAAAGAACGTAGCAGCAAGAAATGTATATGAAATAAGCGGCAAAACTAGTCATGAAGAACAGCAGATATTTTGTCCGATAACAGAACCGCAGCCCCGCAACTACTATTTTATTGCAGAGATACAAGAGGGCACAGCATCTAATACCAAATATGGAATAAGGTGCAGTGATCCGCCTTTTTCGGGACAGACGACTTATATCAAGGCAGATGAAAATACAAGATTTTTGATCAAAAAGGTCAGGCTTTCGGGGAGAGCCTCAGGATATTGGCTCACGCTGTGGGAAGAGGTGCCTTCCGGCGGCCATGCAGAGATAAGACTGCGCATATTGATAGAGGCATCAAATGACGAGCTTATGCAATATGCGGAAGATATGGGGGATATGCTTAAGCAAAACGATATTGAACCGGAATTTGTTTCTCATCTTGTTGCATTGGGAGACTGCACAATAAAAATGGACAGAAGGAGGTAGGGCAATGAACAATAATGGATTTTATGCCCTTGCCTTTGACGAGGGCGGATATGGAGAAATACAGTGGCCTCTGAAGGAGGGAAGCAGATTTACCATATGCGTTAAGTATCTGAATGACTGCTGTTCCGAAAACGGAAGCCTTATTGAGCTTAATAATGTTTTTACACTTGATATCCGTGAAGGCGAACTCTGTCTGAATGATATGAACTCAGGATGTAAGCTGCTTTCAGAATGCTTTGGCACTATTTACATCGTATATGACGGAAATGATCTGAAGCTGTATTCAGAAAGTATTCCCGTATACAAAACAGGCATTAAGCCAAAGGGCGGCAAAGCTGACAGGCTGTTGATAGGTCGTGGACTCAGAAAAAGCTATATCCGTTCCGTTACAGTGTATAACGAGGCCTTTTCGGCAGATAGGATGAAGGATGGTCTATTTAATATAGTATCGGGCTATGAAAAGCATATAGACTTTACGGAAAATAAGTCTGCCGATATGGTCTTAAATAACTGCCATATTGAAAATATGGTATATGCTCTGGATTGCCGCAAGGGTACTGTTTCATCACAGCTTAAGGGTATTACAGAGGAATATACGATACTGCTTTCTTTTTACGCTTTGGAAAATGAAATGTCAAAAGGTGTTCTTTTCAGCAGCGGCGACATATCTATAAGTCTTGAAAGCGACGATCTGCCCGATCGCTTTACATTGTGTCTGAAATACGGAGATAAAAAACTGTATACGGCAGGTCATATAAGTGCGGGGATATGGACGGATATTGAACTGGTGCAGAGAAAGAATGTGCTTGAACTGTATTCAAATGGCATAAAGTGGGGAGCAGCTAACGGGACCTTCGGCATATCCGATAAAAAAGCTGAATTAGGCAGCTTTAAGGGGTATATAGACAGCCTTATGATACTTAATGAAGCTGTGAGCGAAGAAAAGATGAAGGAATTTACCGATGCCCATACCCATATGTTTGACAGCAATGTTATATGCTGCTGTGAATTTTCGGATAATAGGGAAACAGAGATACGCAAAGGTATTCCCTTAATATATACAAATTCGGAAATAACACTTGTAAAGGGAACAAATGCCAAAACAGAGACCGCCTCCGCGAGCTTGCCTTCTGCCACAGGTGAATTTGACAATTTTGATAAGTGGGAGATAAATATTCTTTCCGCGCTTATACTGAATTGGCTTCACAATGTAACGGGAGTATATCCCGACAGAGGTGTGAAAAATATAGAGGGCACCATGGAAACTACTCCGGAATTTGACGCTTTTTTCTATGACAGGATAGCAGAATGCCCTGAGGCTCAGAAGATACTTTACGATTATGATGTTCTGAACGACAAAAAGCTTATTGCGTTTATATCCGCCCTGACAGCGTCGGGAGCAATGGCGATGCTGATATACTATGTGTATAAGAATGCCAAAAAATGTAAAGCTATCATTGCCTTTATAAAGGCTGTTTTATTCTCTGAGGAGGCTAAGGATGTGCTTTTTGGCACTCTTGTACTGGTGGCAGTAGCGGTTGCGCTTAAGATCATAGGAGAAATACCAAGACCGCCGGAACGCAAAAAGCATTCCGATATCTTCATAGAAAGCGTAAGCGTTGAAAATACCGTTATTTCCATAGACGGAACCGGCGAAGATGCAAATGCCCGTGGTGTTATTGTCAAAAATAAACCTTCAAAGCTTAAGATCACACTGTCCTGCACGGGATATGATCGCAGCTTTACAATAAAAACGGGAGCAGGTAAAGACAGCATTATATCAACTGTTGATAAAAAGGTGGTTTTTGAAGACAAAAAAAGCGCAGAGCTTACTCTTGATATACAGACGGAAAAATTTGACGGCAGCTACGGTAAATATAAGGCAGAGCTTAAACTAAGCGCCGTTTCATCTGATAGTGAACAGAAATTTTTAGGTGCGTTAAGCATAGTACTGTACATTCTGGAGAATACACCCTGCAGCCCGTGGGATAAAAGCGTTAAGATCAGTGTCCTTGAGCTTTTCGGCAAATGCTATGAATCGGAAAAGGGCAGTTCAAAGGACTTTCTTACGGACTATGCCACATTCATAGAAAAGCAGCCCGACAAAGGGGCAGGAAGTGCAAGGGAATATTCAAGTCTGCCCAACTACCTGCATAATAGCGTTATTTTTAATACCGCTGCCTTTTCTGACGCTGTTTTAAGACAAGACAAGACATCGCCTGCCGACAAGGTGTTCTCAATAGCTATGCTTGGAGCCTTGAACGGCTGTAAAAATATGAAGGCTGCGTGTATTTCGTCTGACATATACTGTGAATACAGCGGAGGCAAGGAGTATATAAGCAAGCTGATACTTGACGATAAAACATTGGTCAAGGATGAATATCATTTTGTCGTAATGGACGGCAACGGAAGAATATACGATAATGAGCTTAAGTCAAGAGGACTGCCTTTTTCAGACAATGGAGAGTACGGCATAACGGGAAAAAAAGCCGGAGACTATTATCGCGAAAGTCTTTATATGGAAGGCAGCGCTTGTAAAATAACGTACACCATAGGAAACTGGTCGGACAGAAATTCAGCCGACGGCGATATGAAAGGGCAGAGCGGATATATTGCAGGGCTTGTACTGAAGGAGGGCGGCAGATTTCAGAGAAAGGGTCGTTCCGATTATGACAGGGAGGTTTATGCATATATAGGCAGGGCTGAAAGTGAGCAGGATATCTGCCACAGCATAAGCGCAGAAAATATAGATGATGCCATTGCCTTTATATGCAATAATAATAATGGCTTTATTGAACAAATGAATTATCTTATTAACGCTCTTTACCCATACATACCTGCAAATGAATTTGTGCAGAGGTATTACCACGGTACTGTACATATTATAGATATACTCAGCGGTATGATAGGCTTGGATGATCCCAACTTAAATACAATTATGGAGCATTTCTGCTATCGTATGACAAATTCCCCCTGCAATCTTCGTGCAGGCAACAGCACATGGAACAGAGTATTACAAACTCATTTTGATCCTGCCAAGTGGTTCTTCGCGGATACAGAGTACTGCTATTCCTGTGAGAGAGGAATTGATAATACTCCTGAGTCTATTGATGATATAAAGCGTTATTACGGCTTTGAAGCCGATATTCCGGAAACAGGCTTCTATCTTCCCGATGTAAACGACGGAATAAGAATACATAATATGCGGGCTATACACTTTTCTTTTAATACCGTAAGACAGATGTGTGTGTATGATTATGACAAGATACGCCCGCTGCTCGCCTCTTCATCCAATATTTTTTTATACCGAGGCGACGGAGATATTTACAAAAATTTACCGAAACCATACGGAGTATACTATCTGTATGGCGGAAACTGGATCAGGTGGATATGATCCTTGGCAGTATAAAAGGGACTGTCGCACTAAAATTAAAGAATTGTGACAGTCCCTTTTTGTATTTTGATAAATTTTTGTTTATAGGAATAGGTTCGACCTCTCAGTCAGCCCCGCTCACAGCTATTTTTATATAAGCTTTTGCCGCGGCTGACAGCTCCATT
>CANQBJ010000078.1 GCA_947589665.1 uncultured Clostridia bacterium
AGGCTTATCTCCCCCAAGAGTTCACATCGACGGGGAGGTTTGGCACCTCGATGTCGGCTCATCGCATCCTGGGGCTGTAGCAGGTCCCAAGGGTTGGGCTGTTCGCCCATTAAAGCGGTACGCGAGCTGGGTTCAGAACGTCGTGAGACAGTTCGGTCCCTATCCGTTGTGGGCGCAGGAAATTTGAGAGGAGCTGTCCTTAGTACGAGAGGACCGGGATGGACGAACCTCTGGTGTATCTGTTAGGCACCAAGCCTATGGCAGAGTAGCCAAGTTTGGAAGGGATAAACGCTGAAGGCATCTAAGCGTGAAGCCCCCCTCAAGACGAGATTTCCCATTCGAAAGAAGTAAGGTTCCTTGAAGACTACAAGGTAGATAGGTTGGAGGTGTAAGCATGGTAACATGTTAAGCTGACCAATACTAATAAACCGAGGGCTTGTCTAAAGAAGGATATAAGACGGTTAAGTAGTTGATGTTTTCATAGTCAGTTTTGAGGGTATAAAATTTCGGTGGTAATGCGGTTGAGGGAAACACCCGTTCCCATGCCGAACACGAAGGTTAAGACTCAATCGGCCGAAGATACTTGGTGGGAGACTGCCCGGGAAAATAGGTGGCTGCCGAATTCAAAAAAATAAGGTAAGAGAGCGAACCTTATTTGCCGATGTGGCTCAATTGGCAGAGCAGCTGACTTGTAATCAGCAGGTTAACGGTTCGAGTCCGTTCATCGGCTCTCACTTCTCGGTAGAGAAGCTATTGAATATGGGTCCTTAGCTCAGTTGGTTAGAGCATTCGGCTCATAACCGAACGGTCCACGGTTCGAGTCCGTGAGGACCCACTCAAAAAGCCTGTAAACGCTTATGTTTACAGGCTTTTTGCTATAACAAGGATCAAATGATAATACTGCTTTTTTGATAATAGCTATTTGAAAAGGCTGGGTTTTGCCTTGAGCCATAGAAAGCTAAGGGACAGCGGAAGAAGAGTAACAAGCAAATACTGAACGCTATAAAAAACATCTGTAATGTACTTATGCTTTTTTCAGCTCAAACCAGAAGGTAGTGCCAATATTCTCTTTACTTTCAACGCCGAAGCGGGAATCGTGGGCAATAAGTATTTCTTTGACTATTGCCAGACCCAGTCCGTTGGCTCCGTCCTTTTTGGAAGTAAAGTATCTTTCCCATATATGCGGCAGCTCTTCAGGACTTATGCCGTTACCGGTATCACGTATTTCTGTTCTTATACTCTCATCTTTTTCTGTTACTGAAATATATACAGTCCCATCTTTTTTTGTGTGGAAAACAGCATTTGATATAAGATTATACAATACTTGTTGTATACGTTTTTTATCTGCTGTAACATACTTATCTGTTTCGATATTCTTATTAATATCGATGCTTCTTGTTCTGCATATCTCGGAAAATTGCTCTGCAACGGTTTCCGCCAGAGAGCTTATATTATTTTTGTCAAATTCAAATTTGACTGCGCCTGACTGAAGCTTTGAATAATACAGAATGTCATTTACAAGCAAAGATAATCTGTCGGCTTCCCTTATTATTATTGCGGCATCGTTATTTGCGTTTTCTTCTCCGTCCATATCCTGTATAAGTTCCGCATAACCCTTTATCATAGTAAGGGGAGTACGCAGATCGTGAGAAACATTGGCAAGAAGCTCTCTGCGGAGACGGTCGGTTTCTGAAATTTTATTTGCGGCATATGTCAAGGAGTCGGCAAGCTTGTCGGTTTCTGAGCAAAAGCCTTTGTTAAAGCTTATATCAAAGTCGCCCTCTGCCATTTTAAGCGATTGCTCCGATAGCTGAGAGATAGGCTTTGAAAATTTTTTGGATATAAATATGGCTATTAAAAATCCGATAAGCAATGCAAGTACGGTCACGGCACAAAGCTGGAGCCTTATTATCGATACGGCAGAGCCTATAGCCTTTATCGGCGTGTTTATATACAGAATACTGTTGTCAGGCAGTCTTTGTCCGTATATAAGGGTATTGCTTTCATTATCATGCTCTATGGTATAGCATATGCTTTCGTTATCTCCAAGTCTTTCAATAAAATCGTCATAGTGTTCCGGCAAATGGCGGTATGCCTGCTCAGAATGCTCTGATCTGTAAGGATTTTTATTCTCTCCATGCTCTGCATAAGAATATGATCTGTTTTTGTAAGAAGGGCTGTATTCATCTGCGCTGTAAAGTATATTTCCCTCAGAGTCGGTCAAAAGGATCAATATTGAGTTTTCGGCTGCGGCAGTATCTATTGCAAGCCTTGTATTTTCATCGGCGTTACATATCCTGTCCGCAATTTTTTTGATATGATTTTGCTGCATCACATCATAAAAGCTCTCAAGAAATACCGTCTGCAAAAGCCATAGGACAGCAAGTATCACTATTGCGAATATTGTAAAATAGGACCACAATTTAAAACGTATAGACTTACTTTTTGATCTCAAATTTATATCCAACTCCTCGAACCGTAACTATATTGTTCCGACACTTTCCTATATGCGAACGAAGCTGTTTTATCTGCCAATCCACAGTACGATCGGCAGGATAATATTCATAGCCCCATACGGCTTCCATTATCTGTTCTCTTGTAAGCACTATTCCGATATTTTTGACAAGATACAACAGCAGCTCGTATTCCTTTGCCGTAAGCTCTGTTCTTTTGCCATCTATATAAACGACTCTTCCGAGAGTATCTATTTCTATACCTTCGGCTTCTATTTTACTTGATGCTGCTTTGCTGCGTCTGTTTATTACGACTTTTATACGTGCCATTAACTCTCTGGGCGAAAATGGTTTTACAACATAATCGTCTGCGCCCGTTTCAAAGCCAAACAGTTTATCGTATTCTTCTCCTCTTGCGGAAAGCATTATAACGGGAATGTCTTTTATTTCTCGTATTTTTTTGCATGCGGAAAATCCGTCAAGTTCAGGCATCATAGCGTCCATTACTATAAGGTCAAAATCTTCATTACGGCACATCGAAACAGCCTCAAGTCCGTCGGAGGCCTCTGCCGTATCATATCCTTCGTGTTTTGCATATCTGCAAACAAGAGAGCGAATATCGGGTTCATCGTCAACAATAAGTATTTTTGCCACCGCTTCTGCTCCTTTCGCTTTTTTATCATTGTATCATAGTAATATCGATTTATCAAATCAAAAAGAGAGACATGGGATAGTCTCTCTTGATGCTTATTTATTTTCTGTGTAATTTTTTATAGAGTCTGACTGTTCCTTTGTTATGATGCCTTCGTCAACAAGCTCTTCAAGTCCGTCTTTTCGAGAGGCCTTTCTTTGGGCAAATATATTATGGCGTTCATCAGGGCTTATATCTGCCATGTTGTCGTATATTGCGCTTATTTCTTCATGCTTTTTGGACATATATTCGGAAATTTTATCAGCCGTTGCCTGATCTATTATACCTGCGTCCAAAAGCGCTTCTGTGTCGGCATGATGGCTGTCCGAATAGACAAAGGTCTGTTCACCGCCTGTTCCGTGATGATTGGTTTTACCCTTCATATAGCTGTAGTCTGAACCTTCGCCGGCTGCAAATGCCGTAACTGTAAATACAGTTATCATAAGCACTACTGCGTAACCGCATATTTTTTTGAAATTGTATTTCATTGCTGTCATCCTTTCTATATTATTTTCTTGATGTAACTATATTTTAATTTGAGTTTATGTGAAAAATATGTTGTTAATGTGTGATTTGTGTGGAATTTTTAACAGTTAATGTTACTTTATTCTATGCACACCTTTCCGAGAGCTTCGGCTATTCTCTCTATGCTGTTGTATATCTCCTCAATGGTATTGGTCTGCGCACCCAGCTCTATAAGCATGCTCTTATCCTTCATGTGTAGCGAATATCTGTAGGCGTTGAGATATATCTTCCTTGTAAGATTGGGATAGAGCTCGTTCATTGCCAGCTGCATTTTAAGGCTCAAGGCAATATTGGTCTGCAAATATGGGTTTTCAAGACCTTTTATATCCCTAAGCTCACCGTTTTCCCACTTGGCGCAAAGACCGTTGAAAAACATTACCTTGGCGCATTTTTCGCCATTGTCCTCAGCCACAAGACGCAGGTTTTCATTTACACCGTCTCTGTGCAGATCTATAACAAGCTGTATAGACGGATTTTCCTTTATGACCTGCACAATAACAGGCTCCATTCTTTCATAGGCTCCGTCTCTGTGAACGGCGCCGTCCACAACGTCAAAGCGCTGAGTGATATGTAAGCATTCAATACCGTATTTATCCTCAAGAATGCTTTTGAGATATTCTCCCGCCCCTATCACTCCTTCGTTTACGTTTTTGCTGTCGGCGTACATTTCACTTCCGTGAGTATGAAATATAAGTATCTTGGGACCGTTTCCCTCCGGGTCACTTATTTTTACATTTGTCTGCATAATTTTATCTATGTCAAAAAGACTTTCATTCATGCCTGTCTTTTTATCCACAGCATAATAATACTTCCTCAGATATGAAATGTCCTTCATTTTTTCGTTGTCGAATTTAGGTACGTACTGAGCCGTAAGCGTATCTGAAACGGTAAGGGAGGCGTCACCCATTTCGTAGAAGGTCACATCGGCTGCCACCTTGTCGGAGTACTCCCGTGAATATATGAAAAAACCATTAAAAACAAGGCATAAAGCTATAAGTATAAAGCTTAATTTTTTTATCATAACATTCCCTCACAGACACAGTATCACTACAGATAAATCTATGATTTTAAAAATTAAATTAGTACAATTTTACAAAAAAATTCTTCAAAATTGTACGTTATAGATAAAAATAAAGAGGGAGTATAAAATTCATAATTTATTCATTGAAAATTTATTAGTTTGATGTATGATATAAAGTATATCAATATGGTGCGAAATGAAAAATACAGGGGGTTTTCGGGATAAACCATATTTATATAGTTTATTTAAAAGGAGGAATAAATTCATGAAAAAAAGCTTAAAAAGAGTTTTAAGCTTATTTGTATCGGCGGCAATGCTTTCTTCCGGCATAATGCTTACAAATATGTCCGTACTGTCGGTAACAGCGGCAGGAGGATATATACTTGAGCAGGGAGGCTGGTTTGAATCGGCATATGCCGAGTGGACGACCGTTCCCAATGCACAGGGCTTTGCGGCTTATGTAAAGGAAGCAGGCGCAAATGATTCGGCATACACAAGGCTTGACAACGAGCTTATAAGAAAGTATGCGGATCATTTCAGAGCAGATGCCGTAGGCCTTAAGGCAGGAGAGTATGTTATAAAGATAGTACCAGTTATTAACGGAGCATTAAGCGAAGCTCAGGCATTTACAACAGGTACTCTCAATGTAAGGGCGCATCAGCGCAAGGGCTTTGCCTTTTCAAAAAATTCCGCTACAGGCGGAGATGCTTCAGGCGCATATAAGCCCGACGGTACTCTTAAGGACAATGCTCAGGTAATATATGTTACAGCCGACAATGCTAAGACAGTTACGGCGGAGCTTGTTACTAAAAGTGATGGCAGCAAGTCTGTATTCACAGGCTTGCAGAGCATTTTTGACGGTATGCAGAGCAATACAAAATTTGAGCAGAGACCTCTTGACGTGCGTATTATAGGTACCGTCAGCAAGGACGATCTGGATCACATATCAAGCTCTGAGGAAGGGCTTCAGGTAAAGGGCAACAAGGCTCACACAGATATGAAGCTGACAATAGAGGGCATAGGAGAGGACGCTGTTATAAAGGACTTCGGCTTCCTTATAAGGAACTGTGCCGATACGGAGCTGAGGAATTTTGCCATAATGAATTTTATGGACGACGGCGTTTCAATGGATACGGACAATTCAAGCATATGGGTACACAATCTGGATCTGTTCTATGGCAAAACAGGCGGAGATGCGGACCAGGCTAAGGGCGACGGCTCTCTTGATGCCAAAAAGACCGATTATGTGACTATTTCATATAATCATCTTTGGGACGGAGGCAAGACATCTCTGTGCGGTATGGGAGATACTGTAGAGGCCCATTTGACATATCATCACAACTGGTTTGATCATTCGGATTCAAGACATCCCAGAATAAGAGTCCATTCCGTACATATTTATAACAACTATTATCTGGGCGTATCAAAATACGGAGTAGGCGCAGCAAAGAACAGCAATGCCTTTGTTGAGAGCAATTATTTTGACGAAGTCAAATATCCCATGCTCATGTCTATGCAAGGCTCCGATGTATATAAGCCCAGCACCGGCACATATGACGACAAGGGTGAGTTTTCAAGTGAAGAAGGCGGATTTATAAAGGCATATAACAATGTCATAAATAACATACAGACCTCAAAGGGAGGTACATATATGCCTTATGACACAGGAAGTCATTCCGTACAGTTCGATTCCTATGAGGTATCCTCCAGAACACAGACAGTTCCTTCCTCTGTCAAGACCCTTGTAGGCTCAATGGCGTATAACAACTTTGATACAAATTCAGCATATGACTTGGGCGTAAGTGCCTCCGACATAGATCCTGTTGCAGATGTTCCACGTATAGTTATGGCAGATGCAGGACGTATGAACGGCGGAGATTTCTTTGAAAGCACAGGCACATCAAGAAGCGATTATCCCGGTCTTACAGACGCTTCCTCCTCTGCTGTGGATACAAAGCTCAAGTCAGCGGTGGAGAGTTATAGATCAACGCTGGTAAGCGTAGGCGGTACCTCAGCAGGAGGAACGGTAGAACCGCCTAAGCCTACTACCACTACAAAGGAGACTTCTACTACCACTACCACAAAGGCTCCTGTAGTCGAGCCCTCAGAGGAGACCACTACAAAGGCTCCCGTAGGCGGCAGCGTAAAGGGAGATGCAGACGGCAGCGGAATTGTAGATATGGAGGACGTAAGCCATATACTACAGTATGTAGTGGGAAAAATAAAGTCTGTGGCAGGCATAGCCGATGTTACCGGCGACGGTCAGGTGACAGGGGCAGATGCCTACAAAATAGCAAGGTATGTAAATAAATTAATATCTTCATTATAAGTTCTGGTTTTTAAAATCAATATCGGGAGGGAAGAAATTTATGAAAAAGGGCTTAAAAAGATTTTTAAGCACATTTCTCTCAGCTGCGATGCTTGTCGGCTCGG
>CANQBJ010000079.1 GCA_947589665.1 uncultured Clostridia bacterium
TGGGAACAACAGGGCTCGAACCTGTGACCCTCTGCTTGTAAGGCAGATGCTCTCCCAGCTGAGCTATGCTCCCATTTACACTCAGAAATTATCTGAACGCAAAAAATATTATATCAAAACATAGGTAGCTTGTCAACAAAAATTTTACTCTGCTCCAAAGTTTTTTATTATTTTACAGGTTTTGTCTATATCCTCGTCACTGTGGGCAGAGGACACAAACATTGCCTCATACTGCGAGGGCGCCGTATATATGCCATTTGACAGAAGATATTTGAAAAAATCGGCATATTTTTCGGTATCTGATGAAACTGCGCTGTCGTAGTCTATGACCCTTCTGTCGGTAAAAAATCCGCTGAGAAGAGAGCCTATCTGATTTACATATACTCCCGTACTTCTTAGAGCAGCTGCAATTTTTTCCGCCTTAACCTTTATTTCGTCATATATGGCGGGAGCATCCATAAGCACCCTGAGAGTTGCTATGCCCGCCGCTGTGGCAATAGGATTGCCTGAAAGAGTGCCTGCCTGGTATACGTTACCTACAGGCGAAACACATTCCATTATATCCCTTCTGCCGCCATATACCGCCATGGGCATACCTCCGCCTACTATCTTGCCTAGAGTGGTCATATCGGGCTTTACACCAAAGTACTCCTGCGCCCCGCCTAAGCCTAGGCGGAACCCTGTTATTACCTCATCAAATATAAGGACAGAAGCATATTTATGCGTTATGCTCCTAAGAAACTCCAAAAATCCCTTTTTAGGCGGCACGACCCCCATATTTGCAGCTACAGGCTCCACTATGACGCAGGCTATATTATCACCGTATTTTTCAAAAAGTCTGCTTACCGATGCCTCATCATTGTACAGGGCTATCAATGTGTTATCGGTATATGCTTTGGGTACGCCGCCGCTGTCGGGAACTGCCGATGTCAGAGCGGCAGAGCCTGCCTTTACAAGAAGTCCGTCTGAATGACCGTGATAGCAGCCCTTGAACTTGACTATCATATCTCTGCCTGTATAGCCTCTTGCCGTTCTTATGGCACTCATAACAGCCTCTGTGCCTGAATTTACCATTCTGACCATTTCCATAGAAGGCATAAGCTCCCTTATCATTGAGGAAAGTATGACCTCCTTTTCCGTAGGCGCACCATAGGTAAGTCCCTTGTCACAGGCATTCTTTACTGCCTTTATAACTGCGGGATGTCCATGTCCCAGTATACAGGGACCCCATGAGCATACATAATCAATATATTCATTTCCGTCAGCGTCATATATTTTACTGCCCTCTGCCCTTTCTATAAACAAGGGCTTCATACCTACAGAGCCGTATGCTCTTACAGGGCTGTTTACACCGCCGGGCATCAGTGTAACCGCTTTGTCATACAGTCTATGTGATTTTTCGTATTTCATCAAAGCTCCTCCAGCCATTTGGCTGCATCCAATGCGTGATATGTTATTATTATATGGGCTCCTGCCCTTTTCATTGCTGTAAGGTTTTCAAGCACCGTTCTCTTCTCATCTATCCAGCCCTTTTGCGCAGCCGCCTTTACCATAGAATACTCTCCGCTTACATTATATACCGCAAAGGGCATATTGTATGTAAGGCTTGCCTCCTTTAATATATCCAGATAGGCAAGGGCAGGCTTTACCATAACGATATCTGCGCCTTCTGTTATATCCTCCTCTATTTCTCTCAGCGCCTCTTTACCGTTGGCACTATCCATCTGATAGGATTTTCTGTCGCCGAACTGAGGAGCCGAATTTGCCGCCTCCCTGAAAGGTCCGTAATAGGCAGAGGCAAACTTGGCGCTGTATGCCATAATTACCGTATTTATAAAGCCCTTTTCATCAAGAGCAGACCTTATAGCCGCGACCCTGCCGTCCATCATATCCGAGGGCGCTATGATATCCGCTCCCGCCTTTGCCATACTTACCGACATTTTGCAAAGCAGCTTGACGGTTTCGTCATTATCCACATAGGAACCGCAGACAACACCGCAGTGGCCGTGGGAGGTGTACTCGCAAAGGCACACGTCTGCTGCCAGTATAATATCGGGATATTTTTCCTTTATATGCCTTATGGCAGTTTGTGTAACGCCTCTGTCGTTATATGCCTCGCTGCCCTTTTCATCCTTATGGGCAGGAATACCGAATATAAGCATACTCTTTATTCCGCGGCTTACCATTCTGTCCAGCTCTTCATCAAGCCTGTCAACGGAATACTGATATATCCCGGGCATGGAAGGGACCTCATTCTTGATATTTTCACCTTCTATTACAAATACAGGGTACATAAGGTCATTTTTACTGACAGTAGTCTCCCTTACAAGGCTTCTCATATTTTCACTTGTTCTCAATCGTCTTAATCTTTTCATATCTGTCTATTGCCTCCACAATATCCTCCACTGTTGGGCTTTTACAGCAGTAAGCATCATACCCTCTTGTCCTCAGGGCTTTGCAGGTCACTTCGCCTATGGCGATTATACCTGTGCTGTCTTTTATATCATATCTGTCAAGATATGTATTCACACCAAGGCTGCTGCCGAATACTATATAGTCCTCTGCGCACTGTGTTATGTATTCTGCCTTTGTGCTGTAAAGCTTTACTTCCCTATAGTTTTTAATATATTTATATATTTCCTCGGAACCGTTTTCTGCTCTTAGTATAAGCTTGCTTTCATTCTCCGCTATATTGTTAAGACCCTTGCCAAGCTCCTCTGAGGTATAAACAGGGGGCATATAGTCTGCATATATGCCATATTCGGCAAGAGCGTCATATGTACCTTGTCCTATGACAGCAATTTTATTTTTTAAATTTCTTAAATCCTTTTTTCTGTTTTTAATATAGTCAAAAAATATTCTAACGCCGTTTCTGCCCGTAAACACAAGCCAGTCATATTCATCTGTATCAATATCAATATCAATATCATTGGGAACCGTTTCAAGCCTGCAAGCCTCTTTAACGATATAGTCTTTTTTCAAGAGCTTAGCCTTAAGTCTGTTCCTGAAATCCTCCGTACCTGTAATTGCCACGGTTTTTCTTTTACTTTCCGATACCATATCAAACTCTGCAGTTTTGCCCACAACTATGACGGCAGGAGGCTTTATACGCTCGTATCTTATATTTTTAAGGTCAGTTCTTATTATTCTTTCATCGGCTGCGCCGCCTCTTTCTATAGCCGCTACAGGTGTTTTTGGATCCATACCGTATTCCATAAGCCTTTCGGCAATACTGCCGATACTATGTGCCGCCATAAGGAATACTATTGTCCCCTTAGTCCTTGCCAGAGCCTCGTAGTCGGTTATTTCCGTTTCAGCCGTATGTCCCGTCACTATATGTATATCCTGGCTTATTCCCCTGTGGGTAACGGGAATGCCTCCTATCTCAGGAACAGCTATGGCAGAGGTAATACCCGGCACTACTTCAAAGTCGATATTGCTTTCCATAAGAGCAAGTACCTCTTCCCCGCCTCTGCCGAATACAAAGGGATCGCCGCCCTTGAGCCGCACAACGATATGTCCTTGCCTTGCCTTATCTATAATTATTTTGTTTATTTTCTCCTGCCTGATACTGTGACCGCCGTTTTCCTTGCCTACATATATTTTTTCGCAGTCCTTACCTGCCGACATTATGATATCGTCCGATATAAGCCTGTCATATATAAGCACATCGCAGTTTTCAACAAGCCTTTTTCCTCTTACGCTTATAAGCTCACTGTCTCCGGGACCTGCTCCCACAATATAAACCTTGCCCATTACAACCTCTCCTTGATCTTAAGGGCTGCCATTTTTCCGACAGCTTCATTTTTATCCGCTTTAAAATCCAGACTGCATTTTTTGTCCTTATAAAAGCATATAAATTCCATACCTTCATTACTGACCACGGAATATGCTCCCATAGGGAACTGACAGCCTGTGCCTGTTTCCTGCATAAAGGCTCTTTCATTTAAAAAGGACAAATAGGTGTCCTTGTGATTTATTTTTTCAAGTATGGGAATAAAGGCGCTGTCTTTTCGGCTTTCCACCGCTATAATACCCTGACAGGGCGCAGGTATAAATTCTTTCGGGCTGAAATATGTAATATCTATATCTCTGTCCCTGTCAAAGCCCAGCCGCTCAATACCTGCTGCCGCAAGGACCAAAGCGTCGTATTCCCTTTCTTTGAGCTTTCTTATCCTTGTATCTATGTTTCCTCTTATATCCTTTATATTATACTTGCCCGAAAGCTGTATTTTACGTCTTTCACTGCCTGTACCTACAATCATACCTTCCCTGAGTACATCTTCCCTCCTGGTCACAAGCACATCGGCAGGGTTTGCTCTTTCCGCCACAGCGGAAACACAAAGCTCATCGGGAAGTACTACGGGAAGGTCCTTTGCACTGTGGACGGCAATATCTATATCGCCCCTTATAAGCGCCCCTTCTATCTCCTCCGTAAAGGCGCCCTTGCCGCCGAACTGATAAAGGCTTATATCAAGCCTTTCATCACCCTTTGTACTTATTTCCACAATACGGCATTTTATATCCATATCTTCTAAAAGCCTTACTATTATTTCTGTCTGCTTAAGAGCTAATTTACTTTTTCTTGTTCCTATTTTTATCTCTGTCATAATACACCTGTATATCATCTCTTATCTTCTTTGCAAGAGAAGGGTCCTCACCGCTTGTGCTTACGCTTATAACTATATTGTCGTCAACTGCATTTGCGCCGAATATAAATGTGCTTTCGTCCCTGCTGTCGGCTGTATTTACATATATGCCGTTTTCCCTGCAATAGCGGGATATTTCCTTATTCACATTTCTGTCATCAGTAGCCGCCACAACTATAAAAGCGTCTTTGATATATTCCTCTCTGTATATATCCTCAATAACCCTGCAATCAAATCTATGTTTTATTTCCTTTGCTATTACGGTAACATCGGCGCCGAATTTCATAAGTACCTCTGCTTTTCTTAAGGCTACTCTTCCTCCGCCTATAACATATGCCTTTTTGTTTTCAATATTTATAAACATAGGAAAATATGCCATATTACTTTTCTCCCATAAATATCTCTATAAATTTTTTAAATTCCTCTGCGCTCATATTATCTCTTGCCCTGTATATTATCTTCTCATATCCAAGACTGTCCATAACAGACTTTATATTGTCCATTTCCTTTAAAATACTATGGAAATACAATTCCTTTATAACATCATCTGTCATATTGTCTATCATTATCTCTGCCCTGTCTGCCTCCTTAAGCCTTATCCTGTTGTTGCTTTCGGCAAGAGATTTGAAATGGTCTATATTATAAAGCTCGGAGCCTTTTATTTTAACAATATTTTCATCTATATCCTTTGGAACTGCCAGATCAATATAAAGCTTGGGCTTATGGGTATACTTCAAGACCTCGCTGTATGTAATGGTATAATGAGGACTTGTAGTTGCGCTTATGACTGCCTCTGCCCTGTCTATGTGCTCATATCTCTGATTGTAGGGTATTATATCTATATCGTCAAGCTCTACCCTTTCGTCTGTATTATGGCTCCTGCTTGTGCCAATGATATCTATGCCGTGGGCTTTTATATTTTTGGCTGTTATTTTGCCTATTTTACCTCTTATTCCTATTATAAGTACATTTTTTATGCCTCTTTCGGCTATCATATTGCCTACAAGAGTACCTACGGAAACAGAGGTCTTTGAAATAAAAGTGTCGGTTTTTATTTTCTTGGCGCAGGTTATGGCGCCCCTGAATATGGTATGCATCTCATAACCTATATCGCTTATGCCGTTGGCAAAATAATAGGCATCCTTTACCTGACCTAATATTTCGTCCTCGCCCAGTATCATTGAATCCATACCGCAAGCAACTCTGTAAAGGTGCCTTATGGCGCCGCTGCCCTCAAATACATTTACATAATTTTTAAGCTCTGCGGCAGATATATCCTTAAAGCAGCAGAGCCTGTCCATAATATATTCAATATTTTCATTGTCAGAATAAAGCTCTATCCTGTTGCAGGTAGACAAAATGACAATATTGGTATGGGGCTTTACGAGCTTAGTAAAGGCTATCTTTTCATCATCTGAAAAGGCAAGCCCTTCTCTTATGCCTATATCTGCAAGCCTGTGGCTTATGCTTATGCAATACATAGCATCATTCCCTAACAAGTATAGTTGTAAAATAGCTGTCAGTTATTTCCCTATTGCCCTTTACGGAAACAACTTCATTTTCCAATCCGCAATTCTGCACAACAGTGTAATTACAGCCTCTTTCCTCAAGCTTTTTCACGATATCGTATAATTCCCTGCCGCTTTTCATTATCACCTTGCTGCCCTGTGAGGAAAGTATGCCGTCAATATCGTCACAGCCTCCGGGAATTATAGTAAGGGGCTTGTTCATTTCCGTAAGGCTTTCTCCTGCCGCTGCGGCGCAGGCGGAAAAGCTGTTTACTCCGGGAATGATCTCACACTCATATCTGTCCTTAAGTCTGTCATATATATAGGAAAATGTGGAATAAAGCGAAATATCTCCTATGCTAAGCATGGCGACAGACCTTCCTTCATTGAGATATTTCTCAATGTAATGCGGCGCAGTGTTTCTTTTCATTTTCAGCCTTATCCCTCGTCATGGCAAAGTCTGTAAATATTATCTCCTTGCCCCTTATGTCCACAGCCGTTTTTACAATATCAAGGGCAAGGGTATTGCCCTTAGGTGTTCTGGGAGCGGCAATAACGTCACACTTCTCTATTGTCCGTATAGCCTTTATTGTCATAAGCTCAGGGTCTCCCGGACCTGTGCTGACTCCGTAAAAAACAGCCTTTGTCATATTGCTCTCCTTATATGCTCTATAA
>CANQBJ010000080.1 GCA_947589665.1 uncultured Clostridia bacterium
GGAAGAAGTTATCCGCCAAACCGAAGGTTTGCTTTTGCCGAAGGCAAAAGTGCTGAACCTGCGAAGGGGAGCTTTAGGTTTATGCCTTTCAAAGTCGCTTATTTACTTAGAAAAATTGACAATTAAGCTGCTGTCACTGCCTTGCGGTAAATAACCTCCCCTAGCGTAGCGTCGGAGGGGAGGGGGACCAACCGGAGGTTGGTGGAAGGGTCGCCTTATTAGCATAAACAAAAATTTAATGCAACAATTCTTATTTATATACACAATTCGTATCAAATAAAAAACACCGATTTTCGGGGGTCCAGGACCCCCGAAAATCGTTCCGCAAGGCGAGCTTTGCCCGACTGAGGAAAAAATTTGAGCTTAGAAAGCCATAAATTGGCTTTCGTAAAGCTCAATATTTTTATACCCGAATATCTGCAAGAAATGTCGTAAGGCATTTCTTGCAAGCGTGTCGATTTTATCGACACGCTAAAGAAACTACCGCAAATGCGATAGTTTCTTTTTTACGCTTAACACAGCGTGTATTTATCCTTTAAGGCTTATTCTTACCAAAGCCCTCTTAAGAGCAAGCTCGGCTCTCATAACATCTACGTTGCTGTCGATGTTCTTAAGTCTTGCCTCTGCTCTTTCCTTAGCCTTCTGGGCTCTTACCACGTCTATTTCCTCAGACCATTCGGCAGCGTCAGTCAATATGGATATACCATTTTCATCGACATCGGCAAAGCCGCCTAAAAGGGCTGCCTTTCTGTCATCCTCGCCCTCATTCTTAATGGTAAGTACACCGTAATCAAGCACTGTAACAAGAGGCTGATGACCGTGGAGTATACCGACGTCGCCGCTTGTGGTCCTCATAATGACCATATCTACCTCACCCTCAAACATATGTCTTTCGGGAGTAATAATTTTAAGGGATAACTTAGCCATAATATCCCTCCTTATTATTTATTGGCATTGCGATATTTTTCCACAACATCCTCTATCTTGCCTGAGTTGAGGAAATATCCCTCAGGGATATCGTCGTGCTTGCCTTCAAGTATTTCCCTAAAGCCTCTTACGGTATCGGCAACGGGAACATACTGTCCGGGGAAGCCTGTGAAGTTTTCCGCTACATGGAAGGGCTGAGATAAAAATCTCTGTATTTTTCTTGCTCTGTTTACAACTATCTTGTCGTCCTCAGAAAGCTCATCCATACCAAGAATAGCGATTATATCCTGTAATTCCTTATATTTCTGAAGTATAGCCTGTACCTGTCTTGCTACTGAATAGTGTTCCTCGCCTACGACCTGGGGGTCAAGTATTCTTGATGTAGACTCAAGAGGATCGATAGCAGGGTATATACCAAGCTCAACTATTGCTCTTGACAGAACTGTGGTGGCGTCAAGGTGAGCAAATGTAGTAGCGGGAGCAGGGTCTGTAAGGTCATCTGCAGGAACGTATACAGCCTGAACGGAAGTAATTGAGCCGTTTTTTGTAGAGGTGATCCTCTCCTGAAGGGCGCCAAGCTCCGTAGCCAGTGTAGGCTGATAGCCTACGGCTGAAGGCATACGTCCCAGAAGGGCGGAAACCTCGGAGCCTGCCTGTACAAATCTGAATATATTATCGATGAAGAGAAGCACATCCTGTTTAGCCTTATCTCTGAAATACTCAGCCATTGTAAGGCCTGTAAGAGCTATCCTCATTCTTGCTCCGGGAGGCTCGTTCATCTGACCGAATACAAGAGCAGTCTGCTCCAGAACGCCTGATTCCTTCATTTCATAGTAGAGGTCGTTGCCCTCTCTTGTTCTCTCGCCTACACCGCTGAATACGGAGTAGCCCTGATGCTCTGTGGCGATGTTTGTTATAAGCTCCATAATAAGGACTGTCTTGCCAACGCCTGCACCGCCGAAAAGACCTATCTTACCGCCCTTGGAATAAGGACAGAGAAGGTCTATTGCCTTGATACCTGTTTCAAGTATCTCGGCTGAGTTATTTTGCTCAGAAAAGCTGGGAGCCTCTCTGTGGATAGACCATCTTTCTGCTGTAACAGGAGCCTCTTTGCCGTCTATAGGATCGCCTGTTACGTTAAACATTCTTCCCAGTGTTTCCTTGCCAACGGGTACGCTTATGGGCGCGCCTGTGTCAACGGCCTCCATACCTCTTTTAAGACCGTCTGTAGAACTCATTGCAATACACTTTACAACATCGTCGCCCAGATGCTGAGCGACCTCGGCAACTATCTTCCTGTCGCCTAAGTTTATCTCTATTGCGTTATTAAGAGCTGGCATATTTTCACCGGAAAACTTGATATCCAATACGGCACCGATAATCTGTATTATCCTGCCGACATTCTTTTCTGCCATTTTTTCACTCCTATTCCTATTCCAAAGCATTGCTGCCGCTTACTATCTCGGTTATCTCCTGAGTGATAGCTCCCTGACGTACTCTGTTGTATACAAGGTTAAGATGGGCTATCATTTCGCTTGCATTTTCCGTAGCAGAGTCCATAGCTGTCATACGGGAGCTAAGCTCACATACTGCCGACTCTATCATAGCGCCGAAAATAACGGTATTCACATACTTGGGAATAACATAATCCAGTACCGACTCCTCATCAGGCTCATATATCGTAAGAGTTGAGCTGCGGGGAGCGTCACTGTTTTCAAAATCCTTGGGGTCAAGAGGCAGGAGCTTTATTGTCTTAGGCTCATTTGTAAGGGTAGAAATAAACTCGGTGTAGACTAAGTATATTTCATCTGCCTCCCCCGCTGTATACATATCAATTACCTTTTTGCCTAAAATGTATGCGTCAGAATAGTCGGGCTTTTCCGACATATCCCTGTAGGAATCGGCAATTTTACACTTCTTGTGGTTAAAAAACTCTCTTGCCTTGTTGCCTACCGTTATATAGGAGGCATTTTTGCCCTTTGAAAGGTTATAGGCCTCCTTGCATACATTGGCATTATAGCCGCCGCAAAGACCCCTGTCGCCTGTTATTACCAATATAAGGGTGTTCTTTACTTCTCTTTCTTCCATAAACTCGTTGGAGACGCCCTTGCTGCCCCTTACCACGTTAGCAATTACGCTCTGCGTAGCCTTGAAAAAGGGCTTGGTATCTAAAAAGCGGTTTTTCGCCTTGGTCAGCTTTGAACTGGCTACAAGGTTCATGGCCTTTGTTATCTGCTGGGTGCTATTGACACTTTTGATCCTGCGCTTTATATCACGCATTGATGCCATAATATCACCTCACTAATTATTCAAATTCTTTCTTAAAGGCTTCTATAGCTTCCTTAAGCTCTTTTTCAGCCTCCGCACTGATTTCCTTGGTTTCCTTAATACCCGTAAGGATATTGTTGTGGTACTTTGTCATATAGTCAAAGAAGCCCGCCTCAAAGTCAAGTATTCTCTCTACGGGGATATCGTCAAGATATTTGTTTGTTACTGCATAGAGAATAACGACTTCCTTTTCTACCTCAAGGGTCTTGTACTGAGGCTGCTTAAGTATTTCAACTATTATCTTGCCGTGATTAAGTCTGTCAAGGGTATCCTTGTCCAGGTCTGAGCCGAACTGTGAGAAGCTTTCAAGCTCTCTGTACTGAGCAAGCTCTGTTCTTATGGGACCGGCAATTTTCTTCATAGCCTTTATCTGGGCGGAGCCGCCTACTCTTGATACTGAAAGTCCCGCATTGATAGCAGGTCTTACACCTGAGTTGAAAAGCTCACTCTCAAGGAAAATCTGACCGTCTGTAATGGAAATTACATTAGTCGGGATATAGGCTGAAACGTCGCCTGCCTGTGTTTCTATAATAGGCAGTGCAGTAAGAGAGCCGCCGCCATATTCCTTGTCTATTCTTGCCGCTCTTTCAAGCAGTCTTGAATGAAGATAGAATACATCGCCGGGATATGCCTCACGTCCGGGTGGTCTCTTGAGCAGAAGTGACATTGCTCTGTAGGCAACAGCGTGCTTTGAAAGATCGTCGTATACTATAAGCACGTCCTTGCCGTTCTCCATCCATTCCTCACCCATTGCACAGCCTGCATAGGGCGCGATATACTGAAGTGTGGCGGACTCTGATGCAGTCGCTGCCACTACTGTGGTATAGTCCATAGCGCCTGTATCCTCAAGGCTCTTTACTATACGGGCAACTGTAGATGCCTTTTGACCGATTGCTACATATATACAAAGGCAGTCCTTTCCCTTCTGATTGATAATGGTATCTATACAGATAGCTGTCTTGCCTGTCTGCCTGTCGCCGATAACAAGCTCTCTCTGACCGCGGCCTATGGGCACCATGGCATCTATAGCCTTGATACCTGTCTGCAAGGGTACGCTTACGCCCTTTCTTGTGATTACACCGGGGGCAACTCTTTCAATAGGTCTGGACTTGTCTGTAACTATAGGCCCCTTTTCATCAATAGGATTGCCTAAGGCATCGACAACTCTGCCTATCATAGCATCGCCTACAGGCACTGAGGCAACCTTTCCCGTAAGCTTTACGGTAGAGCCTTCCTTTATGCCCTCGTCAGAACCGAGAATAACTACGCCTACGTTGTCCTCCTCAAGGTTCTGCGCCATACCCATTACGCCGTTTTCAAACTCCAGGAGCTCGCCGCTCATGGCGTTGTCAAGACCGTAAACTCTGGCAATGCCGTCACCGACCTGTATAACCGTACCGACCTCAGACACATTCAGCTTGGCACTGTAGCCCTTTATCTGTTCCTTTATAACAGAACTAATTTCTTCGGGTCTGATATTCATTCTTAGGTTACACTCCTTCTTTACGCAAGTCTTGTTTCAATAAGCCTTCCCTTAAGTAAGGAAAGCTGAGTCTTTATTGTGCTGTCTATTACATGTCCCTCAACGCTTATTCTGATACCGCCTATAAGCTCAGGGATAACCTTTGTTTCCACAATGACCTGCTTATTTAATTTATTAGACAATTTTGTTCTGATCTCATCAATGGCAGCTGTCTTAAGAGGATAAGCGCTTTCAACAGCGGCATATACTATACCCTTGTGCTTTTCTGCCATTTCCAGATACTTGTTCAGTATATCCGCAAGCTCCGTTTCCCTGTTCTTTCTGAATACTATGTTTATAAGTCCCATAATATCAGCACTCACCTTGCCCTCAAAGGCAGATGTAAGTATATTAAGCTTTTCATCAGAGCTTATCTGCGGATGATCCAATATTCTTATGATCTCGCTGTCCTCAGTGACAGCGTCGCGTATCAATGTTATTTCGTCACTGTATTTGTCTATACAGTCCTTTTCCAAAGCCAATTCAAAGAGAGCAGTTGCATATCTGACGGAAATTAATTGAGCCATTCAACACCCTCCAGATCAGATATAGTATCGTCAACAAGCTTTTGCTGTTCCTCCTCGGTCATATTAGCAGCAATAAACTTGCCTGAGACCATGGCAGAAACCTCGATTATCTGCTTTTTGATCTCGTCCTTTGCCTTCTCTTCCTCTCTCTTTATATCGGTCATGGCTCTGTTGTGAATATTGTCTGCCTCTGTCTTAGCCTCGGCAATTATCTGCTGGCTGTTCTTGTTAGCCTGAGTTCTTGCTGTATCTAATATCTGTATTCTCTCGGCATCGATATTCTTTAATTTGTTTTCATACTCTGCCTTTAAGGCATTTGCCTCTGAAAGCCTTGCTTCAGCAGAGTCTATCTGCTCGGCTATTCTTTCCTTTCTCGCATTTATGAATTTGAGAACGGGCTTATACAGAAGTTTTGACAATGCAAAGCAGAGTACGCATGTATTAATAAGCTGGATAGCGACCAGTACTAGGGTATGCTGATCCAGTATTATAACATAGCCTTCCAATTTGCTGCCTCCTTTCGGTAAAATTTGTTACACCATTTCAAAAATTATCCGGCGATCTTACCTACTAATGGGTTAGCAAATAACAATATCATGGCTACAACAAGACCGTAGATACCTGTTGACTCGGCAACGGCACAGCCTAAAAGCATTGTAGATGTAATAGTACCTCTTGCCTCGGGCTGACGGCCTACTGCCTCAGCGCCCTTACCTGCGGCAAAGCCCTGACCTATACCGGGGCCTATACCTGCTATCATAGCTAAACCTGCACCTATTGCAGAACATCCTAATACAAAAGCTCTTGGATCTAATCCTTCCATTGTAAAATCCTCCTTATGATTTAAAAATATTTGATGCGGACAGCGCCTAATCGGCTATCTTATCCTTAATAAATGTCATTGACAGCATAACGAATATTACTGTCTGAATACAGCCGGCAAATACGTCAAAGTATAAATGCAGGGCGGCAGGCACACCGATATTGAATATCTTAAGTATGCTCGGCAGATTGCCCAAAGCCATATATACCATACCCATAATTATCATACCGCCCAATATATTGCCGAATAGACGGAAGCTCAGTGATATAGGCGTTGCCAGCTCGCTTATAATATTAATGGGGAGCAGAACCGGTATGGGTTCAAGATATCCCTTGAAATAACTTCCCTTGCCTGTCCATATACCCATAAAGTGAATTAAAATAAATGTGGTCAGCGTAATTGCAGCCGTTGTGCAAAGGTCTGCCGTAGGGGGTCTGAAGCCCAGCAGTCCGCTGAGGTTGGACACCAGTATAAGCGCAAACACTCCGAAGAACCAGTTGCCGAAATATGCGTATTTCTCGCTCATGGCGGACTTTACAAAGCTGTCCATAAACTCGATGATAAGCTCTATTACATTCTGAGAGCCTTCGGGCTTGTACTTATAGTTTTTCATTTTAATTCTGAATATGAGAGCAATAAGTATAAGTGC
>CANQBJ010000081.1 GCA_947589665.1 uncultured Clostridia bacterium
CTAACTGTAAGTATAATATACCACAGCAGTTAAACTTTGTCAATAGTTTTTAATAAATTTTTTTACAAGTTTTAAAATAAATAACAACTGCCGCAAAACATCAGTATTTTACAGCAGTTGCTCTGTTACATAGCCTATATCTTCGTTGATACATATAGATTTATATTCAATTTCTTTTGGCGCCGATGCCTGTCCCTTGTTTATGCAGACATAAAACGCTCTATCCCACTCCGCTGTCATCTGCCAAAAGGGATATTTTATAATAACGGGTGTGTTATACCCTACTCCAAGCTCTATGAAAAGTATGCTGCTGTCCTTGTGCTTATCCAGAAATAGCCCGTATCTTTCCGCCGCCCTGTGCCAGCCCTCATCCTCCACAAAGGTATCGTCGGAGCGTAAATTCATTGTCATAGGCTTGCCGCAGACAGGACATTTAGGTACAAGCTCGGAGGGTATTTTCATATCCTTCTGTTCCTTTACCATATGCAATATACCTTCCTCATTGTCATAGGTAAGCTGTGAACACGGCTCCGAACACTGAAAAAGCCCGTAATCCCCCTGTGTATAGAAAAGTCTTTTTTTATCTATACCTGCCTTCTGAAAGCAGTGATCCACATTTGTTGTGATCACAAAATAGTCCTTATCTCTTACAAGCTTAAGGACATTATCATATATCGGCTTTGGCGCATCCATATATCTGTTTATGAATATATATCTGCTCCAGTATGCCCAATGCTCCTCTAAGGTTTCATAAGGATAAAATCCGCCTGTATACATATCCTTAAAACCATATTTTTTACTGAAATCCGAAAAATATTTATTAAAGCGCTCACCCTCATAGGTAAAACCCGCCGCCGCAGAAAGTCCTGCTCCTGCGCCTATTACAACTGCATCGGCATTCTCAAGCCTTTCCTTTATTCTGTTTATCTGCTCCGAGAAGTCTGTTGTATATTTCTCTGTCCATGTCCTTGAAAACATTGAATATCACCTTTATTTTACTGTTATTTTTGTATTTCTTTACTGTTTTTACCGCAATTTCCGCCGCCTTGTCATTGGGGAAATGGAATTCCCCTGTGGATATACAGCAGAAGGCTATGCTTTCCAGATTATTTTTCTCCGCAAGCTTAAGGCAGGAGATATAGCAGGATGCAAGCATATCACAGTCATTTGGGGTAGGTCTGCCCGAAACCGCAGGTCCTACCGTATGCAGCACATATTTACAGGGCAGGTTGTATGCCTTCGTTATTTTGGCTTGACCCAAGGGCTCATTGTGACCCTGCCCTTCAATTATTTCATTACATTCAAGCCTAAGCTGTATTCCTGCAAATGTATGTATACAGTTGTCTATACAGCCGTGGCATGGATAATAACAGCCTGTCATATCGCTGTTTGCAGCATTTACAATTCCGTCGCATTTAAGAGTGGTGATATCGCCCTGCCATATATAGATATCCTCCCCTACAGGCTCCATATCCTTTATATCGGTAATGCCCTTTTCATTTAGCCTTTCCCGCAGATATTCATCTTGTACCCTTATAAAATCATCATCTATAGGTCTTGGTTCCCTGACATTCATAAGAGAACGGAGTAAGTTTCTTTGTCCGCCTTCATCTTCGGGTATTTTAATACCACTGTATCTTGGCTGTTCAGCAAGCAGCTTTTCTATTAAATATATCCGTCTTTCTGACTGCGTCATTTCAGTCACGCCTTTCTATAGCTTTAACAGGGCATAAGTCATAGCATATACCGCAGTGCAGACAATGCTCTTGTTCTATAGTATAACACTTTCCGAAATTAATGCAATGCTGAGGGCATTTTTTTATACATTTTCCGCAGGCAATACATCTGTCTGTGATCTCAAAGCCCTTGAATTTTATTTCCTTATTCCCTATGGCATAGCTTTCCCTGAAAATGGGATTTACTCCCAGATTGAAGTACTCTATTTCCGCCTCTGTTATCTGAAATACTATGCCGCCCATAAGCCTTGTATCGTCGGGATATAGATTATAGAGATATGGATATTCCTCAAAAATTATATCTATCCATTTCTGCTGTTCATTTTCGGCAGCCGGCATAACCTTTGCGGAAAGACGAATCATTTCCTTGAATTTGGTATATCCAAGTATTTGTACACGTCCATCCTCCATAAGCTCCCTACAGAAGTTCTTCCCTTTTGCCGTAAAGAAATAAATACCATTGTCTTCATAGTGTATGGCGCTTATATTTCTTATCTGCGGCGCACCCTCTTTATCTACTGTAGCAAAAGCAAGAACACCGACATATTCCAGTTTTTTTAAGCACGTTTTTGCATCCATTACAATTCCTCCAATATAATATTTCTTCCTGTTTTTCTTGGCTTTGGCATAGGATAGTCGCCGTCACAATATCCCAGCGTCACAAAGCAGCGCGCAGCATAATTGTCCGGTATTCCCATTTCCTTTAACAGTCTTCTGCCCTCTTCGTTGTCAAAGGTCTCTTCGCCTCTTGCCACTATACAGGAGGCTATGCCCAATTCCGCTGCCATAAGTACCATATTTTCAGCGCAGCAAAAGGCATCGGCAATACCATAAAGGAAATTTTTCTGTGTAAATACAATACATACGGAGGGCGCACCGTAAAAGCCATTTTTGATAGACGGTTCATCAATTACACTTGGCTGTTCCTTTGATACAAAATTGCCTATAAGCTTGCTTCTGTCAAAGCCCGATAAATTGAGTATGCCTATTTTCTCTGTAAGCTCTGCATTATGTATTCCCACTATAATACTTCTCTGACCGCCGCCTGCATTAGGAGCGTATATCCCCGCCTCTATTATTTTTTCCATATTCTTTTTTGATATCTGTCTGTCCGTATACTTTCTTACGGAACGTCTTTTTTTCATTAACTCAAGTAATTCCACTATATTATCTCCTTCCAGCACTGCGGGTCCTCGCCGTAAAAATCGCCTGTTGTACCCTTTGCCACAGCGGGACAGCCGCGGCACCATGCCTTTAATTCACACTTGGAACATTTTTTGAATTTATTATAATCCCTGTACTCCTCCATCTGACAAACCCAAACATCGGCAAGTCTGTCCTCAAATATATTTGACACCTTGCTGTCCTGCACTCTCCTACAGGCATATATATCACCCTTTGGAAGTATCGTTATATGACAGTTTCCGCAGTTGCAGCCGCCGTATATAACACCCTCCTCTGCGTTATCCGGTATCTTAAACTCTCCTGTTTCGTACTCATACAAAGTCCATAAATGGTCCTTTTTATTAAAATAGGTGTTACGCCCCTCAGCCTTGTATTTCTTGAATTTCTTATCACATATCTCAAGTAAATTCCTGTATTCCTCTGCCGTTACACCTGTATCCTTTTCATTGCTTGTAGGGCAGTATCTGGCGAATGCAAATACATCTGCCCCATGCTCGACAACAGTATCTATAATATCGGGGACCTCTTTTATGTTGATACCTGAAACAGTTGTCATTATTACAGCCCTTATGCCTGCTTTTTTAATTACAGGTATCTTTTCAAGAGTAATGTCAAAGGAGCCGGGCTTTCTGAACCAGTCGTGGGTTTCTCTCATTCCGTCTATGGACAGCTGGTATTTTTCACAGCCCTTTTCCTTAAGCCTTTTACACACCTCATATGTCAGGTGAAAAGGATTGCCTAATATGGTAAAGGGAATACTCTTGTTTTTCAATAGCTCCGTAAGCCGCCAGAAATCAGGGTGAAGAATAGGATCTCCCCCTGTTATATAGAAATAAGGGGTCCTGTTGTATACCTCGCAAAAATCCTCACAGTTCGCAACAACCTCTTCCATTTGTTCGTAGGTCATAGACTCTATATTCTTTTTGTTATACTCGGAAAAAATATAACAATGCTTACAGCGTTGATCGCAGTCGTCTGTAATATGCCATTGAAAAGCAAAATATTCCTTCATAATAATTCTCCTTAAAATTTGATTTTGCGCTCCCGACAAAATGTCGGGAGCCTTGAAATTACTTGTCGCCTGAACCGCAGGCAGAGCCACAGGCTGTAGGCTTCTGCTCAGGCTTGTCATCACCTGCGCCGCAGGCAGAGCCACAGGCAGATGAAGGCTCAGCCATACAGTTATTCCAGATGTGCAAATCAGAAAGTGCCATATTCTTTACCTCCTTTAATTTATTTGGAAAATATATTCCTTAGCTATAATAATAATAAGAGGTAATTATTATCCCGACAAGTACGCACTTTTTTATTATGCACTCACAAAAAAGTAACTGATTGACAGATACCGTATTTCACACTATAATTTAAGTGCAGCATTAAAACACAATGTAGTATAAGGAGATGAATGTATGCTTAAGAAAGAAGAAATGCCCGAATGTCCCGTTGCCATAACGGTACAGCTTATAGGCAGCAAATGGAAATTACTTATACTGAGAAATTTAAGACAAAGACCTTGGCGCTTTAACGAACTTCAGCGCTCCCTTGAAGGTATAAGCCAGAAAGTGCTTACAGACAGTCTCCGCTCTATGGAAAAAGACGGCATTATAACAAGGACAGTATATGCCGAGGTACCTCCAAGAGTTGAATATGCTCTTTCAGAATTGGGAGAAACCATGAAACCAATACTTGATTCTATGGAAAAATGGGGAAATGAATATAAGGCTATGAATATATAAAAAAGAACTGTCGCACTAAGAATTAATAAAATAATCTGTTGCGACAGTTCCTTTTTTATTTTGATAAATTTTTGTTTAGCGTAGAAAAAACGACCCTTCCACCAACCTTCGGTTGGTCCCCCTCCCTTCCGACGCTGACGCTAGGGGAGGTTATTTACCGCAAGGCTGTGGTAACAGCTTAGTTGTTGTTTTTCTAAGTAAATAAGGGATTTTGCAAAGCGCCCACCTAAGGCTCCCCTAATCAGGGGAGCTGTCAGCCGCGGCAACAGTTTATATTAAAATAGCTGTGAGCGGGGCTGACTGAGAGGTCGAACCTATTAACATAAACACAAATTTATTACGACAGCCCCTTTACTTATTCTTATTATATATTATGCTTAAGCCTCTCAGCAGCAGATCATCGCAGTAGTTAAAATCATCTCTTATGCAGTACTGACATATCTGTCTGCCAAGACCGCCTGTTACAACGATGTTTGCCCTTTCTCCAAGCTCTTTTTCTATTCTTGCCACATAGCCCTCTATCATAGAGGCTGTGCCGTATATGATACCGCTGCGCATACAATCGACTGTATTCTTGCCTATGGCAGATTTCGGATTTTCAAGGCTTATACCCGGAAGCTGAGCCGTTCCCGCCGTAAGAGCCTGAAGGCTTATATTTACACCGGGCATAATACATCCGCCTATATAGCTTCCCTTTTTATCTATTGTATCTATAGTGGTGGCGGTACCCATATCTATAATGAGTATAGGCGGTCTGAACATGGAAAGCGCCGCAACTGAGCTTACTATTCTGTCGCTGCCTACAGCCGCAGGATTATCCATAAGTATATTAAGTCCTGTCTTTATTCCCGGACCAACTATCATAGGCTTATGTCCAGTCGCCAACTCTACGGCTCTTTTTATCTGACCTAGTACAGGCGGTACAACAGAGGATATTATACAGCCCTCAATATTCTTTCTGTCTATATGATAAAGCTGAAGAAGATTAAGAATATTGATACCGTATTCGTCCTTTGTCTTGACCTTATCCGTAGCAAGGCGCGCCATAAAATCTATATCATTGCCGCTTATACCGCCTACAACTATATTTGTATTTCCAATATCTATTGCCAGTATCATAATTTACCTCTTACTGTAATCTGTTTTTATAGGCTGCCATAAGGGCTGCACATACGGCTGAGGATATTATTCCTGCTACTATTGCCTCGGGAATACCGTTTGACATCATAACTCCCACAACAGTTTTAAGAGCGATATTTGCTCCTTCTTCTCCAATGCCGGGCTTTAATGTTTCAACAAACTTTTCTGCAAAAAATATGTATGCCATTCCTAAAACAAATATAGTATTTGTCATTGAGCCTGCAATTCCTGCAACAAACAACGCAGGAGTCTTTTTCTTAAATATTTTGACAAGCTCCGTATAAGCAAAGTATGCTACTATTCCTATTAATATACGTGGTAAAAAACATATCAAAAGGCTAAATCCATTTCCATTTGGAATAAACGGAGAAAAGATAAAGGATGATACATTGGGCTGAAATGTAGCCTTAAACAAGCTTGCCAGTCCGAACATAAAGCCTGTAAGAGCGCCTTTTTTCCAGCCGAATACGATACCCGCTATTATTACGGGAATGTGGATAGTGGTTGCGTTCATAAATCCCAATGGAATAAAGCCTAGGGGCGTTATTGTAAGTATAACAATAATAGCCGCAAAAAGTGCCATTTCCACAAGACTACGAGTTTTTTCTCTCTGCTTTGTCATATTAAATTCCTCCTTGCTGCCGTTCCACTGCACAAAAACCAGAGACCGTTTTTGTGTTTTACATAAAGTCGGATACAGCGCATTTATTTTTTTACACAAATATTATATATGATTCTATTGAAAAAAGCAACAATAAATGTTATTATAAGGATAGGTAATTGCGAAACTCGCTAGGCTCGTTAACGATTTTGGGTCAAAACAGGGAAGGATTCGTGCAGAGCCCAAAT
>CANQBJ010000082.1 GCA_947589665.1 uncultured Clostridia bacterium
CCTCCTATGTTTTTATTTTATCATAGAAGGCCTGTTTTTAATACTTTTATTTACAGAGTTTTTTTCACAGTCTCTATAATAACTACAAAAACTTGATATTCAAATACTTACATAAAGAGAACTGTTTCTCCGAGTTTCGTGAACAATTACAGCAGGTATAATTTAAAATCAGAAAATATAACAATCAATATATATCTTATAAATATACACAAAAAAAATTATATGTTCATTTTGTAGCACAATTTATAAATCAGACCGCTGCAACTTTGCAGCGGTCTGACTTTGCTTATACCATTATTTCCGCCTTACTGCCTCCTGCTCTATCCTTTGTAATAACTATCTGCCTGTCGATTTTTTCCTTAAGCTCCGATACGTGGGAGATAATGCCTACAAGGCGGTCACCCTCCGTAAGACCTGCCAAAGCTCTCATAGCCTGCTGAAGAGATTCCTCGTCAAGTGAACCGAATCCTTCGTCTACAAACATTGTATCCAGCTGTATGCCGCCTGCCGATGACTGTATCTCGTCGGACAAGCCAAGAGCCAATGAAAGGGATGCCTTGAAGGATTCGCCGCCTGACAGCGTTTTTACGCTTCTTTCGCTTCCATTATAATGGTCTATAACGTCAAGGTCAAGACCGCTTTGGTTTTGGTTATTTTCTGCCGCATGCCTTCTCTTAAGCTCGTACTGACCTCCTGACATTATCATGAGCCGTGTATTCGCCTTTTGTATAATGCTGTCAAAATAAGTCATCTGTATGTAGGTCTCAAGCTTTATTTTTTCTCTGCCGTTCAGATCGCCATTGGCTGTATCGGACAGCGCCTTCACCCATGTAAGCTTTTTCTCTATTTTGGAAATATCATCTGATTTTTTGCATATTTCATCAAGATATTTTTCATTTGATTTTAACCTTGAAATAATAGTCTGCTTTTTATCAAGCAGTTTTGTTCTTTGTTCTTTTATATTTTCAAGATTTTCCCTTTCGGCTTCAATATCACAGTCCGGTTTGTCCTCAAGCATATTCTTCGCTTCTTCTATTGCCGAATTGAGCGCAGCCAGTTCTTTATCGCACTTTTGGTATTCAGCCTTTGCCTGTTCAATAGCATTATCAATGTTATCTCTTTGTTTTTCAAGCTCTGAGATTTTTTCTTCGGCAGCCGCCTTTGACTCAAAGCTGAGCTTGTCCTTCAATTCCTTTATTCTTTGCTCAACAGAATTTTTTTGAACATTAAGCTTCGTAAGTTCCTTTTCCGTATCCGTTATATCGTTATTCAGGTCATTGAGCTCCTTCTCTTTTTGTGGGATAGATTTTTCCAATTCCGCTTTACGCTCAACATTTTCTTTGGCTGTTTTAAGACGCAGTTCAACATCGGAACTCTGCTTTTCATATTCCTCTTTCTTTTTTGCAATGATATCCGCTATATCCTCAAAGCTATGGACATCTGTGATTTCATTTGCATTTTTCAAGGCCGTTTCCCTATTCAGTGAAATTTCCGTCTTAATGCTGCCCGATTCCTCGCTTTCCTTTACGGCAGAGTTAAATGCCTTCTCATACTGATTTTTGCATTTTTCAAGCTCTTCTTTTGTAGGCGCTTCGGCTGATTTCATAGCAGGCATAGGGTGATTTTCGGAACCGCATACGGGACAGGGCTTTCCCTCCTCAAGGCTCTCCGCCAATATTCCCGCCTGCTCGTCTAAGTAAGCCTTGTGCTTAATATCGTACTCGACTTTTTTGTTTTCAGCATCATTTGATTTGGAGATATATTCATTTTGCTTCTTTTCAAGCTTCTTTTCAAGTTCCGAAATATTCTTAAGAGCCTCTTGGATATCTTTTATTTTTTCGATATTCTCGTTTAGTTTTTCTCTTTCCTTTTCAAGCTTCAGCTTTTCCACATCGACATTTTTAAGTGTCCCGACCTCGGCCTTTAGCTTTTCTACATTGGCATTGAGCTCTTCGGCGGACTTTTCTTTGTCCGTTTTGTCCGTTTTGTTTTTCAAAATCGATTTGTCTATATCTCCCAGCTTCTTATTTTTGCCGTCTAGCTCGTCATATTCATTAAGCTCGACATTTATACTTGCTATGCTGTTGCTGAGCTCCGTTATCTCGGGGCTTCTTTTCTCTGCTTCTTCAAGCTTATTTTTAAGCGCCTTCAATTCCGGCTCTTTTTTTGCCTTTTTGTCCAAGGACCTCTTAAGGGAGTTTTCGGTTTTCTGATATTCCTCTGCTTTTGCTATTTGTGAATTCAGTTTAGATATTTCTTTGTCCTTATTGTCGATATCCTCCTGCAAGGAAGCAAGGTCCACGTTGTCCTGATTTATAAGCTTAATTATAAGCTCAACAACATCATCTGTGGAAAGCTCATTATTTTTTGCTTTTTCAACATTTATTGACAATACATCGTCCTTATCACATTCAATGCCGTTTATATATTGCTTTATGCTGTTGGTACTGTCTTTATATTCATTTGTAAGGGACTTTGCCTCGTCTTTGAGCCTTGTCTGAAGGTCATAATATTTCTGAGTGTGGAATATTTTCTGGAATATGCTTATTCTGTCTTTTGTGGGAGCAAGCAGCAGCTTGAGAAAATCTCCTTGGGCTAACATGGCTATCTGTGTAAACTGATTTCTGTCAATGCCCATTATATCCGTTACAGCCTTGTTTACATCCTTCAGCCTTGTAACAACTCTTCCATCGGGACAGTGAAGCTCCGCATCAGCTTTTTCAGTTGTTATGCCCTCGCCGCGCGTCTTGGGACGCTCATATTCGGGATGACGTTTTATATAATACTCCTTGCCTGCATATTCAAATGTAAGCTCTACCTCTGTGGGAGTTTCGGGCTTGGCATATTTTGAGCGGAACATATTCACATCTCTGTTGTTTCCGCTGGGCTCTCCGTAAAGAGCATATGTTATAGCATCGAAAATTGTGGTTTTCCCTGCACCTGTATCTCCCGTTATGAGATACAAGCCCCTTGTTCCCAGCTTGCTAAAATCTATTTCAGTACTGCCGGCATAAGGTCCGAAGGCAGACATAGTAAGCCTTATAGGTCTCATTGCTCTCCCTCCCAAACTTTATTTATTATATCTTCCATAAATTCTGTTTGTTCACTGCTCATTTCCACTCCGTTTTGCATAGAATAAAAATCAGAAAACAGCTCAAGAGGTGTTTTCTTTTCTATATTTTCCGCTCCGCTTATTTCGCCGCTGTGGTGTGTACGCTTGTTGTCGTAATCCAGCTTCATGAGATTTTTGTATACTGTTCTCAGCTTTAACACGGCATCTATCACATCGTCCTCATCTGTCAGCGTTATGTGAACATAGTCCTCACTATACGAAGTGCCTTCATAGAAGCTTTTGTCAACAAGCTCATTATAAGCTCCCTTAATCTCTATCATGTCATGAAGCGGAACAAGGGGAACGGTATTTACGGAAAGCTCCCCTTTTTTGCCAAGTTGTACAACACTTACGGATTTTTCGTGTGAAGCCTCCGAAAATGAATATTTCAAGGGTGTTCCGCAGTATCTTATTTTTTCGCCGTCTATATTCTGAGGCCTGTGTATATGTCCCAGTGCCACATAATCAAAATCCTTGAAAACGGAGGCATCTATGTTGTCTGCTCCGCCTACGGAAATATCCTCGGATTCAGAACGCACCGCTCCCGTTACGAACTGATGCGTTACAAGTACATTCCTTTTGCTTTTGTCAATATCCATATTTTCTATGGCAATGCGCACAGCATCGTTATATGTGGCAATTTCATCATCAGGATAGAACGGCCGCACATTGGCAGGCTTCACAAAGGGCAGCATATATACATTGACGCTGCCGTATTCGTCCTTTAATTCAATAGGCTGTACGCTTCCGTTGTATACAGGCGAAAAATGCACTCCTCTTGTATCCATGAGCCTTCCGCCAAAGGCAAGACGCTCGGCGCTGTCGTGGTTTCCGCTTATTATAAATGCCTGCAGTCCACGGTCAGCCAGACTCACTATAAATTCGTCAAAAAGCCCTACAGCCTCGGCAGAGGGTATGGATTTGTCGTATATATCCCCTGCCATAATAACAGCGTCAGGCTTTTCGTCATCAATTATGTTCAGTATTTTCTTGAGTATGTATTTCTGATCCTCAAGCATTGAAAATTCATTTACACGCTTTCCCAAGTGCAGATCCGAAAGATGTATAAATTTCATTTGTATCGCCCCTTTTCTTAATGCTTTTATATAATAATATTATAGCATAAAATTATTTAATTTCAATGATTTACTAATGTATGCTTACTGTTGTCGGAGGTATGCCGCAGCCTACAAAATGTCAATCCTGCCCTTGCATAAATATATATCAATTTTTTGAGTTTACACAAACTATGAAACAAATCCTTTCAAAGGTAACTATCATCATTTCACAACCTCATAATAAGCATATTTCCCCTTGCCGCATAGTTTTAGTTTATTCTCTCTAACGAGTTTGGTCAATACTCTATATGCCTGATTATCGTTTATTCGGCAAAGCTCCATTACATCCGCTCTTGTAACCCTATTATCATTGCTTTTGGCAAATTTAATTATCATCTCAGGGTATCTTATTTTATCAATATTGGTTTGTCTGACATATCCAACTGTGTTTTTAGACTGCTTGTAGACACTTGAGCTTAAAATATAACTTCTGCCTCTTCCTGAACCGGTAGGCTCTATCATTCCCGATTCGACAAGCTTTTCCACCGTATTCCTCAACTTGACCTCAGATATATGTGTATCTTCACACAGCTCCTTAAAGCTCATTCTTCTGTTTCTTTTAAGTTCATTTAAAACCAGAAGTGAATTGATAGGCATACTGATACCTGTTTTGCCCTGTTCATCAGAAATCATTTTTACAAAAGCTTTATCCGGCAGTCCTCTGGGTATAAATAGTTTTACTGTTGTTGAAGTTGATTCGGAATAATCCGGGAGCGGCTTGCCATATCTCAAAGAACCCTCAAAAATTCTGTCTATTCCCCTCCTTGCTCTTTCTGCAAGTCCAATACGTTTCAATGCAGCTGCTAAGACAGGATTTCTTCCTCTTGGTTCAACAGTAAGAAGGTTTTCAGCTGTGACGCCTTCTATAAAGCCTCCCGGATTACTTATAGTAAGACCATCGTCGTCAAGCAAGACTCTTACCACACCCAGCATAGTATAATCTCTATGGCAGAATGCATTTACAAGAGCTTCTCTGAAAGCACTCTTACTAAAATCGGGAACAGATATTCTGAAAAGACCGTCTTCTATTTCAGCCTCTGTATTTCTTGCGTCCATATATGCTTCCATTTTTTCAAAAACAGCAAGCATGGGCATATGGAAGCTTTCATTCATCAAAACTCTTGTTCCCTTTAACACCTGAAATGCCGCTTCAGCAGTAGGAATAAGCGTCTTTATCCTATCTGTCTTTCCTATAAGCAGCATACCACAAAAAGTAGGCATAAGCCTACCGTCAACCTCTCTTGCCAATACAAGAGCCTTGTCCAACTCTTCATCATCAAGTTCCAGTAATGAACTTTCCCCACTATATCGTCTTATTATATTTCTGAGTCTATACCTTTCGGAGTCATCCAAATCCTTATAATCCGAATCAGGAACGGGCAATGCCGAATAATCTAAAAGCCCAAGATTTGAAAGCCTTGTGTTAAGCTCATGTGGATACATAGGAATGCTTTCGGGTGTTCCATCTACTTGTATTCTCCGCCTTAGAACTTTGCCGCTTGATGCAGCAATAATACTCCTGCTCTTTAGCACCTCAATATCAACGTATCTCTTATCCTCCGCATTTGTTACCTCAGCTCTTACCGTTACGGGAGGAATTGTTCTGTTTGCAATAAAAGCAGCCAACTGTGTAATATCCCTGTGACTTTCATGTATTCCTGTTATTTCTCCATCATCCTCAATACCAAGGTATAAATGCCCTCCCTCAGTATTTGAAAGCGCCACTACTGTTTCAATAATAATGTCATCAGACAATTTCTTTACATCACTTTTAAACTCCGTTTTTAAATCCTCTCTAAACCCTATATTCATAATATACACCCCTTTATTTAACACTCGTTTAACACTCGCGGCGTTGGCTTTGTTTAATTTTAACACTCGCAGCGTTAAAAGTCAAGTGTTATCTGTATGCAATGTCAATATTCTATTTCTATTAGATTACATATATGAAGTTTAGGTGTAGTCATGGGATTTATAATAAAGGATAACTATTTATTATCTAATTATTTTATAAATAATATACATTATGTTGTTTTTCTTTATTTGCCAAGG
>CANQBJ010000083.1 GCA_947589665.1 uncultured Clostridia bacterium
GACTTTGAAAGGAATAAACCTAAAGCTCCCCTTCGCAAGGGGAGCTGTCAGCCGCGGCAAAAGCTTATATAAAAATAGCTGCAAACGGGGCTGACTGAGAGGTCGATATTCGCATAAACAAAAATTTACCTAAATTAAAAAGAGGCGTAATTGCCTCTTTTTAATGCTTATAGGGCGGTATTTTATTTAGCACCTGTTCCGTTGGTACTTCCTGTGCCGCCTGCGTTTGTGGAATCGCCTGTAAGAGTATTGGTAACACCGTCAACTGCCTCGCCAACGGTTTTGCCTGCGTCTTCTACGGCATTGCCTATAGCATTGCCCATTTCACTGCCCTGAGTCATAACATTTCCGCCGTTATCGGAGCCTGTCATAGAATCGGTTGAGCCATTGTCTGTACCGCTTGCGTTACCTGAGCCTGAACCCATAGAATCTGAGCCCATATTACCTGTGGTATTGCCGCCTGTATCATTGCCTGTGCCTTCGGTCGTAGTTTCACTTGCATTAGAGCTGCTGTTTGTGGTATTATTATTATCAGAACTACAGCCTGTAAGAGCAAAAGTGAGGCAGACAAGAGTGACAAATAAAATTTTTTTAAGCATTTCTGCGTCCTCCTTGTTGCTATTAATTTTTTTACATATTTATTATGTGCATTTAATCAGAATATAAAGTGGTAAATTTTTCAAAAAGGAAGTGTTTATATGAGAAAATGCGGTATACTTGCTCATCCCATCAGCTTTCCGTCAAAGTACGGTATAGGTGATATGGGACCCTATTGCAAGGAATTTATTGATTTTATGGCAAAGGGCGGACAGACCATGTGGCAGATACTGCCCTTAGGTCATACGGGCTTTGGCGATTCTCCTTATCAAAGCTTTTCTACCTTTGCGGGCAATCCCCTTATGATAAGCCCCGATATACTTGCCGAAAAAAAATACATTAATAAGGAAGAAATAGAATACGCTCCACATTTTCATGACAGAAAAATAGAGTATGGCAGGGTAATAGACTATAAATATGAAATTTACAGGAGAGCCTTTAAGGGATTTAAGGCTATGAAGTCTGCGCCTCTTACAAGGAGCTACAATAGCTTTTGTAAAAAAAATGCTTTTTGGCTTGAGGATTACAGCCTTTTTATGGCGCTTAAGAATTATTTTATAAAGCAGAGAAGAAACACCTACGAAAGTCCCGAATACAAGGCATATTATAAGTCAGCCTCAAAGTTTATGGATGACGACGGTGTAAAAGACTGTTTCTACGGTGGAAGCTGGAATAGTTTCCCGGCGTCTCTTCGAGACAGAAAGCCTGAGGCTCTTGAGAAATACGGCAAGCTTTTAAAGGACGAGGCGGATTTTTATAAATTCCTGCAGTTTGAGTTTTATTCTCAATGGGCAGAGGTGAAGAAATATGCCAATGAAAAGGGTATTGAGATAATAGGCGACATACCTATTTTCGTAGCAGGTGACAGCTCGGATACATGGGCAAACAGAGAGCTTTTTCACATAAATACAAAGGGCTTTGCCACTCAGGTAGCAGGAGTGCCTCCCGACTATTTCAGCGAGTTCGGACAGCTTTGGGGAAATCCTCTATACAACTGGAAAAACCACAGGGAACAGGGCTACGACTGGTGGGTAAAGAGAGTCGAAAAAATACTTGAGCTTGTGGATATAGTACGGATCGACCATTTCAGGGCTTTTGAAAGCTACTGGTCCATACCCAGCGGCGAAGAAACCGCAGTAAACGGAAAATGGAAGAAAGGTCCCGGTACAGAAGTATTTGAGGCGATCGAGAATAAGCTGGGTTCTCTCCATATAATAGCGGAGGACCTGGGCGACCTTAATCCCGAAGTACTTGAACTGAGAGATGAGCTTGGACTTCCGGGTATGAAAATACTTCAATTTGCCTTTGGTATGCCTGACAATCCGTATCTTCCCCATAACTACGATCACGACAACTATGTTGTCTATACGGGTACCCATGACAATGATACCACTATAGGCTGGTACAAGTCCTGCTATGAGGATACGAAGGACTTTGTAAGACGTACACTTAATGTAAGCGGGGATAATATAAACTGGGACCTTATAAGATATGCCATTTCCTCTTCCGCCAAGTATGCCATTATCCCCATACAGGATGTAATAGGCTGCGATACTGAGGACAGAATGAATACACCGGGAGTAGCGGGAGGCAATTGGCAGTTCAGGTTTGCCAAGGAGGATATTAAGGAGGAGCAGGCTAAAAACTTAAAGTATCTTTGCGATTTGTTTAATAGAAAATAAATAAAAAAGTAAAAATGAATATTTTATTAAGAGATTTACAAAATATTCATAAAACTATTGACAAAACAATATGATTGATGTAGAATAACATTAGAGAAATAATTAATGTTTTGTTAGTTATTTTCCTCCCCCCAATTTATATTTATATTTTCAGGAAAAACAGCTCTTCCCCGTGGGCTGTTTTTCTTGTTGTGCGGCTTTTATGCCGTCAAAATGACTGTTTGTGACAAATGCTTGCAAATTTCCGATAAAGGATGTAAAATAAAATCAGAAATTAATTTAAGGAGGTATTATATGCAGTACAGAATTATAGGAACTACCGTTCCCGCGGTGGAAATAAAGCTTCCCTCAGGTGCGGCAGTCTACACTCAGTCAGGCGGTATGGCATGGAGAGGCGAGGGCATCGATATGGATACCGGCACAAGAGGCGGGATCATGAAAGGTCTTGCAAGAGCCTTCAGCGGTGAATCTATGTTTATGGTTACATACAAGGCTTATACCGACAGCGTAATATGCTTTTCCTCTACGGCGCCAGGCTCTATTATGGCTATAAATGCCAACGAGCATATAGGTATGATACTTCAGAAGGGAGCTTTCCTCTGCGCAGAGGATAGTGTGGAGCTTTCTACAGTATGGCGCAAGGGTGTAATGAAAGGTCTTTTCGGCGGAGAGGGCTTTATCATGCAGAGAGTGGAGCAGGGCGGAATGCTTTGGCTTGAGATAGACGGCGATGCTATTGAGAAAGAGCTTGCTCCCGGCGAGATACTCTATGTAGATACAGGCAATGTAGTTGCCTTTGATTCCACAGTCCAGTATAATATAGAAAGAGTAAAGGGCTTCAAGAATATTTTCCTTGGCGGAGAAGGCCTTTTTGTCACTACTTTGCAGGGTCCCGGCAAGGTAATATTACAGACTCAGAATATTGTGGACTTTGCAAGGCGCATAGGCAGTATGCTCCCTGCTCAGACTTCTCAGTCACAGCCTATAAACAGTAACTAAAATATAATAAAGGAACTGTCGCACTAAGCATTAAAGAAAATAAGCTGCGACAGTTCCTTTTTTATTTGATAAGTTATTGTTCAGCGGACTGTTCACATAAATATTCTAATTGTATTAAAATAAAACAACTCATTTTCTCGTGACCAGGTCACGGGAAAATCATATAAATTTTTGTTTAGCTGAATAAAATAGACCTCTCCACCGCCTAACGGCGGTCCCCCTCCCCTGGTTAGGGGAGGCTGTGTACCGGAAAGCTATGACAGTAGATTAGGTATTGCTTTTTCTAAGTAAATAAGGGCTTTTGCAGGCTCCCACCTAAGGCTCCCCTAATCAGGGGAGCTGTCAGCCGCGGCAAAAGCTTATACAAAAATAATTGTGAACGGGGCTGACTGAGAGGTCGAACCTATTCCCATAAACAAAAATTTAATACGCCAGCCCTTTCCAGTAAAATAGCGTAACAGAACTTATTTCCACCTTTATATAAGGCAAAACAAGTTTGTGTTTGGTATATCAATGTAACGGCTGTCTGTTTTTGTATTCCTTATATGCAAGTACGGCGCCTATGGTCTTGCTGTCACATATCTCGCCGTTGAATATCATATTGACTGCTTCTTCTACGCTGTGACGTTCAAGGGTTATAAATTCGTCATCGTCCATATTGAAATGCCCTTGTGAAAGTCCCTCTGCTATATAGATATATAGTATTTCACTGCAAAAGCCTATGGCAGAATACATTTTAAAGAGAAATGTCATTTTGTCAGCCTTGCAGGAGGTCTCCTCCTCCAATTCTCTTATGGCGCAATCAATAGGGTCTTCTCCCTTTTCAAGAGTGCCTGCAGGGATCTCAAGAGTTATTCTGCCGGCAGAGTGCCTGTACTGTTTTACAAATATGATATTTCCGTTACTGTCAATAGGCAGCATTGCGGCGGCCCCGCCGTGTCTTACAGTCTCTCTTTCGGCGGTATTGCCGTCAGGCAGGCTTATAACATCCTTTTCTATAGTAAAAACTCTGCCCTTGTATACCTCTTCGCTTTTTAATACTTTATAATCGTTCATATCAAAACCTCCTTATTTCTTTATACCAGTATACTTCTTTATGCGCGCGTATTCAATCTAAAATTTATGAAATTTACTCTTTTATATTCTGTATAAATGTGGTATACTATTTATAACTATATACGAGATAAATTTGTAAAGGAGGATCATTTATGAGATACGCAAGACCAACAAAGCACTATCGTGCAGCAGAGCAGGAAGCAAGAGCGCATTCATTGAACGGTGTGTTCGTACCCGATGAAGAAAAGCCAAAGCTGGCTGTTTGCGCAGCAGCCCTTTCCGTACTGGTATTCCTTTTAGGCTTGCTTGTAGGCGCAGCTGCAGGAAGAGATTAAAATTATTATAGAGGCGGAGCTACCGCCTCTTTTAACGTAAGGAGTTATATTTATGAAACTAGGTATCGTAGGCTTGCCTAATGTGGGCAAGAGTACATTGTTCAATTCTCTGGCAGGAGGAGGAGCGGAGTCTGCAAATTATCCCTTCTGTACTATAGACCCTAACGTGGGCATAGTGCCTGTTCCCGATAAAAGACTTGACGTACTGGCAGATATGTATACTACTCAGAAGGTGACACCTGCCGTTATAGAGTTTGTGGACATAGCAGGACTTGTAAAGGGCGCCAGCAAGGGTGAGGGTCTAGGCAATAAATTCCTTTCCCATATAAGAGAGGTGGATGCCATTGTTCACGTTGTACGTTGCTTTGATGACAGCAATGTTGTACACGTTGACGCAAAGGTAGACCCCGTAAGGGATATCGAAACAATTAATTTAGAGCTTATACTTGCCGATCTGGAGGTCGTTGACAAGAGGATCGCCAAAACACAGAAGCAGGCTATGAACGACAAATCTCTTGCTAAGGAATTAGAGGTCCTTAAGAAAATAAAGGCTGTACTTGAAGAGGGCAAAAATGCAAGACAGATAGAGTTTTCAAGTGACGAGGACACTGCCTTTGCAGACAGTCTTACACTGCTTAGCCGAAAGCCTGTACTCTACGCTGCCAATGTGGCAGAGGAGGACCTTGCCGACGACGGTGAGAGCAATGGCTATGTAAAAGCCGTGCGTGAGCTTGCCAAGGAAGAGAGCTCAGGTGTGTTTGTAGTATGCGCCAAGATAGAAGAGGAAATAGCCGAACTGGAGCCTGATGAAAAGCTGGAATTTCTTGCGGACCTGGGCTGTAAGGCAAGCGGTCTGGACAGGCTTATAAAGGCAAGCTATTCACTTCTGGGACTCATCAGCTATCTTACCGCAGGTGTAACGGAAGTAAGAGCATGGACTGTAAAAGAGGGTACAAAGGCTCCACAGGCAGCAGGAAAGATACATTCCGATTTTGAAAGAGGATTTATACGCGCCGAGGTCGTTACATATGACGATCTTGTGCGCTTAGGCTCTATTGCCGCCGCCAAAGATGCGGGTGTATACAGAAGTGAGGGTAAGGACTACGTTGTAAAGGACGGAGACGTTATTCTCTTCAGATTTAATGTATAAGAAAGCACCAAGGCGGATATAGGCGGATATGCTGAGAATACCCCTCTGTATAACAGACAAAATCCTGAGATGGTTTATACCGACTCAGGATTTTTTTGTATATAGAAAACCACACGTTATACGCGTGGTTCAAAAAAGCTTAAAGCGATGAACAAAAAATAGCCTCCTATGTTACAATAAAAATGGTCCGCCAACCAAATTTAACATAGGAGGAGATTCAAATGAATCAT
>CANQBJ010000084.1 GCA_947589665.1 uncultured Clostridia bacterium
TTCGTTGTTTTTTTGCTATTTTAATTATACTATGAATAGTTGGCTGTTTCTATATTTTTATAGTGACAATTAAAAAATTTAGCCTGTAAACACTGTGTTTATGCGGTGTTGTGAGTTTTACTCATGGCTAGAGGATTATAGGTATAGGAGTGATATATTATGGTAAATAACAAAACAAACAGCGATATGACCAATCACAAGAAGAAAACAAAGAGCGTTATGCCCGTAATGATGACACTTGTAGTCGCTATGGGTCTTATTGTAGGCATAGCAAGCTTTTCTGTTGTGTACAAGTACATAATAAGCGATTCCGAAGGCGAGATATCCACAGAGCATTTCAGCGCAAATGACATAGCTGGTCAAGCCTTGGCAAATCTCACAGGCTCCGATATCGATGCAGTTGTAAAGGCAACAGATACAAACGCAGGAACCATTACGTTCCTCAATCTCAAGAATCAAACGACAAATGTTGTTTCCGTAACGGAAAACAGCATACTTCCTCAGAATGTATCTGTCGAAAGCATTACCGCAGGCGATATATATACCTATATATTCGACAAGGACAAACGTCTTACCGAGCTTAAGGAATGTAAAAATGCCTGGGAATTTTCAGATTACGGCATTACCATAAACAAGACGGCACAGCTTATTAAATTTACCGGCGAGGCAAAAAGCCATGCAGACCAGACCTATAAATATGTTGACGGTATTACTACGGCAAAGAGATACAATACCGTTATAACCTTTGAAGAGCTTAGTCCTCTTGATCTTGTACAGGTAAGAGGATATGACGACGGAAAGATAAACAAGATATACTCCATTAACGTACAGAAGGGACACGGTCAGCTTCAGCTGAGAAATCTCAACTCCATAAGCTATCCCGTTGTATATATCAATAATGAAAAGCGTACTGTCAACAAGAACACTCCTAATATATATCTTGCGGAGGGAACATATACGGTAAAAATCACAGGCTCCAACTGTGATGATATAGTAAAGGAAGTAAATATCAACCCCAAGGAACCCTATATACTTGATCTGGCAAAGGCAATGGTCAAGTCAGGCGTACTCAATGTGACCGCAAATGTAACGGGCTATAAGCTCTATATAAATGATAAGGAATACTCCCCTACCGAATCCAATCTTCTGGAATACGGAACATATACCGTAAAGGCTGTAAAGGAAGGATATCAGGACTTTACAACACAGGTTACGATAGACTCTGACGAAAATACCTGCGCGATAAATATGATAAAGGAAACTCAGACAGGCTCTGTCACTTTCAGCACAACGCCTGCAGACGCAGTTGTTTATATAGACAACTCAGCGGCAGGCACAGGCTCATTTACAAAGGAAATGCCCTTAGGCTCATATATGGTTACTGCAAAGCATAACGGCTATTCCGATCTTACCAAGCAAATAAATTTATCCGTAGACGGGCAGACAATTTCAGCAGACTTTGTTCTTACCGCCAATTAAGGTTGTGAATAAATGAACAGATTAAAAAAAATAATATATGACTTTAATTTTGATATAAGGCTAAAGGAATATGCCGAAGATTTTAAGCTTACATTCCGTATGATAAAAGACTATATAAAAAGGGATTATAAACACATTTCTTTCAGCTCCAAGGTCATAATAATATTTACTATCATATATGTTTTATCACCTTTTGACCTTATACCAGGCTTCATACCGGTACTGGGACAGCTTGACGATATTTCCGTTGTGATATTTGCCCTTAAGACCCTTAAAGGCGAATTAGATATGTACAGACTGTGGCTTGATACTAAAAAGCCCGTAAAATAAACCGTGGACTGCCATGAGACAGTCCTTTTTTGCTTGTTATTACAAGTATATTGTTGTATAATTATAATGATATTTTATTGAGGTAACAGATCATATGAGCAAAGAATATTTACTTGTAGACGGATACAACATAATATTTGCGTGGAACGAGCTTAAAAAGCTGGCTGAGGAAAGCATAGATGCGGCAAGAGACAGGCTTATTACCATTATGTGCAACTATCAGGGTGTCAAAAAAATGGAGCTTATACTTGTGTTTGACGCCTATAAGGTAGCGGGAGGTATCGGCAGCGTCGCAAAGCACGGCAATATATATGTGGTATATACCAAGGAGGCGGAAACTGCCGATCAGTATATAGAAAAAACAAGCCATATACTTTCCAAAAACTATAAGGTGACCGTAGCTACATCAGACGGACTTGAACAGGTGATAATACTGTCCCAGGGTTCTCTTAGAATGTCTGCAAGAGACCTGTACGCAGATGTAAGCTCTGTTACTCAGGATATAAGGCAAAGGATAAATCAGTACAAGCCCGTTAAGAATAATATGCTTATGGATAATCTGGACAGAGAGGCAGCAGACTTTCTGGAAAAGCTTAGAAGAAAGAAGTGATCGATGTGAATAGATTTGATGACCTATCCTATGAAGAGCTTGTTATGAAGGTGCAGAAGGAAAATGACATCAATGCCCTTGAATACCTTATAAACACCAAGTGCAAAAGCCTTATAAGAAAAAGGACAAGAGGCTATTTCATACTGGGCGCAGACAAGGAGGATGTCATTCAGGAGGGTATGGTAGGACTTTACAAGGCAATAAGGGACTTTAATCCCGAAAAGGAGGTCAGCTTTGTTGCCTTTGCCGAGCTTTGCATAAACAGACAGATAATAAGCGCCATAAAAGCGGCAAGCAGACAAAAGCATTCCCCTCTCAACTCCTCTGTTTCAATGGATAACCGCGTAAGCGGAGATGATGACTATACCTACCTGGACTTTATACAAAGCTCAGATATAAATCCCGAAGACCTTGTAATAGGCAAGGAAAGTCGCAAGGCTATGGAAAGAGCAATTATTGACGCTCTGAGTAATATGGAGCAAAGAGTACTGGCTCTCTATCTTAAGGGCAAAAGCTATACGGAAATTGCCGTAATAATGGAAAAGGAGGAAAAAAGCATTGACAACGCTTTGCAGAGAATAAAGAAAAAGGTCGAAAAAATAGCATATAAAAAGCCATAAAAATACCGTGTCTGAAATATAGACACGGTATTTTTTATATGTTTATATTAAGGCTGTATTTAATTGCTTCCGAACATAGAGCTAAAGCTCTCTTTCATAGGCTCGCCGTTTTCACCCTTATTTACAAGAGTAGGAGCAGAACCGCTTGCCGTGATTATATCCTCAGCCTTGAACAATGTGATCTTCATTTCGGGTCTTATATAATTTTTCATTATGCCGCCTCCTTACTGTACTAAGCCAAGACTGAATATCTTGGTATCTGAAAGGACAGTTTCACCGCTCTGTGTCACAACATAAGGCGTTACCTCTATCTGAGTATCGGCAGACGGGATATCGCTTATAGTGAAGGCATATTCATATACCTTGTCAAGGTCGGAAGGAATGACGGAAGAACTGCTGATAGATGTATATACCGTATTGGTAGACTTCTTTACTTCCTTGCCGTTTGCCTTGAATACAAAGCCTGTTTTCTTATATTTAAGACTGCTTACACCTGCTGTAAAGCTAAGGCTGCTGCCTGTCTTTTCAGCCTTTACATCTGACTTGTCGTTGTCACCTGTATGCGGTGCATCTGTTGTATTCTCTGTTGTATTCTCTGTTGTTTCCTCAGATACAGCGCCTGCCGTAAAGCCCAGATATGCAAACCTTATCTTGGAGCCGTCTGTATAGATATAGTAATCTACGCCCTTCTTTACGTTAAAGCGCACAAGATCAAAGGAATTATTGGGATTGCCCGTATTATCTATTACCTTGAGCGCATTGCTTCCGTCAGATACATAGCTTTTCTTATTGGAGCCTGTACGTATAGCCGTAGTGATAACACCGTCATCAGGGGCAGTCACACACAGGAAACAGCCTGTAACGGGTACAGATTTGCCTCCGGGATTTAAATTGTTTGCATCCTTAGGATTATTGCCGCTTGTATAATATCCCTCTATATCGTAATAATAGCCGTCATCGGAAATATAACTGTTTACACCGCCGCCGGGAGCATTAAGATTTTCGCCAAAGCGGATACCGTCAACGGTATCTGTGGAAAGCTTTGAAAGGTCCCATACCTTGTCATCCTTAAGAGTTCCGCCGTCCTTAGGGGCTTCTGTTGTTCCCTCCGATGGTTTTTCAGGCTCTACGGGAGCAGTACCCTCAACACTTAAGCCGCCTGCCTTCAGAAGAAGAGAATTGTAGTTCTGTATAGCAGACTTTAATCCCTCTATGATATTTCCGTTTTTATTGTCGGCAGAAGTAAATTCCCAGCTAAGGTCTCCTCCGTTTATTCTACCTGCGCCTGCAATAACATTATTTTTTGCCTCTTCTGCCGTATCGGGAGAATAGCTGTACATGGTATCGGCAGTATCAAAGTTATTATAAGCCCAGCCGCCCTTAAGAGCCTTAACTGTTTCAGGCACCTTGTCCTTTGGAGAATCTACACTGTAGGCATCTATCTGACCCTCTACCTCACATTTATTCTGAGTAAAGTAAGTGTCCTCGCCTGTAATGTAGTTGCCGTATTCCTTTATCATACCGCCGTCCTGGTTGGAAAGATTTTTGCTGCCTTCGTAATTACCCTTGCTTCTGTATGCGTCACTGCCCTGTGAACCTATCATCATAGGCATTGAACAGTTATCAAAGTAATTGCTCTCTACAAATACAGAGGCATTTTCGCAGGCTGCTGCGCCATAGCCGTTGCCCGCATAGTAATTGTTATAGACATGAGTATTGCCTACAACACATCTTGGATGACGTGAGTCAGAATGGTCAAACCAGTTGTGGTGGTATGTAACATTGACCTTGGCAGCAGGGTCCTGCTTGTTGTTAAGCTCCCACTGACCTCCTGAGAAGGTTGACTTTCCCGTATCGTAGAAATGATTGTATGATACGGTGATATAGTCTGACCTTTCCTTCATATCTACAGTGCCGTCGCCCTTCTTCTGGTCTGCATCCTCACCGGGCGCGCCGTAATAGAAGTCCATATTATGTATGAATACATTGTAATTATCGGTATCAAGGGAAATAGCATCACCGTCACTGCCGTTACAATGCCACATAATGGCTGCATTTCTTATTTCCACATTGTTTACTCTCTTAAGAGAAAGTCCCCAGCCGTAAAGAGTAGCGTCATGGCCTACGCCCTCTATAGTCACGTTGCTTACGTCCTGTACTCTTAAGGTAGAGTCAACATTGATATCGGCAGGCTTTCTTACCTTGCCCAGCACTCTTACATCAAGAGGAGCGCCGAGATTTTTTGCCTTAGACATAATTGCGTTTATGCCCTTTCCCATATCCTCATGGCCCGGTATGGTAAGACTGTCTCTGTTGGCATCGGTAAGATATACAACAACTGCATCCTTCTTCAATGTACCGTCCTGTTCATATGCGCCTGTTGTATACTTATTCGGTGAAGCCGCTGAAAAGGCAAAGCCTTCTCTAAGATAGTTGTCCGCCGTGAGAACGGAAGTTTCTGCAGCTGCCTCAGTCACCTCAGCGCCTGATACAACGGGAACTACCTTTAATACATAGTCCCCTGCTGCAAGGCCGAGAGCGTCTGCTCTGAAATATGCCGCATATTCTCTTACCAGCATACTGTCAAGCCTTGTGTACTCGCCGTTTTCGGGCTTAACATATACGTTGTAGCCTTCGGCGCCTGTATAGGCTGTCCACTTTACATATGCACTTTCATGCCAGCCATTGCTTTCCGAAATGGTCACCTTTGTCTCTGCCGCTGTTACAACAGAGTTGAATACTGCAGTCTGTACACTTGTGAGCAGTATCGATACGCTCAACAGAGCGCCTATCAATTTTTTAAATCTCATTATGAATACCTCCTCGTATTATATAGTTATAGTGTTTAAAGCCCTGAATCAGGACTTATGTTATAATGTATAAGATACTGT
>CANQBJ010000085.1 GCA_947589665.1 uncultured Clostridia bacterium
GCTATCTGTCTGTCAAGATTTTGGTCTTTGGTTGAAACTCTTGCATAATAATATTCTGCCATAATACCCTCTCGCTTTCTCTTTTTAGTGTACCTGTATTATATCATAAATGTTTGAAAAAGTCAATATATATTTACAAACGTTTGCAAATTTTCATATACACATTTACAAACATAAAATCAAGGTGTTTATGTGAAATAAAAGAGTGTTTGAAAAGGTATACTTTTGCGAATATAGATTTTTATAAAAATGCAAATTATAAAAAAGATATAAAAATTTATTTGAAAATAGAACATAGGTATAGTATAATTAATGTAAATAGTAAGAAATTATTTTTTGAAACGGTAAGTGTGTAGTAATTATAAAAATTGTTCGGTAAAAAGGGGAAAACATGATTTTATATAGATGTATATGCTCAAGGTTTAGAAATTGCATTACGTCAAATGATTGATATTATAAATGGCAATAATACATTTAGACCACAATTTCAAACAGTAGAAAATGTAAAGGGTTATGTTACAAAAAAATCTAATTCTTGTTATGAAATAGAATTTAGGGCAGAACATTATTTAGAACCTATATCTAAATATGCTATTCTTTTTGATAATAATTTGAATGAACTTAGTATTAAATGCTTATCTGATTATTCTAGAAGCATTGGATGTCAAAAAGATTTGAAACTTAATAATGGTGAAGTACATAGTGCTTTTTTTGAGTCTGTAAGCAGAGGAACAGCTCCAGGTTTTCCTTATAGGGTAGAACTTACATCTAAAAATGGTGAAGATATAAAATTATATGGTTTAATGCGAGCAACGAGGGAAAATGAATATAAAATTATACCATGTATTTTTAATAATTAATAAAATTATTTAATACATTAATTTAATATAAATTAATGGTTGTTCCAAAACATACAATGTAGTTTTAAATTAAAAGTGTCTTATATGTGCTTTTATTAATAAATAAGTCTTTGAAACCAAGTAAATATCAGAGGTTTTAAAAAATAAACAGGTTTTCGAGTCCCGAGTGGCTCATACCTTGCAAAGCCTGTTTAATACAGGCTTTTTTTATAGTTAAAATTTAAAAATTTTGCATTAGGAGGAAGAGTATGAACGTATTGGTATGCGGAGGCGCAGGCTATATTGGCAGTCACACTGTCTATGAGCTTATAGAACAGGGACACAGCGTGGTTGTGGCAGATAATCTTGTAAAGGGTCACAGAGAGGCAGTACACAAGGACGCAAAATTTTATGAAGGCGATCTGAGGGATGCCGAATTTTTGGACAGAGTTTTCGGCGAAAATAAAATAGACGCAGTTATTGACTTTGCAGCCTTTTCCCTTGTAGGTGAAAGTGTAACTGAGCCTTTAAAGTACTTTGACAATAATGTCTACGGTACAATAAGGCTTTTGGAGGCAATGAACAGAGCAGGCGTAAAGAAAATAGTATTTTCTTCAACCGCAGCGACCTACGGTGAGCCTGAGAACATACCTATTGTGGAAAGCGATACTACTGTTCCCACAAATCCCTATGGCGAAAGCAAGCTTACAGTTGAAAAAATACTTAAATGGAGCGACAATGCCTATGGTATCAAATATGTTGCTCTGAGATACTTCAATGCGGCTGGAGCTCATATTTCGGGAGAAATAGGCGAGGATCACTCTCCCGAAAGTCATCTTATACCTATTATATTGCAGGCTGCACTGGGAAAGAGGGAAAAGATCGCCATATTCGGCGACGACTATCCCACTCCTGACGGCACCTGCGTAAGGGACTATATCCATGTTACGGATCTTGCGGACGCTCACATAAAGGCTATTGAAAAGCTTTTCAGAGATAACACAAGCTCTGTATACAACCTGGGTAACGGCACAGGCTTCAGCGTAAAGGAGGTAGTCGAAGAGGCAAGAAGAGTGACGGGAAGAGAGATAAAGGCTGTAATTGAGGGCAGACGGGCAGGCGACCCATCCACCCTTATTGCCTCCAGTGAAAAGGCTATAAAGGAATTGGGATGGCAGCCTCGTTTCAACACTCTTTCCCGCATAATAGAAACAGCATGGAAATGGCACAGCACACATCCAAACGGATATTAAAAATAGACAAAAAATGTTGTGTAAATTTGTGAAAAATACAAAGAGTTATTTGCTCTATTTTAATTGTTTTTGCTTTTAAAAAGTTGTATAATAATTATATATCGTCATTTTGACGAAAAACTATATTATATCTTTTAAGGAGGAATTAACTAATGAGTAAGAGTTTAAAAAGAATTTTAAGCTCATTATTGGCAGCTACTATGCTGGTTTCTGTAGTGACAGTTGCCGACATAAACCCTGCTAAGGTCGCAAATGTGCAGACTGTTGAAGCAGCCGGAATTACCATTACGGAAAGTAATGGCTATCAGGAAGGCGCATATATAGAGTGGACCCCCGTTGCAAACGCAGTTCAATATGTGGTTTCATATCAGAAGGGTTCAGGCAGCTTTACAAGGATAGACGATGAGCTTATAAGAAAGTACAGTTCCTACTGGAGAGCCGATATTTTAGGCCTTTCAGAGGGTACATACAATGTAAAGGTAGAAGCATACGGCAGCAGCGGTTCTGTTATTGCCGATGCAACGGCTTCAAATATCAATGTAGCAGGCTATAAGAGAGACGGCTTTGCCTTCAAGACAAACAAGTCTACTCCCGGTGCTTACAATTCAGACGGTACTCTTAAGTCAAATGCAAAGGTCATTTATGTAACGGATGATAATTTTAACACTGTTTCCTATTCAAACGGCGGTTTATCAGGTAGCGGCTTCGGTGATTCCGGTATCACTTCGGAAAAGGTACACGGCAAGCTTTCTAATCCTACGCCTCTTTGTATCAGAATAATAGGTACGGTACACCCAAATGGCATAATTAAGGTAAAGGCAAACAAGGATTACAAGGATATGTTTATTACCTTCGAGGGCGTCGGCGAAGACGCAGTCGTAAAGGAAGGCTTCGATATCCAGAAGTCAGCCAATGTTGAAATAAAGAACCTTGGTATATCAAACTTCTCCGATGACGGTGTTTCAATACAGTCAAAGAACAAATATGTATGGGTACATAATGTAGATTTCTACTACGGCGACGCAGGCGGAGACGCAGACCAGGCTAAGGGCGACGGTTCTCTTGACGTAAAGAATAATTCACAGTACTGTGAATTTTCATATAACCATTTCTGGGATTCAGGAAAGTCATCTCTTTGTGGTATGAAGAGCGAAAGCGGTCCTAACTTTATTGCTTACCACCACAACTGGTTCGACCATTCCGACTCAAGACATCCAAGAATAAGAACTATGTCCGTTCATGTATACAACAACTTATATGACGGCGTTTCAAAGTACGGCGTAGGTACTGCATATCAGTCATCAGCCTTTGTTGAGAATAACGTATTCAAGAACTGTAAGCATCCTATGCTCAGCTCAATGCAGGGCTCAGACCTTATGGACGCAACAGGATATGTCAAGGACAACGGTACATTCTCAGGTGAAGACGGCGGTATAATAAAGGCATATAACAACATAATAGAAGGTTCAGATCCTATTGAATACCACGGTACAGGCAATGAGCCTATTTACTATGGCAAGAGCACAACGGATTCTACAACTCAGTTTGATGCATATCTTGCAACAAGCAGAAACGAAGAAGTGCCTTCAAGTGTTAAGGCATTACAGGGCGGCAAGACTTATGACAACACAGGTCTTGCGGTGGCTAATCTTGCAGTTCCCGACCCTGTAGAGACAGTTGAGGCAAATGTTAAGGAATATGCAGGTTCAGTCGGCGGCGGCATTGTAAACAGAGCACAGTTCCCCGCTTCAATGAACAGCGATACAAATTATGGCGTTGACTCTGCTTTAAAGCAATTTGTTACAAACTATGATTCAAGCAAGGATATGATAGTAGGCGGTACAGTTACCGGTCAGCAGCCTGTAGCTCCTACAGAGGCAACTACGGCATCAGATCCAAGCGCAGAGCCAACTACAGAGGCTGTAACAGATGCCGATGAAACGGAAGCAACTACAAGCGCACCTGTCGGCGGTGTAGGCGATCAAGAGCATAACTTTGACGACTACAGCAACGAAAGTGACTTCTACATCTTTGGCGGCACAACATCTACTTCAAAGGGACCTTCTGTTGAATTTGAAGGCAGAACATATGAGGAATGTCTTAAGATGGACAGCAAGGGTAGCGTAACATTTACAAACGGCGTAGGCGCTACAGGTAAGCTTACACTTGTATTCGACAATACGAGCAAGGGACGTTATGCTAACTTTGATGACAAGGAATTGCTTATTCCCGATACGGGCATACTGGAGATAAACGATATAGCAGGCGGCACTCATACTCTTAAGAGAGGTAAGGGCAGCGAGATACATCTTTATTACTTACGCTATGAAGATATCAGTGTTGTCGAGCCTCCTAAAACAACAGAGTCATCTACTCAGCCTACAACAGCGCAGACCGAGGACAATACCAAGTCTGATCCTGTTAAGACAGGTACGCCTACAGATAACAACGGCGAAAGCGGTATCTCAATCACACATACAAACGGCGTATGGGATCTTAAGGATACATCAACAGATAAGGATCTGGGTACAGGCAAAGGCCTTGCAGCCGATGTATATATCCCGTTTGATAAGCCTATTACATCAGGCAAGGTAATAGTAACAGGCAAGGCTACACCCGGCGCTTCAAGCAGCAAGTGGCCTATGATACAGGTTGTCGATAGTAATAAAGTAAATGTAGCTGCTTTTGCGACAAACGGTGACAAGAAGATAACTGTAAGAACCGATACGATCAAGGCTGCTAACGGTGATCCTACATATGGCAATGTTCCGACAGAGCAGGAAGCTATTTCAGCAAATAAAGAATATACCTATACCGTTATAATAGATATGTCAGCTAAGACGGCAACACTTACGGTTGACGGAGTAGGCTCATATACTACAAGCTTTGAAGCAACAGAGCTTGCAGGCATTGCAGCAACTACATCTAAGTCACAGGCAAGGAATCTTACATTTACTGATCCTTATGTAGGTATTATTTCAGATACTCCTGCTCCTCCTGTAACAACAGAGACATCTACTCAGCCAACAACAGCTGAGCCTACAACTAAGCCAGCTGAGCCTACAACTAAGCCGGCTGAGCCTACAACTAAGCCAAGCGAACCTACAACTGAACCGACAACTCTGCCAACACCTGATAAATATGGTGATGCAGACGGAAGCGGTACAGTTTCAATTGGTGATGTTCCCACACTTCTTAACTATGCATTAAAGGGTATCGGCAATATGGCTGCTGAGGGTAAGGAAAAGATCGATCTTGACCAAAACGGAAAGATAGATTCAGCAGATGTTGCTATTCTTCTTCAGCACATGTTAGATAGCACTTATCAGATACCTTTAAGAAAAAGCAATTAAGAATATTGTTTAAAATCGGGCTGCCGCATTAAAATGCGGCAGCCCTTTTTGCGTATATGTAAAGCTGATAATATAGACCAATATTTGCGACCAATGTATGTTTGCGGCTTATTGAGGCTTTGTTTTGCTGTGCTTTTTATGAATGTATATAAAGGTAATGAATTTAATTTTTGTTTAACGTAATAAGAACGACCCTTCCACCATGCTACGCATGGTCCCCCTCCCCTCCGACGCTAACGCTAGGGGAGGTTATTTACCGCAAGGCTGTGACAGCAGCTTAATTGTTGTTTTTCTAAGTAAATAAGCGACTTTGAAAGGAATAAACCTAAAGCTCCCCTTCGCAAGGGGAGCTGTCAGCCGCGGCAAAAGC
>CANQBJ010000086.1 GCA_947589665.1 uncultured Clostridia bacterium
AAAGAATATAGCAAGCACTGAGATCTGCAGAGACTGTCAGCTTGTAAAAGAATTGGCAGACGGTACAAGATGGCTTTTCTATAACGAGCTTTGGGGAATACTTACCAACCTTGTACATATTAACGGAGGTATAAAGTATTTCAGAAGGATAATGACAAACCTAAGAGAATGTACAGATATGTCTTATGACTATGATAAATGGTACTCCAACTGTACTCAAATATCGAAGTGTCCTTATGCTCCTAAGAGATGTGAGGATTTCTGCCCGCACAGCAATGAATGCGAGCATGGAAAGAACATCATCACCACGGTAAAAACCATGAAGAATCGGATAACTGTAATAGATAACAAAATATCGTATACAGATATAGATAATGCAAGACAGGAGTTATATAGAAGCTTGTTAAAAGCAATGTTTAGTGCAGATAATCGTATTCATGTAATAAAGACACAGACAGGCATAGGAAAGACTCATACTTATATCAAATGTATAAAGGAACTTGGGATAAGCTGTATAATAGCCGTACCTACAAATGACCTTAAAAGCGAGGTATGCAGAAGAATGAAGGCAAATGGTATTGATGTCAAAGCAACTCCTGAGCTTCCTTGTGATATATCTGATGACGATAAAGAAGCATTAGAATATCTTTACAGAAAAGGCGATTTGTATAGCTATCGTGAATTTATGAGAGAGCTTGAAAAAAGATACAACAGTATAAAGCTGTACAGAGAAGAGCTGAGGGAGGTTATGCAGTATGAAGGAAATATAGTAACTACACATTTCAGATTGCTTTATCAGTTCAGCGAAGAGGTTCTTCAGAACCACACTATCATAATAGATGAGAATATCCTTCAGACTATGTTCCATACTGACTGTGTAGATATATCGGAACTGGAATATATCAGAGAGCGGTTCTACATAAAAGGGCATATCAGAAAAAGGCTCAAATACTATATGAGCAGTAAAGAAAAGGAATATAAAAAACATATTTCCGAGCCTTATATACCTTTAAGCAGAAGAACAAGAAGGTTTATATCAAAGGACGATAACATAACCATTGATCTTGAAGCATTCATAAATGCCTCTGCTACGGTGGTTGATGATGACAAGGTATACTACGCATGGCTGAGAGAACTGCCCCAACAAAAGATAATCCTAATGTCGGCTACGGTTGACAGTAAAGTTTACGCCGGGTTCTTTAAAAACAGGCAAATAGAAAATTACGATATACCCGAAGCAGAATACAAGGGCACGATATTGCAGTATACAGACAACAGTTTCAGCCGTACTTGGATAGAGAACCATACGAAGGAATTTGAAAATATAAGAAAGAGATACACGGATAAGGACTGTTATGAAATATGCTTCAAGAAGTATAAAGCAGAATCTACAGACCTGCATTTTGGCAATACTCAGGGCAAGGATACTTATTCGGACAAAGATTTGATTATACTGGGAACACCTTTTCCTAACGACATGCTGTGTAAGCTTATGGCAGCTACTATGGGTCATGATATAGAAATAATAAACAATGACAGTATAAATTTCAGAGAGGTAAGATATGAGCAGTACAAGTTCTATTTCTCTACATTTGAGGATAAGCTTTTGCAAAGAATACATATATACCTCATAGCTGAAGAGCTGGAACAATCCATAGGCAGAGCCAGACTGCTGAATAAAGAAAATACGGTATATGTATATTCAAGATTTCCTGCTAAACAGGCAAAATTCATAGAGAGTGATAATAATTAAATACCATGCACCCAGAAAGTTAGGGATCCGTACATATCTGCTGTTAGCTATGTATGGATACACTCGACGGCAAGGAATACACCCTTGTTGTCGGTGGGTGGGATGTACTTACGGAAATAAGTGCAGGTAGGTACCATGTACCAAGGCGATAGGTGTATAGGTAATAACAGATGTAAATGTTTAAAGGATATAAAAATGTTGTATATTATAACTAAAAAACTAATTTTAGCTGAAACAATAGGAGGAGCATACACTCCTCCTAATATTAAACAAATCTTCAAAATAATTCCGAATGACTTCCTGTACGAAAAAGCACAAGCACAAGAGTAGAGTTGACAATTTCATAAATGAGCAGCCAGTCAGGTTCTATATGACATTCCCGGCAACCTTTGTAATTACCGCTTAATGTATGGTCTCTGTATTTGGCTTCAAGCTGTTCGCCCATTGCCAGCTTTTCAATAATCGTAAACAGCTTTTCTGTATCTTTGCCTTGCTTTTTGGATTGCTTCAAGTCTTTTTTGAATTGATTGGTAAATTTTATTTCGTATTTCATTCTTCAAGAGCCGCCTTCAGTTCGTTTATGCTGGTATATCCCTTTACGCTTGAATCCATAGCCAACCTTCTGCCCTCTTCTATGGCATCCATTGTAATTTTATTGGGCTGGTCAAGTCTGAGTTCAAAAGGAATACCATTTTCTCTTATAGACTGCCTTAAAAATATATTTATAGCCGTTGTCATATTCATACCAAGCTCGCCGAATATTTCCTCAGCTGTTTCCTTTATATCTTTTCTTATTCTGATATTAAGATTTGTTATCTCCATTAATATCGCCTCCTTGTATATATTATAATCATTTATATATATATTGTCAACACAATATGATGATATTTTGCACGAAATATTCAAAAAACTATAAACAATGACAAACCTATATAATACAGGTAAAATTTTTACGACAAAGTCTAATGACGCATAATCCAAGTATAATTCAGCATAACAGAAGTTTTTCCAATAATTATGTCTATGATATTTTCCGAGAAAATCTGTTTTGTCATACAGGCTTATTTTCCGTATCTGACACCTCTATGATAAAACCGAAGTATAGGATTTATATACAGAACGCCGCATAGAGGGGAACTGTTTTTTTGCCGTCCTCATAGCCGAAATTTTTGGCGGAAAGCTTTATGGCATAGTCCGGCTTATAGGTGTCCATATATACCTTAAGGCTTTTTGCCTTTGTATTATCTGCGGATTTTACCTCAATGGGTATGAGTTTACCCTCGCGCTGTATGACAAAATCTATTTCTGCTACGCGTCCCGACTCCCAATAATAGGTCCTGTAGCCGTTTACGGTAAGCTGAACATTCACATAATTTTCCGCAAGCCCGCCCTTGAAATCATTTAATTCCTCACTCATATAGAGAATATCGTTTGCCGTCAGATCCTTTTTTGCGGCAAGCAGCCCCAGATCGGAAACATATATCTTGAATGCGTCAATATCCCTATAGTTTTCAAGGGGCTTTTTAATCTGCTCTACCTTAAATACCTGAGATACTATACCCGAAAGACAAAGCCATTCGATGGCGTTTTCAAACTCCGAGGCGCGTCCGCCCTTTTTAATGAGCTTATATTGAAAGCGGGTATTTTTTTTGGAGAGCTGTACGGTAATATTGTCGTATACAAGGCGTGTTTTCTTTATTTCATTGAGATTGTTGTACTTGCTCATATCGTTGAGATAGCTTGTCAATATGGTATCCTGAATATGGCGTATTAAAACATAGTTCCCCGTTTCCGCAAACTGCTTCACGCATTCGGGCATACCGCCCACTGCATTATATTGACGATAAAGCTCCATAGACCTGCTGTGCAGGGCAGAGGGCATAGGCGTATCATTTTGGAAACATTTCCTGATCTCCTTTACAAGAGCCTCCTCGCCAAGAGCTATCATAAACTCCTCCATATCCATTGGATAGAGAGTCTTTATATCTACCTTTCCTACGGGAAAAGAAAATTTATCCCTGTTGACGGCAACGCCCAGCAGACTTCCCGCCACAATAATATGGTATTCGGGTCCTTCCTCGCAAAAATATTTCAATGAAGTGAGCGCTCTTTCGCACAGCTGCACCTCGTCAAATACAATAAGAGTTTTCTCTCTGACTATAGTCTGTCCCGCAATATGAGAAAGAATGGGAATAAGATAAGAGGGGCTTATATTTTCCTCAAAGGTCGCGTTAAGTTTCGGATCTGTTTCAAAATTAAAGTATACCGTATTTTCATAATGGGTACGACCGAACTCCAGTATGGAATAGGTCTTGCCCACCTGTCTTGACCCCTGCAATATAAGAGGCTTACGGTGCTTGCTTTCCTTCCATTCTTCCAAAAATTCCGTTATTTTTCTATACATATGAAAGCCTCCCTTCTTAGTCTTATCTGTATCATAACATATATTCGTGTAAAAATCAATATATTTTCCATAAAATATCACATTAAACTACATCAATATTTTTATAAAAATCACATTTTTTACATGAAATTATATTCAAAGTCAAAATAGCACCCGTTATATGGAATAGGCCTGATGTAAGATGTAAATAGAAGGAGATTCTACGGGGTGAGGATTTATTATCTTGATTTTAATTTGAATATATAAGAACATTTCAATAAAAACATCAAAAAGGAGATAACAAAAATGTTAGAGAACCACAATGAAATACTTAAACCTTCAGAGGTATGTGAAGTGCTTCGTATAGGCAAAAACACTTTATATCATCTGTTAGACACAAAGGAACTTATAGGATATAGGTCAGGCAAGAATTGGCGTGTTACCAAACAGGCATTGATAAATTACATACTCTGCAAAACTTCGGGAGGTAAATAACCCTCCCGGAACTTTGCTCCTATTGATAATTTTTGCTTATAAACACACCTAAGAGAATATTGCACTGTCCCCAGAATATATATATCGGCAACAGCTGATGAGATCATTCCTATTTTAACTAGATATGAGCTATGTCTTCAGAAATGCCCGGATTATCCTGACACATACTTACAGGAAAATGAATTTTATAATCTTTTATATTTTGGATTTCCTAAAATTTGCAGGAATTATAAATTTAGCCGTTTAAGCTATAGTTCTGAAAATGAGACTATGTTTAACTATATTGGCGAAATATTTAAAAATATAAAAGCAAAAGAGAAAACAGTTATTTTTGTCATGTCAAAGGAATTTGGCAGGAAACTGAAAGATTTTATAAATAATAATTGCAATAGAAAGGCTGTTTACATAGACAATGGAGAGAAGGGTTCAGATACCTATAATGAAATCATCACAAATGACAAATTTAACGAGGATGTATTAATTACCACATCAGTACTAGACAACGGTGTCAATATAAAGGATTATAATTTTAAAAACATAATAATCCTGCATCTTGATGCCATTAAGTATGTACAGGCTATAGGCAGAAAACGTTTTGAAAAGAACGAGTGCCTTAATGTGTGGCTTCCGAACTTTGATAAGTCTTATTTGATCAGAGAAAAACATAAACTCAATATATTTTTAAAAGAACTTGATCTTGCTTGCAAAAATACATATAGATATGTTATTGATGGATATTTGCATAACAGTACACAAAACATCGGGCAAGAAGTAAAATGTATATCCCTTATCGGAGATAAATACGAAGTTAATCCTCTTGTTTATGATAAGCTGAAATTTTCTTTAGCATTTATAGATAAGATACTCAAGAATATTGAATCTGACCCGGATGCATGCATAAAAGCTCAGTTGGAGTTGCTGCATGCCGAAGATCATTATGAACATCTCGGCTACAACAAGGCAGAAATATTTACAAGCGTAAGGACGGAAGATGGGAAGGAAGAATACTATGTTCCGATACCAAGAAATATAAG
>CANQBJ010000087.1 GCA_947589665.1 uncultured Clostridia bacterium
GTACGTCTTTCAAAGTAATTTATTTACTTAGAAAAACAATACCTAAGCTACAATCATCGCCTTGCGGTAAATAACCTTCCCTGATAGGGGAGGTTAAGGAGTACGTCTTTCAAAGTAATTTATTTACTTAGAAAAACAATACCTAAGCTACAATCATCGCCTTGCGGTAAATAACCTCCCCTAACCAGGGGAGGGGGACTGCCGTTAGGCGGTGGAGAGGTTAGTATTAAGCTAAAAGCAAATCTAATGCAACCGCCCTTTTTTATTTAATACTTAAAGTATTATGGAAAAATTTTACAGTATATTAATCGCTTTTTCGCCCATAATAATCTTGTAAGGCAAATCAAATAAGCTTTAAGTAAATGAGGAGGTTATTTCTTATGAATAACAGAAGCGAAAGAAACTCAAGCAACAATAACTCAAGCTACAACAGTTCAAACAACCAGTCAAACAATCAGTCTAACAATCAGTCAAACAGAGTTGAGTTTGCTAATGAGATAAGCAATGAAATGGACAAGAAGAACAGCAACCAGTCAAGCAGAAGCTCAAGCAGAAACTCAAGCAACAATAACTCAAACAATAACTGCAACAGCAGATAGTACGAAAAATAGGCTGCCGCATTAAAAATAATGCGATAGCCTATTTTTTTACTATGTGAAATTGAACGCAGGGATATGCCTTTGCAGACCGTGATCAGATATCAAACTCTGTAAATTCTATTTCCTTTTCGGCTGCTGCCCTGCTGTCATACACCTTTACATCGCTGCGGAATACAAGGGATGAGCGCCAGCTTTCCGCATTGGCAATAAACTCGTCAAGACTTTCCGCCACATCAAAGCATTCAAATTTGGAGCTGAAATAGCACACCCTTTTATCGATGAGACCGAACCAGCCGCCCTTACTGTCCTTGGCGATAAGCTCTGTGTAGGGTACGGTATAGAACGGGACCTCAGGCATATAGTCGTCCATTATAAAGCGAATATCATACTGCTTGAAATCTACATACTTATCACTGTTTTTATCCGCATCCACATGCTGTATCACCGTACCACAGGGTATTACCTCATGGTCCTTTACATAAAAGCCTACTGCAATGTTATTGTATTTTGGTTTTGTCATGTCTACATAAATCTTATCCATTATTTTTCCTCCGCAAAATCTGAAAATTCTTTTAGCTTTCTTGCTAAGGCAGTGTATCTGCCTACTTCTCTGTTATTGTCTACCATTCTGAATACCGTTTCCGGCGAGCCTGCTATTACTGCAAGCTCCTTTGCCCTTGTAAGCCCCGTGTACAGCAGATTTCTGCTCATAAGCATTTCGGGACCGCTGAGAAGCGGCATTACTATTGCCTTGTACTCGCTGCCCTGACTTTTGTGTATTGTCACGGCATAGCTCAGTTCTATTTCGTCCATTTGTGAAAAGTCGTAGTGTACTACCTTGTTATCATCAAAAACGACTTCTGCATATTCGTTTATGTTGTCTATATAGGTTATAATGCCCTCGTCGCCGTTGAACACGCCTACTCCGTCGTCTGTAACGGCTCCATGCTCAACCATCTTCCACTCTATGTTATAGTTGTTCTTTATCTGCATTACCTTGTCCCCTTCTCTGAAAACTATCTTTCTCAGTTCCTTTTCTCTTTTGTTGGGAGAGGGAGGATTAAGAGCCTCCTGAAGTACTGAGTTAAGAGCAGTCACGCCGAGAGAAGACTTGCGCATAGGCGTAAGCACCTGTATATCCCTTAGTGGATCGCAGTTAAGATATTTAGGCAGCCTTGTGGATACAAGACTTACTATAAGGGATTGCAGTTCAGCCATATTATACCTTTTCATAAAGAAAAAGTCCTTGTTCTTTTCCTTAAGGTCAGGGTATTGTCCTGCGTTTATTTTGTGGGCATTTGTGACTATAGCGCTTTCCTGCGCCTGTCTGAATATGTCTGTAAGCCTTGCCGTTTTTATAACCTTGGAATTTATGATATCCTTAAGCACATTGCCCGGTCCTACGGAGGGAAGCTGATTGCTGTCGCCTACAAGTATGAGCCTTGTGCCTATGGGTATTGCCTTTAAAAGGGAGTGCATAAGCATTATGTCTACCATAGAGCTTTCGTCAATTATGACAACGTCTGTTTCAAGAGGGTTGTCCTCGTCCTTTTCAAAGGTCTGACGGTGTGAATCCTCGTTTAAAAAGCTTATGCCCAAAAGCCTGTGTATGGTCTGGGCTTTATGCCCCGTCGCCTCCTCCATTCTCTTGGCGGCGCGTCCTGTAGGGGCTGCAAGCTCTATATCAAGTCCTTCTGCCTCACAAAGCTTTATAATAGCATTTATAATAGTTGTCTTGCCTGTGCCGGGGCCTCCCGTTATTACAAGCACGCCGTTCTCCATAGCCTCTGTTATGGCGGCTCTCTGCTGAGGTACGAAGGTTATGCCCTCGGCAGCCTCAAGAGCGTCTATCTCATTATTATAGTTGTAAAAGTCTCCCGTGTCAATATTACTTAGTTCGTAAAGCTTTCTGGCTGTATAGCTTTCGGCATAGAAGAAGAAATTAAGGTATACGTTTGTTTCCTCGTTATTACGGTCTATCCATATGTGATTTTCTATATGAAGGGAGGTCATTTCCCTGTCTACAACTATTGCGGGTATAGACAAAAGCTCTGCGGTACTGTCTACAAGAGTATCATAGGGCAGATACACATGACCATCGGAGGCGGCTTTATTAAGCACATATTTTACTCCTGCGCGTATCCTGTAGGGAGAGTCTTCCGCTATGCCTACATTTGCCGCTATCTTATCGGCTATCTTAAAGCCTATGCCGAATATATCCTCTGCAAGGGAATAAGGATTTTTGGTAACTATTTCAATAGTGCGTTCCTTATATCTCTTGTATATCTTAAGAGCGTAGGTAGGTGATATACCGTATTCGCCAAGGAAGAGCATAGCCCGTCTTTCCTCTGCCTTTTCCTTGTATAGCTCGCCTATAGTCATTGCCTTTTCTCTGCTTATGCCTCTTATCTCCGCAAGCCGTTCGGGTTCTCTGTCCATTATATCAAGGGTGTTTTTGCCAAAGCGCGTTATTATCTTCTTGGCTATCTTGGGACCGATGCCTTTTATTATGCCGCTGGAAAGATACATCTCTATGGCGCGCTCCGTCTTTGGCATTGTCTTTTCAAATATTTCTATATTAATTTGTTCGCCGTAGAAATGATGATTGACTACAGTGCCTGTTATCTTAACGCTTTCTCCCTGATTGACATTGGGGATATAGCCGACACAGGTAATTTCATTGTCGGAGCTTTCATCATCTGTAATTGTAAATACGGCATATCCGTTTTCGGCATTGTAAAACGTCACTCTTTCCACAACGCCCTCGACCGTAAGAGTTTTCATATGGCTCACCTTAGCTATAGCTTATTGGCAGATTTCCTTCAAGGGTGTCGATTTTACCGACACGCAAAAAATAGGAGATATATCCTTGATATATCTCCTATTTTATCATCATTTACTTATTTTGTAAACTTAATTATATTTTACTATAGCGCCCTTAGGACATTCGCTTGCGCACTTGCCGCAGCCTACGCACTTGCTGTAGTCTATCTTGGCAAGCTTTGCGGGTGGAACAGACTTAGTGGCGATCATCTCTATAGCCTCAACAGGACAAGCCCTTGAACATTTGCCGCAGCCTATACAAGCCGTATCGCAGGCCTTCATAGCCACAGCTGCGGGATCAAGGGAGTTACAGGTAACTCTTACCTTCTTGGCATATGGCACAAGGTCTATAAGGTTCTTGGGGCAAGCCTTTATACAAGCGCCGCAGGCAACACATTTTTCCTTGTCTACCACTGCGATGCCGTCTACTATGTGTATAGCGTCAAAGGAGCAGGCAGCAACACAGTTGCCGTCACCTAAGCAGCCGTAGTTACAGGTCTTGCGTCCGCCGTTTACGCTTGCCTCAAAGGCGCAGTTGTCTGAACCGTAGTACTCAAATTTAGTTTTAGCCTTGTTGCAGTCGCCCTGACATTTAACAAAAGCCGTCATCTTCTCTGATGAGCCTGCCTCTACGCCCATAACGGCAGCTACCTTTTCGGAAACGGCTGAGCCGCCTACGGGACAGGCATTGACGGGAGCCTCACCCTTGGCAATAGCCTCGGCAAGAGCGTCACAGCCTGCAAATCCGCAGCCTCCGCAGTTAGCGCCGGGAAGACATTCTCTTACAAGAGGTACCTTGGGGTCCTGCTCTACCTTGAATATGATAGATGCAAATCCAAGCACTGCACCGAATACAACACCCATACAGCCTAAAACAAGTACGGGAAATAAAATCGCATTAATATCCATAATTTTAAACCCTCCTTATTAAAGCATGCCTGAGAAGCCTAAAAAGGCAATAGACATAAGACCTGCAGTTATGAGTGTGATAGGGAAGCCCTGGAACGGTTTGGGTATAGGACACTTTTCAAGTCTTTCTCTTACGCCTGCAAAGAGTATTATAGCAAGAGCAAAGCCTACAGCAGCGCCTACGCCGTTTACAAGTGACTTAATGAAGCCGAAGCCGCTTTCCATATTAGTTACAGTAACGCCGAGTACTGCACAGTTAGTGGTGATAAGAGGAAGATATACACCCAGCGCCTGATAGAGTGAGGGTGAGCTCTTCTTTATAAACATTTCTACAAACTGTACCAGTGAAGCGATTATAAGTATAAAAGCTATGTTGTATAAATATGAAAGGTTCAGAGGAACCAGTACAAAGTTATATACAAGCCATGTAGCGGCGGAAGCAAGAGCTATGACGAATATTACCGCAACGCCCATGCCTGCTGCCGTTTCTACCTTCTTGGACACGCCGAGGAAAGGACAGATACCCAAGAATTTACTGAAAATAAAGTTATTGACAAATATAGCTGCCATTAATGTTACAAATAAATCCATTATCTATCCACCTCCTACTTTCTGTTTCTTACAAGGTTAACCAATACCATGAGGAAGGCAAGAGTGATGAATGCTCCCGGAGGAAGTATCATAAGTAAAGTCTTGCACATTTCGGGAAGTATAGTTATACCGAATAAACTGCCGTTGCCTAAGAATTCTCTTACTGCGCCTAAAACTGTAAGGGCAAGTGTAAAGCCTAAGCCCATGCCTACGCCGTCAAAGAGAGAGGCTACGGGACCGTTCTTGCCTGCATAAGCCTCGGCTCTTGCCAGTATAAGACAGTTTACAACGATAAGAGGGATATATACACCCAGGGCAGCGTCAAGAGCGGGAACAAAGCCCTTCAATACCATCTGCACTATTGTAACGAAGGATGCTATTACAACGATGTAGCAGGGTATTCTTACGCTGTCGGGTATTATCTTCCTTATTAAGGAAATAACAAAGTTGGAGCATATGAGAACGGCTGTTGTGGAAAGTCCCATGCCTACGCCGTTTATAGCTGATGAAGTCACGGCAAGAGTAGGACACATACCTATGACCTGTACAAAAGTCGGGTTTTCATCAATAATACCGTTTTTGATTATTTTAACAGGATTCATTAATTAGCCCCTCCTTCC
>CANQBJ010000088.1 GCA_947589665.1 uncultured Clostridia bacterium
TCGTTGTTTTTTTGCTATTTTAATTATACTATGAATAGTTGGCTGTTTCTATATTTTTATAGTGACAATTAAAAAAAATTAGCCTGTAAACACTGTGTTTATGCGGTGTTGTGAGTTTTACTCATGGCTATTATAATATCGCAGGGAGGGATATATTATGAAAAAACTAGGCTTTGGATTTATGCGTCTGCCTGTAAGGACAGCGGGAGATTTTGCTGATATTGATATAGAACAGGTAAAAAATATGGTAGATATATTTATGGAGAAGGGCTTTAATTACTTTGATACGGCTTATCCCTACCATGGTGAAAAAAGCGAGGAGGCGCTGAGAGAAGCTCTTGTAAAAAGATATCCGAGAGACAGCTTTCTTATTGCCGATAAAATGCCTACCGTAAGAGTTACGGGCAGCAAGGATTACCCCATATTTTTTGAAACACAGCTAAAACGCTGCGGTGTAGAATATTTTGACTATTACCTTTTCCACAATATATGGAAGAGGAGTTATGCGGAAACTGAGGAATACGGGGGATTTGACTTTATTGCGGAAAAGATAAGAGAGGGCAGAATAAAGCATTTCGGCTTTTCATTTCATGATGAGCCTGAGCTTTTGGACGAGGTGCTTACGAAACATCCAGAGGTAGAATTTGTACAGCTTCAGATAAATTATCTGGACTGGAAAAGCCCAAGTGTACGCTCTGAGGAATGCTATAATATAGCCCGTAAGCACGGCAAGAATATAATAGTTATGGAGCCCAATAAGGGCGGCAGCCTTATAGCTCTTCCCGAAGATGCCCAAAGGCTTTTCAGAGAGTATTCTCCCGACAGTTCAAACGCTTCATGGGCTATGAGATTTTGCGCATCACTGGAGGGTGTTATGCTTGTGCTGAGCGGTATGAGCAGCATAGAACAGATGAAAGACAACATAAGCTTCATGGATAATTTCGTTCCCCTTAATGAAGAGGAAAAGAAAATAATAGAAAAGGTGAGGATCGCAGTTGAAAACAACGCAGCCATAGGCTGCACAAAGTGCCGCTACTGTACGGAGGACTGCCCAATGGAAATACCTATTCCAGAATACTTTTCAGCCTTTAATACATATCAGCTTACTCATAATATGGGCAATGCGGGAATGTATTACAGAAGATATGCCAATGGCAGAAGTCTTGCATCTCAGTGCGTGAAGTGCGGAAATTGCGAAAGACATTGCCCTCAGCATTTGGAAATAAGAAAGCTGCTCAGTGAAACGGCAGAGCTTTTTGAGGTAAAGAAATAACAATGCTTAAAAAATACAAAGGTGGATCACAATGGTAGACAATATTCAAAGGGAAAAATTTCAAAGTGTATTTTTTGAACCGGAAAAAAAGTCATTTCATGTAACGGCAGGGGAATTGTCAGACTTTATTGAAAATGAGTGTAAACTAAGAGAAATGATATCTCAAAGAAAAATTCGCTATACACAGGAGCATAATCTGAGTGTAATGCAAACATACGAAGAGCTTGAGGACAAATGTCAGATAAATATGGACACTATGAAAAAAACAATCTCCGGCGCTATAAGAATAAGCCGCAATTTCCTATATAAATTTACGGTTGGATTACATATGAGCTTAGAAGAGGCAAATACATATTTTGAACTGAAGGACGGAGTACTTCAGGAAAACAATATTGCAGATTATATATGTATTCGGGCATTACTTGACGGAGATGATATATCTGAATTCATAAGGGATTTTGAAAAGCATACGGAATACAAAATATCTATGCGCAATAAAAAGAGATGACTTATCCTTGTAGACTGTCGAAAAAACAATATTGTGACAATAAATATTAATTAAAATAAAGAACAGCTTGCAAAAAAGCGTCGCAGACTTTAATCCGCAGGTTTGCAACCGCAAGAGAGTAATGCGGCTTGCTTTGCGAAGCAAAGTTGCTGAGGGAATTCACTTCCTCCGAGGACAGGAACTTTTCTGTAATTTTGGTGTTAAGCACCAAAATTGCGGAAAACACGGCTGGTTCCCACCTTAATTGAACTGAAAGAAATGCCAAAAAGCATTTCTTTCAAGCGTGTCGATTTTATCGACGCGCTAAAGGGATAACTTATCCCTGTACTTGTATATTTTCTTCTGCTATTATAATAAAAAAATTAAAGGAGGAAAAAATATGAAACCTATTATTTTTGTAAGAATAGCAGATATGAAATACTACAGGGGAGTTACCGATGATGATTCTCCTTATAACGGCGGCTCTTATGTGAGGGAAACCGGTCAGGCACATGAATGCTACAACTTCGACCCTGTTCCATGGGGTGAACCGGAGTATGGAAAATGTCTGGGATATGTAGCTGTTGTAGACAAACAGCTTCATATTGAAAAAATCACAGGCTGTGAGCTTATGAAAAATGAAAAAAAGATCGAGGGTGTATATGTAGTATTTGTATCAAAAGCTCCGGGCTCCGGGTCCATGAGAGTTGTGGGGTTTTATAAGGATGCCACAGTATACAGAGATCTTCAGAATAATAAATTCAGTACGGGTTATGTACAGTATTATCGGTTTAAGGCAGAAGAGGAAAACTGTGTTCTGCTGCCGTATATGGAAAGACACAGAGGCGGCAAGTGGTTTGTGCCTGCAAGCAGCTCCAGGTACAATGAATTTGGATTTGGAAGATCAAATGTATGGTATGCAGAAAGCAAGGGCGCATCAGAAAAAGAGATAGCATACGTTAATAGAATGATTGAAAGTATAGAAAGCTATCAGGGCGAAAATCTGATTTATAAGGAGGTAAAGTAATGGCATTCTCATGGAACGGTTTTGATCCTACATTTTTAAAGGAAATAATTAAGGCGTCAGGCATAAAGAATGCTGATCTATACATAAACAGCGGTGACGAAAATGATCTGGCAGGATGTGTATATAATATCTGCAAATATCCTGACAGAAAGTTTATTATGAACTACAGATGCATTATAGAACAGTATCTCATACTGAAATACAAGGACGAGGTGCTTAAGATATGCAAAAGCCTTAATATTGTTGCAGGAAACTATGATCAGATGAAGACTATCATGACCAAGCGTGCGCTGTCAATGGACCTTATAAATGCCTATATAGCTGCAATATTAAGCATAAGCGGTTCAAATATACCGGAAAGCAGCTATTCTACCTTCAGATATACCCGTGACCTTAATATGGCAGAGACCGGTATTGAGGATGTACCGCTCAGAGATTATCAGGAGGATGCGGTCAAAGCCATGAAAAAGCATTTTATTGATAATGATGCTTATGGCGGAATATTGGTAATGCCTACGGGAAGCGGAAAAAGCCGTACTGCAGCTTATTTTCTGATCCGTGAAATGATAAGTCGGGGCTATCAGATATTATGGCTTGCTCACAGACATATGCTCATAGACCAGGCTGCCGATTGTTTTTATCGCTATGCAGGTCTTAGTAAAATAGTAAATCCTGAAATAAAAAGATATAGGATAAGCTGTATATCGGGAGAGCATCAGAGTATGTCCCAGGCAGGTAAGCATGAGGTCATTGTGGCAAGCATAGCATCTGTATGCCGCAGCAAGGAGCATCTTAGCAGAATACTTGCCGATAAGGTCATGATCGTTGTTGATGAGGCTCATCATACATACGCTCCCACATACAGAGAAACTATAAAATTTATCCGTAAATGCAGAAAAAATGTGAAGCTGCTGGGCTTGACGGCAACACCTGTCAGGGCTAATTATAAGGACAGTGCGGAGCTGTTGAAAATATTTGACAATACTATTGTCTACAGTATTAAGCTAAAGGACCTTATAGTAAGCGGTGTGCTTGCAACACCTGTTTTTATCAGAAAAGAGACCTATGAGGAGTTTGAACCGCAGATAAGTATTGATGAGGAAAGACTTATCCGTCGTTACGGAGAACTGCCGGAAACACTGGTCAGCAAAATTGCCGCCTCAAATACAAGAAATCAGCTTATTGTGGATGAATACATAAATAATAAGGAAAAATATGGCAAAACATTGATATTTGCTATGAACGTACTACACTGTCGTTTTCTTTGTGATGAATTCAAAAAACGAAGAATAAAATGCGACGTAATATATAACGGTAAAAAAGACAATAAAGCGGTTATTGATAATTTTAAGCAAAATAAGCTTGATGTGCTTATCAACGTAAATATTATGACAGAGGGTACCGATGTTCCCGATATACAGACTGTATTCATTACAAGACCAACACAGAGCGAAACTCTTCTTATGCAAATGATAGGGCGTGGATTGAGAGGTATATCCGCTAACGGTACAGATAAACTGAATATTGTGGACTTTCATGATAAATGGGATGTATTCAATAAATGGCTTGATCCTCAGTGGGTGCTTGGCAAGGAGGATGATGAAGAAGATGAAAAGGAAAAGCCTCACCCAAGAAAATCAAACCTGAAAAAATATGACTGGAATCTGTGTATTGAAATATATAAAAGCATTGTATTCAGGCATCTGGCAGCAAAGAAAAATGTAATGCTGCCGACAGGCTGGTATACTCTTATAGATAAAGACGGAGAGCTTTATTATATGCTTGTGTTTGAAAGTCAGCTTGCAGGTCTTATACAGATGATGAAAGAAAAATATTTCTGGAAGGATGATAATAATTTTGACGGAAAACAGGCATTAAAGCAGTATTTCAGAGGGTTTGGAGATTTGCCCAAGTCAGATGAACTTGATATGCTTATAGATAACGTAAGAAATAACGAAGAACCGCCTATATTCCACTCCTTTGAAAACCGTAAGAAGATCGAACCTTACTATGTTGCAATTGCAGCTAAGGAAAACGGACGGGATATTATAGAATATTCAGGCGAGGTCTATGATTCTTTCCCTGTTGCATCTGAAATATATAATTCCAGAGAAGAATATATTATGAAGGTATGTGAAGCAAGGATATACGGAAATACCGAAAGAATAATAGGGCAGAAGGTAGAGGAGCTTCCGCTGGAATTAATTCCGTTTGACAGGACACCTTTTTACGATCTTGATGAACTGGTGCAGGAGGTAAAGGATGAAATGTTTGGCGGAAAATTTGACGGACTTGGTACAATCACCTGGACGGATAAGGCATATAGGCGATATTACGGTATCCATTACGGAGACACCCATAATATTATGATAAACACAGTGCTTAATTCCAAAGATGTGCCAAGAGAAGTGGTAAAATATATTATATATCACGAAATGCTGCACTATAACAATATGAGCCATGATTCAGCCTTCAGAAAACTGGAGCATGAATATCCCGACTATGAAAAATGGGATCATTTCCTGGATTCTAATATGTTGCAGTTTGATATTAAGGAGTGGTAGGTCATATTGTATTTAATAAAAATAAGGGCTTTGTCGGAAAGCCCTTATTTTTAAAATTAATGTCTTTAGACAGTTGAGCGAGAGAAGGAGCGAAACAATAAACTACCCGCTATGCGGGTACGCATTGAAAGT
>CANQBJ010000089.1 GCA_947589665.1 uncultured Clostridia bacterium
CAGGGGAGCTGTCAGCCGCGGCAAAAGTTTATATAAAAATAGCTGTGAACGGGGCTGACTGAGAGGTCGAACCTATTCTTATAAACAAAAATTTAATACATAACCCTTTGCCAACAAACAGCCACATAGGGAGTCAATAGTACGCTTTTTTTGCTCAGCCTATTTTATCCATTATCTTGCTTATTATAACAACAGCCTGAACTCTTGTAGTGTTGGCCTTAGGCGCGATACCGTCACCCATACCGTTTACTATACCTTCGCTTACCATAGCGGCAAGGCTGTCTACAGCATATGGAGATATATCCGCCTTGTCACTGAACTGCTCCAGAACAGACGCATCGCCAGTAAGGGCGCTGCCTGTCTTTATTTCAAGAGCCTTCTTTGCAAGTATCATCATATCCTGTCTTGTAATATTGCTCTCAGGTGAGAAGGTGCCGTCACCGTTTCCGCTGGCAATACCCATATCCTTTGCAATACCTATGGCATTTGCATAGTACTTTGCAGTATTCACATCTGTAAAGTTGGACTGCGGAGCCTTTGATATATCAATGCCCATACCTCTTAAAAGCATAATTATAAAGTCGGCTCTTGTAACGTTGTTATTAGGTCTGAAGGTAGAATCGGGATAACCGTTTACAACACCCTTGGATGCCATATCATAGATATAATCCCTGCCCCAGAAATTGTCTGCAACATCTGTAAAGCTAAGGCTTGTGCTGTTGCTGTTGCTGTTATCTGCGGCATTGCTGCTTGTTGCAGGCTCTTCCGTAGTGACCTCGGCAGTTGTTTCGACAGTTGTGGTCTCCTTATTGACTGCTGAACCGCCACCGCCTGAGGAATTGTTGTTATTTACGCTGTTTGCAGCAGTAGTGGGCTCTGTGGTAGTTACTTCTGTTGTAGTTACCTCTGTTGAAGGCTCTTCGAATATACCGCTGCCTACGGTAACTGTTGCGCTGTTGGCATATATTTCAATAGGGATACCTGCGCCCTCTTCCGTAGAATGGCTTCCGGTCATATTATACATTGATATCTCTGAGGTGCCGTCTGCTATAGCTCTGAACTTAAATCTGGCAATGACGCCTGTACCCGTATAGTTGGCAAGTACATATGAGCCGTCTGCGGAAGGCTCCGTTGCGCTAAGTATGGCTGAAAGCTTGACTATACCTATTTCGCCGGCTGTTTTCTGACCATCGGCATAGCCGTCATAATCTCTGTCGCCTCTCTTGGGCACAAATTTTATTCTTGAATTAATGTGGACATGAGAGAAAAGAGAATGTACTATACCATCGCTTGTATTATATACTATAAGGTCCTCCGGAATATCCGGAACAGTGCATTCCACAGGCTGTATCACCTTAGGATCAAAGCTGACATAGGCAGTCATGGCATTGTAACCGCCTTCATTCTCTGTTACAACGAAATCGGCATAGAATTCATCACCGACATTTACCTGATTTTCACTTAGCTCGCACTGTATGTTTACTACATCCTCGGCATATGACGCAACGGGTACTGCCACAATGCATACTGCCAGTGCAAGACTTAATAATTTCTTGAACATAAAAAACCTCCTATGTATTTTTTTATTATGAAATTATTTTAACATCAAACCAAAACTTTTGCAATAAGTTTATACAGATAAATATATCCATTAAAAAGGACTGCACTATGGCAGTCCTTAGCAATACAATATATTTAGCAATATATTAAACGATACCCTGAGCCATCATAGCCTCTGCAACCTTCTTAAAGCCTGCGATATTAGCGCCTGCTACGAAGTTGTCCTTCATACCGTAAAGAGCAGCCTGCTCAGTCATTTCCTTGCAGATGTTGATCATGATGCCCTTAAGCTTAGCGTCTACCTCGTCAAAGGTCCAGCTTAATCTCTCACTGTTCTGGCTCATTTCGAGAGCTGATGTAGCAACGCCGCCTGCGTTTGCTGCCTTAGCGGGAGCAAAGAGAACGCCGTTCTTTAAGAATACATCAATAGCCTCTAATGTAGAAGGCATATTAGCGCCTTCGCCTACTGCTATACAGCCGTTGGCAACAAGTGCCTTTGCGTCTGCCTCGTTAAGCTCGTTCTGAGTAGCGCATGGTAAAGCGATGTCACACTTGATGTTCCAAACGCCCTTGCCCTCGTGGTACTCTGCGTTCTTGTGAGTATCTGTATATTCGGCAAGTCTGCCTCTTCTTACGAACTTAAGGTCCTTAACGTACTCGATATCTACTCCGTCCTTGTCGTATACATAACCGTTGGAGTCTGAGAATGATACGACCTTAGCGCCAAGCTGAGCAGCCTTCTCGGCAGCATATACGGCAACATTGCCTGCGCCTGATATAACAACTGTCTTATCCTTGAAGCTCATACCCTTATCGTTGAGCATCTGCTCTGTAAGATAAACAAGGCCGTAGCCTGTAGCCTCAGTTCTTACTAAAGAACCGCCGAAGGTAAGGCCCTTGCCTGTTAAAACGCCTTCGTAAAGACCTGTTATTCTCTTGTACTGACCATACATATAGCCTACTTCTCTGCCGCCTACACCGATATCGCCTGCAGGAACGTCAGTATCAGCGCCGATGTGTCTGTAAAGCTCTGTCATAAAGCTCTGACAAAAACGCATAACCTCGTTGTCGCTCTTGCCCTTTGGATCAAAGTCGGAACCGCCTTTGCCGCCGCCGATAGGAAGACCGGTAAGAGAATTCTTGAATATCTGCTCAAAGCCTAAGAATTTGATAATACCTAAGTTTACTGATGGATGAAATCTTAAACCGCCCTTGTAAGGTCCTATAGCTGAGTTGAACTGTACTCTAAAGCCTCTGTTAACCTGTACATTGCCGTTGTCATCGATCCATGGTACTCTGAACATTATCTGTCTTTCGGGCTCTACAAGTCTTTCAAGAAGGGCTGCCTTCTCGTAAGAGCTGTCTGCCTCGATAACAGGCTTTATAGTATTAAGTACCTCTGTAGCTGCCTGGTGGAATTCAGGCTGTGCGGGATTTTTTGCAATAAGTTCTGTAAGAACTCTGTCAACATAACCCATTTTTGTTTCCTCCGTTCTGTGCTTTATTTATACTTTTTACGTGACCTATGGCGCAAAAAAGCAACAGGTGACCCTATTGCAGAGGCGCCATTGCCCTTGTGTATAATTATATAATTACTTACAACTATTGTCAATAAAATTGCTTTCGGCATATTACACGAAAAAATTTAAGGTTTTTTATGAAATATGTTTAAAAAATAAACTTTTTGTGAATAAAGACTGTTTTAAATAAAGTGTTGTAAAGTGTCGCATTATGTTTTATACTTATAAATATAAGATGACAAAGGAGTGTGCGATACATATGAAAAAACTGGTATTTACTATAGCTGCGGCAGTTTTTGCCCTTATGCTTTCAACGGTTATTTATGCAGATACCGTTATAACCGTTCCCTTGGACGGCAGACCCATAAGCGACGAATACCTTGAAAACCTTGTTAAAATAGGCGGGGATAAGTATATTTCTGTGGACAAGAAAAATATGGACTTCTTTTCCTCCTATGAACCCGATAACCATCTGGGCAACAGCAAGGCGGTAAGAGAGGAATTGTACAATATAGTTTCTCAGAACAACAATGAATATACCACAGTTATAATAAACACCTCTTCATATATAACAAACGGACTTGTAGGCAGCCGCTGTGGTATAAACTATAATGATACAAAGGCGGCTATTGAGGATTTGCATAAGCTCATAACAGACTTCCCCAAGCCTAAGTACTATGTGAATCTGTCAATGCCCCGTTCCCTGCCCGAAACAAGGTTCAATAAGATATGGTGCGATGACAAAAAGCTCAAGGGACTTGGGGCATACTATCTTGAGGAAAATCCCGACTGCGCCGATTACAGCGATATTATGCAAAGGTACAGCGAGGTCACTCCCACCCAGTATATAATGGAATTCAGCTATGTGGACAGCAAGGCTGCCGAGCTTGGTGAGGATAAGCTTACGGACTGGGAGAGAAGCTTCCTGCATTATTTCAACAAAAATATAAAGACCAAGGAGCCATACAGACAGTATGTGGAGTACTACAAAAAGCCCTATTCCCTTACGGCAGGTATGTTTTCAACCCTTCTGAAATGGCACAAGGCAGGAGAACTGGACGAGATCATAGTCAGCAACGACGATCTTCAGGTACCTGATTTTATAACATATATGGCTCAGAAAAAGGCTGACTGGGTACCGATGAAGAACAATTCGCCCATAAAATACAGCTATGCAAGACAGTATATGGAAACCTCTTCATCCTCAATACAAAGAGAGCTTTCCTCCGTATACGATAAAAAGGAGCTTGGAAGAGCTATATCCGGAAACGGAAAAACCATAAACATAATTTACGGTACAGACGAAATACCTCAGCTTATATATGCCCGTGACTATGTACAGCGCAAAAACAAGACTGCAAATATAAGTGTTACATATAACGATGTAGTGCAGAACGTGGCGTCCTTCGACGTGATACAGCCGGGCAATATTACAAGGACCGCCTTTAACTTCACAAAGGGAAACGTAGGAAGCTATACCGACAAAAAATTTGATATGTTTGTGTATGACTATAAGCTTAACAGAGATACCTCAAGGGATATACTTGCCAAAATGGAAAGAGCCCACGAAAGGGGAAGCAGTGTCGGACTTATAGAGCTTTTCAGCGGTTTCAAGGACAATACCCTGTTTAAAACTATGCGAAACAGAAAAGAACTGGGTATGCTCGGCGCCTACTCCGCATGGAATACAAATGCCAATGCCATAGGCTTGGGTATAGCCCATGCTCAGGTATATGCTGTGGCAAATGAGTGTACAAACAGTCCCTCTTCCTCCCTTGAGGCCCATATAAATATGCTGCTGCAACACCTAATAGAGGACGGCATATATACCAAGAGCGGCAAGCTCGCCCTTTCAAACAAGGGCTACAGACCGAACGTAGAGGACAGGACCCATTCACAGATGCTCTATGATATGCTTGAGATAGACAGTATTATCGATAACATAAAGGCTGCCGACTACAGCTTTAAGGGTGTAGCCTACCGTGTTGAAAATGCCGAGGTGGAAAGGACCTCCTTCCCTTGGGGCAGGACCTTTGATATTTTTGTGAAAAGTAATGTCGAGGTAAAAAGAGGATAAGCAAATAATAGCCGCGGCAGAAATGTAACAAAAAACACCTGTGCCGCGGCTATAAGGAAAAGATAATGAATTAAATTTTTGTTTAGGTTAGTAAGGCGACCCTTCCACCATGCTGCGCATGGTCCCCCTCCCCTCCGACGCTACGCTAGGGGAGGTTATTTACCGCAAAGGCTGTGGTAATGGATAAATTTTTGTTTAACGACCTCTCAGTCAGCCCCGCTCACAACTATTTTTATATAAGCTCTTGCCGCGGCTGACAGCTCCATTGCAGCGGAAGAAGTTATCCGCCAAACCGAAGGTTTGCTTTTGCCGAAGGCAAAA
>CANQBJ010000090.1 GCA_947589665.1 uncultured Clostridia bacterium
CAAATAGCCGATTGGCTCAGTCAGGAGAGCAGCTGCAAAAAAATACTTGTTACCAAAAATGTACGAAATGCCACAAAGCTTGTGAGAAAATGCAATGCAGAAGGCATAGTGCGCTTTAACACAGAGATAAGGAGCATAAAAGACCTTGCAAGAGAAACGGTAATAGCCTATTGCGCTTCGGAGGGAAGTATAGTAAGAATAGAGGAAACAGACGAAAATTCCTGCTGCGCCATACTCTATGAAATACTTGCTGAGACAGTAAAGGATATGAACTTCCTGCCTGTGGAATCGCTTTCTCTTGGCACGGCTGCCGAAATACTGAAAAGCATAAATAAAATAAGGCTCAATGCCGTAACAAGAAAATACATACAAAGCTCAGATGTCAAAATTGCAGAACTGGAAGCTATAATTTCATTGTTTGAAGGAAGGCTCAGGGACAGGGGTAAATACGATTATCCTATGCTTTTAAGTAAAGCCTGTGATATTCTGCGTAATGGTGACTATATGCCTAAGGGTAACTATGCTCTTTTAAAAAGTCACGACTATACAAGGCTGGAGATGGAGTTTGTAAAGCTAATTTCAAAAGGGCAGTTGTGTATTGCAGGATATTGCGGCAATAAAATAAAGGGCAGTATCATTCCATTCAGGGCTTATGGCATTACAGGTGAGGCAGACTACATTACAGACTATATTGAAAAGAATAATATTCCCTTGGGTGAGGTAAATGTATACTATACCAACAGTGAATATGAAGGCTTTCTCCGTGCGGCATTTGGCAGTAAAAATATTCCCTGTACCTTTACAAGCGGATATTCGGCTCTCGGTACGGACTATATAAGCTTTATGTTTGATATACTGAATTGGGCGGAGGAGGACTTTTTGTACAGCGCTCTCAAGAAGGTAATTACAAATCCAAAGCTCCATATAGAGGGCAACAGCAGTCCCTATATGAGCTATATAGGTTCTGCATCAAATGAAATAGTGTGGGGCATCAATGCCTATAAGGGATACATTCTGAGGAAGAGAGAGGAGCTTGAATATTCTGACGAAGAAAATGAAAGGAAGAAGAAGGAGCTTGCCTTTCTGAATTTTCTCGATGACCTGACGGATATTTTCAATGCTCACGGCAGTATTTCGGAGCTTTACGACAGGCTTTATGGCTTTGCCGAAAAGTATACCTATAGCTCTAACGAGGAAAAAAAATATATAAGCGTATGGCTGAAAAATGAAGCTCTTCTTATGAAACAGCTGCAAAGCATTGCTTTCCGCAGCATCAGAGAGGAAACGGCATTTATAAGGGAAAGACTTGAAGGCTTTAATATAAAGGATGCAGAGAGGACTGACGCCGTTAATGCTGTTATGCTGAATAATGCCGAGATAACAGAAAGAAGGTATAACTTTATAATTGGTCTGTCCTCTGCACATTTTAACAGCAGGATCGTAGAATCGCCTGTTCTGTCCGACAGAGAATTAAAAATGTATATAAGGGGCAACAAGGGGCTTGCCGCACATATAAACGACAAGAGAACGGCAGGGCTTATGAAATTACTCAGGACTGCGGATAAGGACGCTCTTATATTTATAGGCTACAGTGTATTTGACACAGTGGGAATGAAGGAAATGTCACCCTCCGCCGCATATATAAGCCTTGCCTCAGACTATGAAAATACTGAGGTGTACAATACATACGGCAGGGAGCTTACAGATACTCCCGTAATAATAAATGACAGTGAAAGACTGTGGCAGCGTTTCGGCTCTGCCCCGGAAGGATACGAATATGAATACAGTCCCGAACAGCCTCTTGCTTTAAGCGCTACTTCATTTCAAGAGCTTATGGCTTGTCCACAGAAATATTATTACAAGAGAGTTCTGAAAATAAAGGAGGAAAGCTTTGGTAATAGGGATTCGGGAGTATGGCTTTCCTCCTTGGCAAAGGGTAATTTTGTACACAAAATAATGGAGCTGTATGTAAATGAAGAATTTATAAACAATCCCAGCGCAAATGAAAATATAAACGAGGCTCTTTTTGACAGATTATTTGACGATCTTATAAAGGAATATTCCAAAATATACCTTTATGACAAGAAATATGTATTTGAAAAAGAAAGAGATGAACTCAGTGAGAAGCTCAGGGCATATATAAGCAAGCTGCATAAGGAGGTTTATGACGGAAAATGGCAGCCCGTTGCCTGTGAAAAGCATTTTGACGGACTTTTGTATACTGTTGAGGATGAAAATAATTCAAAGACAATAAGCATTGAAGGATGTATAGACAGAATAGACCGTAATGCCGAAGGCGAATACCGTATTATCGATTACAAGAGCGGAGATCCCAAAAATTGGACAAAGTACTCTCAGAACATAATATACCCTTGTGCCGTTGAAAATACAGTCAGCTTTGTATATGCATATCTGCTGTCGGATATATTCAAGGAAGCCAAAAACATAGGCAGTATGGATGAGGATAGTGAAGCAAGGCTTAAAGAAACGCTTTTACAGGGACACTATATAGCCGATGATGGGAATGATTGTGAATATTGCAGCTACAGAGATATATGCTTAAAGAAAATGGGGTGACGGATATGCAGTGTTGTTTTGATAATGAAGATGAAAAGAGAAAAAGTATAGTAAGTCCCGATAATTTTAATAAAAATATGTTTGTAGAGGCGGGAGCCGGAGCAGGAAAAACACGAATTATCGTTATAAGGATCATAAATCAGCTCAGAGCCGGAATAAGACCTGAGGAGCTTGTGGTTATTACATTTACAAAGAAAGCCGCAGCCGAACTTTACCAGCGTATTACGTCAGATTTGAGAAAGGCGGTATTATCGGCTGAAGGAGAAGAAAGGGACAATCTTGAAAAAGCGCTCAGAGATATTGATAAAATGACTGTATCAACAATTCACAGCTTTTGTCAGAAAATGATAATGGAAAAGGCTTTTGATTCAAAGGTGCCTCTTGATGCCGATGTAATAGATGAGGATGAGGATAAGGCGGATAAACAGAGGTTTTTCGAAAGGTGGTACATGGACAACATAACTGCCGACGTATGGAAGGATATAAGCAGATTTCCTCATAAGGGATTTGTCTCAAAAAGCTTTAAAAAGTCAGTCTGTTCTCTGTTTATAGATTTTTGTACAATAATAAGGGATAATGATACGGAGATAGTCTACGACAAGTCCGCCGATAAAAAGGATATGGGCTATTTTGAAAGTTGTGCAAGGACCATACTGGAGGAGATAAACGATAAGCTCCTGCTTCTCATAAATGATCTTGACAGTGGAAAAAGCTATAACAGCATTAGTGAAATAAAAAGCAATATTATAACTGCCGCTAAAATAAAAGTCCTTCTCAGCAGAGAAAACTGCTTCGATCAATTATATTATAAAAAAGACGGCGGCATAAAAAATGTAGATAAAAGTCTTTTTTCATCTTCGGTAGATAAGGCAAAAGAAAAAATGCCTTCGGCTCTCCGTGACAGCTATATTAAGTGGTTTGAAGATGAAGAAAGGGAGAAAATTGTTTCTCTTTATAATGAATATTCTCTTGCTTCAATAAGCTTTGTAACAAAGTATGCCATTATGGCGGCGGAGGAATACAACAGAACAAGAAGCTTCAGCCATATTTCAAACGACGATCTGCTTATAACTGCCAAAGACCTTATTGTGAATAATGCCGAAGCGCGCAGATATTTTGCGGATAAATACAGATGTATATATATAGATGAGTTTCAGGATACGGATCACATTCAGGAAAAAATGCTTTTTACGCTTTGTCTGGAGGAGGGCTCCGAAAACAGACTTAGAGACGGCAGTCTCTTTGTGGTAGGAGACCCTAAGCAGTCTATATATCGTTTCAGAGGCGCCGAGCTTGATGTTTATAACGAGCTTAAGGAAAAGATGACAGGCATGGACAATGCCTTTGTTTATAATCTTGACCGTAACTTCCGCTCCGATAAAAGTATTGTGGAGTGGGTGAATTCTCATTTCGGGAAAATTATTCCGAGCTACAGCAATATGATTTCCCGACGCAGCTGTGATGAAAATATTATATGCGGTGTATATAAATACGATAGGGAATACGGCGAAGAGGAAAAAGCGTCCTTCGATACGGATGCCGCCGACCTGTGCAGGGTCATAAGAGGGCTTGTAGGCAATGAGAAAATATGCGATAAAGAGGGCAAGGTAAGAAAAATAAAATATAGTGATTTTCTTGTACTTACTGCCACCTCCACAAATTCGGATGTCTATCTGAATAAGTTTGCCGACTGTAATATTCCTGTAAGCACAGGTATGAAAAACAGTGTATACAGCGATCATGCCTTGAGCCGTTTTGTAATACTCTATTCCTATTTAGCCGATAGGAGCTATCACAATGAGACGGGCGCACTGGAGGTTGTATTGGGAGATGATTTCTTCAGCAATGAAATGCGGTCCGAGGGCATAACGAGATTAAGAAATATATACTATCATACAAAAAATATGGACCCTTATGCCCTGGCAGAATATCTGCTCCGCAATATTGACATATTCCTTCCCCACAATAAGGAGATTAACGAAAATGAGGTCTATTCCGCTATGACGAGAATACGCCGTTTTACAGAAAGCGTATTTGCTCAGTACAAGGGTAACAGACAGGGAATAGCAGAGCGCTTTAGGGAAATGAGAGAAAAGAAGCTTGAAAGGGAGATACCTCTTGAGGCCAAAAGAGATGCCATAAGGTTTATGAATTATCATCAGGCAAAGGGACTTGAGGGAAATATAGTTATAATAGCCAAGAGAGATAAGGAATTTAGATTTGATAAAAGCTCCTGCAGAATAAAAAATGAAAACAAGGGCTACAGGCTTTACAAAAGCCTAGAATCGAAAAAAAAG
>CANQBJ010000091.1 GCA_947589665.1 uncultured Clostridia bacterium
TAAAGCTTACGCTTTACTGCTCGCCCAAGCAGCCAGGGGGAGGGGGACATTGCACCGAAAGATTTATCGGACGACCGTAGGTCGGCTTTCGGCGAAGCCGAAAGTGCTGATGCCGAAGGTTGGTGGAAGGGTCGTTTTTCTACGATAAACAAAAATTTAACTTCATATTTCCCAAAACAGGCTCATCACAGCGGCAGCCCATTTTTATCCCATTCCACAGAAAATGGGATTTTTTAGTATACGGTTATTTGAATATTTTAACAGTGCAGGGCAAACCTAATAGACATAGGAGGGATTTTCTATGGCTATTACAAAGGTGGAGATCTGCGGTGTAAACACAAGTAAGCTTCCCGTACTGTCTGCCGAGGAGAAGGAGGAGCTTTTTGAAAGGCTCAAGCAAGGCGACGAGGAGGCAAAGGCTAAATATATATACGGCAATTTAAGGCTTGTTTTAAGCGTGATACAGAGATTTAACAACAGAGGCGAAAGCATAGACGATATTTTTCAGGTAGGCTGTATAGGTCTTATAAAGGCTATAAATAATTTTGATACCTCAAGGGGCGTAAAGTTTTCTACCTATGCGGTGCCTATGATAATAGGCGAGGTAAGGCGCTATCTGAGAGATTATAATCCCATAAGAGTGAGCCGTTCTGCTCGTGACATTGCCTACAAGGCATTACAGGCTAAGGAAAGGCTTATAAATGAAAAGAACAAGGAACCGACAGTTGAAGAAATAGCCAAGGAAATAGGAGTTGAAAAGGAGGACGTGGTATTTGCTCTTGAGGCAATACAGGACCCTATTTCACTCTTCGAGCCTATATACCACGACGGCGCCGACGCCCTCTATGTAATGGATCAGGTAAGCGACGATAAAAACAGTGACGTGACCTGGCTTGAAAACATTTCCCTAAAGGAAGCCCTGAAGAGCCTTAACGAGAGGGAAAGGCACATTATCGATCTGAGATTTTTCAAGGGCAAAACTCAGATGGAGGTCTCTGAGGAAATAGGCATAAGTCAGGCTCAGGTCAGCCGACTGGAGAAAAGCGCTCTCAGAAATATGAGGAAGAATATGTAAAGAGGTGTTATATGAAAAAAACAAGTATAAGAAAGGGAGTAAATCTCTATGTTGAGGAAACGGACAAATTTGATATAGCCGTGTTCTGTGTGCTGATGAGACTGCCCCTTGAAAGGGAAAGAGCAACGGCAAACGCTCTTTTGGCAAAGGCTTTTTTAAAGGGCTGCAATAAATATATTACAGAACGGGAAATAGCAGTAAGACTTGAAGAGCTTTGCGCCGTTATGGATTGCAGTATAATGAAAAAGGGCGAGGAGCAGATCATACAGCTTTACTTTAAGACGCTGCCTGAGTATACCGAGGAGGTTTTTGAGCTTGCGGGCAGCGTACTTTTCGAGCCGCTTTTCAACGGTATTGACGAGGCAAAGAGGGACCTGAGAGACAATATAGAGGGCATAATAAACAACAAGAGGAAATATGCCGTAGAACGCTGTATAGAGAATATGTGCTGCGACGAGGACTACGGCATAAGAGGAGACGGCTATGCCGAGGATATAGACGGTGTAGACATACAGGAGGCATACGACTATGCTATGGAGAATGGCGATGTTGCAATAATGGCGGTTTGCAGTACGGACAGCGGTACCATTGCAGACTATGTAAATAAATATCTGCCCTTTGAGGAAAGAGACGAGCTGCAGTTCGATATGACATATCTTAAAAATCCCCAGGATATAAAGAATATTGAGGAAAAAATGGATATAAGTCAGGGCAAGCTTGCCATAGGCATAAGAATGAATATTGATCCTACGGGCAGAGAGTGGTACAAGGCTCTTGTGGCAAATGAGCTTTTCGGCGGCAATGCCAACTCTGAGCTCTTTATGGAGGCAAGGGAAAAGGAAAGCCTGTGCTACTATATCTCAAGCAAGCTGCTGCGCTTTAAGTCCATTATGATAATAGAGGCGGGAATTGAGGACAAGAACAAGGAGAAGGTAGAGGAAATAGTCGAAAATGCCTTTAAGAATGTGGGCGATGAGGATATAGAAACAGCCAAGACCTCTATAGTCAATTCCTTTAAGGCGGCAGAGGACAAGGCAGAGAGGATAATGGACTACAGCTTAGGTCAGATAATATTGGACAGCTCTCTTGATATGGAGGAAAGCGCCGAGGAAATAAAAAAGGTGCGCAGTATTGAGGGTGTGTTTGACAGCTGTGTATTTGATACTGTGTATATGTTAAGGAGTTAATATGGATATTATAAGCAAAAGACTTGAAAACGGTACAATGTGCTATGTACTACCAAAAAAGGGCTATAACGAAAGGCTTGCTATGCTGGCATTCAACTATGGCTCAAGGGATGTAAGATTTAAGTCGGAGGGCAGGGATATAGAACAGCCCTTTGGTATAGCACATTTTCTGGAGCATAAGGTGTTTGAGGACGAGAACATCAATTTTTTTGACAGCTTTACAAGGCTGGGCATAGATACAAATGCCTATACCAATTTTACTACTACGGCATATTATTTCAGAGGCTGCGACAACTTTGAAAAGGGCTTGTCCCTCCTTTTTAAAATGGTGGGAAGCCTTTATCTCACCGATGAAAACATCAGAAAGGAAAAGGGAATCATAGAGCAGGAAATAAAGATGTACAAGGACGATCCCTACTGGGAGATATATTTCAATACCCTTAAGGCGCTGTACAATGAAAATCCATGCCGTGAAAGTGTTGCAGGCAGTGTAGAAAGCGTTGAGAGTATTACAGAGGATATGCTCAGACAAAGCTATAAAAGCTTTTATACGGCAGATAACTGCGCTCTTATCGTGGCGGGAGATGTAGACAGCGATGCCGTTTTTGAGCAGACCGAGGAGGAGCTTAAGCTTGGCAGGGGCGCCGCAGAAAAGGTATACTACGGCAATGAGGAACACAAGCCCAAGGATATTGAGGTGAATATGTCTGTGGACAAGCCCGTCTACAATATAGGCTTTCGTCGGAACACCGACAGTTCCTATGAGGAAAGAATATGCGCAGGCAATATCATTCTGAATATCCTTACGGCAAAAAGCTCTAAGCTCAGAGAAAGACTTTATAAAAGCGGACTGGCAGACAATACTTTCGGCTTTGAGAACGTAGTGGGCAGCGACTTTGGCGCAGCTATCATAAAGGGCGAAAGCGAGGACTATGAAAAAATTGCCTTTAAGCTCACAGAGGAGATAAGCCACTTTATTGCCTACGGCATAAGCAGTGAGTATATAAAGCGCCTTGCAGATATGGAAAAGGCTAAAATGATATTTGACGCTCAGGATATATATGCCTTTGCTTCATCTGTAGCGGATTGTTACAGTAAAAATGCAGAAATACTGGACATTTACAATTATTATGATAAAATAGATGTAGATACAGTTTTAAAGCATATGTCTGATTACAGAGAGGAAAATATGGCGCTGTCTGTGGTCAGAGGTTAGGAGTACAAAATGGGCGATATATATTTTCCACATTTGAATATAAGCATTGAAAGTCTTGACAGAGTGGCATTTTCACTATTTGGCATAAACATTTATTGGTACGGCGTCTTTATTGCCGTAGGTGCGATACTCGGCATAATGCTGGTATTTAACGAGGCTAAGAGAACGGGTCAAAGTCAGGATATGTATTCTGACTTTGCCTTTGCCGCCATTATAGTAGGTATCATAGGCGCGCGGCTGTATTACATTGTATTCCACGGCGACAGCCTTCTGGACTTCTTTAAGATAAGAGAAGGCGGTCTTGCCATATATGGCGCCATAATAGCAGGACTTATTACCGCAATAGTATTTGTAAGGCTAAGGAAAATAAATTTCCTGCTGTTTACGGACACTGTAATAATGGGACTTTTAACAGGTCAGATATTCGGACGCTGGGGAAATTTCTTTAACAGGGAGGCTTTCGGCAGATATACGGATAATCTTCTTGCTATGGCGCTTAAGGCAGATACCGTAAACGGACTTGCGGTAAACGGCAGCAATGCTCTGTATCAGGGTAATGTGGAATACCCTGTCATACAGTACGGCGGTGTGGATTACATACAGGTACACCCTACCTTTTTATACGAAAGCCTTTGGAATTTGGCATTGCTTGCAATAATTTTTGCCTGCCGCAAACACAAGAAATTTCAAGGACAGCTTTCTGTAATGTACTGCATAGGCTACGGCATAGGACGTTTCTGGATAGAGTCCCTAAGAAGTGATCAGCTTGAGATATTTGGTATTCCCGTAAGTATGATAGTGTCCTTTATACTTGCAGCAGGAGCAACAATAGCGGGTATTTTTCTGTACCGCAGAGAAAAACAAAATAATGACATCACCCCTTAAAAAAATCAAAAAAGTTCTTGACATTCCCTTGCTTTAATGGTAAAATATTTCTTGTGTTCGGAACAACACAGGTATGCAGCAGTGGCGGAATTGGCATACGCGCAAGACTAAGGATCTTGTCCGGGTTTACTGGGTACGGGTTCAAGTCC
>CANQBJ010000092.1 GCA_947589665.1 uncultured Clostridia bacterium
ATCATCGAAGCCCTTTTTACTGCTCGAGACCGGAATCGAACCGGTACGGGATTTAACTCCCGCAGGATTTTAAGTCCTGTGCGTCTGCCAGTTCCGCCACTCGAGCGTAAGCATGCAGAAATATATCTGTATGCTAAAAATGGGAACAACAGGGCTCGAACCTGTGACCCTCTGCTTGTAAGGCAGATGCTCTCCCAGCTGAGCTATGCTCCCATATATGGCGACCTGGAAGGGGCTCGAACCCTCGACCTCTGGCGTGACAGGCCAGCGCTCTAACCAGCTGAGCTACCAGGCCATATATTGATTAACAACATAATCAAGTATAATGCAAATTACAGGTTTTGTCAAGCTTTTTTTTATATTTTTTTGCACGACATCAAAAAGCCTGTATAATAAGCTGCATTATATAAGCTCGTCAATCACATTATGCAAATGACAGGGAAACACTTTGTTTTCACTCAGCACCTTGAAAATACTGCCGGCTTTATCAAAATCATCAGTTATTCCCTTTGTCTCACAATATTCAACTACCCTCTTATTATTTATAAGAGCAGATGAAAAATAAAATATGTTTTCTTTGCTGTGCATAGAAATTAAAACTTTGGTATCTTCCTGTCGCATTTTTGCTCCCCCTTTATTAAGATTTATTCCCCGTGTTCTCTATGTTTTTGACTTTTTCCAATGCTTCGCATTGGGTTTTATTTCCCTTCGGTCAATAAAACTCAAAAACATATCGTTAACTTATCATCGCAGAAAATTAAAGCAAGCTTTATTTTCACCTTCAGATACTCTATGTTTTTCCTAAAATGCTTCGCCTTTTACTGCTTACGCAGTACATTTTGTCGCTATGCTCCAAAACAGGAAAAACATATCGTTAACTTATCTTCGATAAAAATCGGAACAAGTTCCATTTTTATCTTCTGATATATCTCGGAACTTCGTTCCTCCATATACTCTATGTTTTTGACTTTTTCCAATGCTTCGCATTGGGTTTTATTTCCCTTCGGTCAATAAAACTCAAAAACATATCGTTAACTTATCATCGCAGAAAATTAAAGCAAGCTTTATTTTCTGCTTCTGATAAGTTATATTATCGGAACTATGTTCCGATTGTAAATTATTTCATAATTTACTAAATTCACTTCGCTTTGCTTGTGAATTTTAATATAAATACCTCCACTGACGTGTCGGTAACTTATCATCGACAAAAATTTTAACAAGTTAAATTTTTGTCTTCTGATAAGTTACATTATAGCGCAATTCAAGGGGTATTTCATTACAAAGTGTAAGCAAAAATACGACAATATTTCCCATATATAGTGTTTTAAAATTTAAAAACTACTATATATAGTTATTAACATTTAAATTCTTTGTTTCTAACCTGCTTTTTGTCCAATCTCTCAGCAAAGAATATATTACCGATGACATAGGTATGAAAACCAGCATACCTACTACGCCGAACAGGCTTCCGCCTATGGTCACGGCTACAAGCACCCATATAGACGGCAGGCCCACTGAATTACCAACAACATGTGGATAAATAAGATTGCCCTCTATCTGCTGGAGTATTATGAAGATCACAAGGAACACAAGAGCCTTTACGGGGCTTACCATAAGTATCAGAAAGGCTGAAATAACACAGCCTATAAATGCTCCCACAAGAGGAATAAGGGCTGTAAAGCCTATTACAACACCTACAAGCAATGCATAGGGCAGTCTTGTTATACTCATTACAATAAAGAATAAGGAGCCTAAAATGATCGCCTCAAGGCATTGTCCCGTTACAAATTTGTTGAAGGTTCTGTTTATAAGAGAAAACACATAAAATATCTTTTTGCATTTTTCTTCCGAAAACAGACAAAGAACAAATTTTTTACACTGTATATTAAGTCTTTCCTTTTGCAATAATAAATATATTGAAAATATAAATGCTATGACTACGTCCACAGTTGTTGAAAAAATATTCGTGACCACACCTAATGTAGATGTAAGCATATCTCCGCCGCTTCTGAAAAACGAACCTAAATGATCGGTAAGGGATTTCCAGTCAAACTGATTAAACAGCTCCTTTATCTGTACCTTGAAATAATCATTGTTTATGATATTAAGTATCCATGCCTCTGCCTTCGGCAGAAATCTGTATACCGTTATGCCAAGCTCTCTTACAGTATCTGTAAGCTGAGGAACAACTACAGTAAACACACCTGTTACCACTGCCGCTATTGCCGCTATAGACAGTACAAGAGAACAAGGTCTTGACAGCCTTTTGCATATTTTATTATTGGCTGTTTTCTTATTTTTGAAAATTATCCTTTCAAAAAATACCATTGGTATATTCAGCAGGAATGCAATTACTCCGCCTAATATAAAAGGAAAGATTATCTTAAATACCATAAGAACATATACCGTCAGCATTCCAATATTCTGAAAGGCAGTCCATATCAAGGCAATAAGAAATACTACCAAAATTATATTTTTAATTGTTTTTTTATCAAGGCTCATTTCCTCACCTTTTCTATTTTAGTTTCATTGCCGTCTTCATCTGTATAGTACATATTATCAATATAATTCTTTTTGAACCCCTCTCTGAAAAGCTCCAGATATTCCTTTCTTAAAGCAGTTCTTTCTTCAAGCTCCTTGTCCGTAAGACCCTCCGCCTTATTCTTGGCAGCAAGCTCGTTTATTCTCTTTATAAGCTCATCCATTCTGCTCATAGCATCACCTTATTCTACAGGCGTAAGTATAGTTTTGCCGCCCATATAAGGCTGTAATGCTGTAGGAATATTTACAGAGCCGTCTGCATTCAGATTGTTTTCAAGGAAAGCAATAAGCATTCTCGGAGGTGCTACGCAGGTATTATTGAGAGTATGAGCAAAATACTTGCCGTTCTTTCCGTGTACCCTTATCTTAAGTCTTCTTGCCTGTGCATCGCCTAAATTAGAGCAGCTTCCTACCTCAAAATATTTTTTCTGTCTTGGTGACCATGCCTCTACATCAACGCTCTTAACCTTAAGGTCTGCCAGGTCCCCTGAACAGCATTCCAAAGTTCTTACAGGTATGTCAAGAGTTCTGAAGAAATCAACTGTATTCTGCCACAGCTTATCGAACCACATTTTGCTGTCCTCAGGCTGACAAACAACTATCATTTCCTGCTTTTCAAACTGGTGTATTCTGTAAACGCCTCTTTCCTCAATACCGTGAGCGCCCTTTTCCTTTCTGAAGCAGGGTGAAAAGCTTGTAAGAGTCTGAGGAAGGTCCTCATCCTTAAGTATGGTGTCTATAAACTTTCCTATCATAGAATGCTCGCTTGTGCCAATAAGATAAAGGTCTTCGCCTTCTATTTTATACATCATGGAATCCATTTCAGAAAAGCTCATAACGCCTGTTACGACATTACTCCTTATCATATATGGAGGAATACAGTAGGTAAAGCCTCTGTCTATCATAAAATCTCTTGCATAGGCGGTAACCGCAGAGTGAAGTCTTGCAATATCGCCCATAAGGTAGTAAAAGCCGTTGCCTGCTACCTTGCCTGCGGAATCCAGATCAATACCGTTAAATCTCTTCATTATATCTGTGTGATAAGGTATTTCAAAATCAGGTACAACAGGCTCGCCGTATCTCTGTACCTCTACATTTTCGCTGTCATCCTTGCCTATAGGCACACTTTCGTCAATTATATTGGGAATAGTCATCATTATTTTGAGAATATCTGCCTGGAGCTTGGTTTCGTCGCCTTCAAGCTGAGCCAATCTCTCTGCCTGAGCGTTTACCTGAGCCTTTACCTCTTCTGCCTCGTCCTTCTTGCCCTGTCCCATAAGAGCGCCAATTTTCTTTGAAAGCTGCTTTCTTTCCGCTCTCAGACTGTCTGCCTCCTGCTGTGCCGCTCTTGCCTTGGCATCAAGCTCTATTACCTCATCTACAAGAGGAAGCTTGCTGTCCTGAAATTTCTTTTTAATGTTTTCCTTTACTATTTCAGGGTTTTCTCTTAAAAATTTAATGTCTATCATTTTTATCCTCCTTAATTATAAAAATCCCAATATTCGCTAAGGATATTGGGACGAATTTACCGTGTTGCCACCCAAATTGCAGACTGTACAGTCTGCCGCTCATTACTGCTGTAAGGGGCTTACCCCTCGGCTCATCACCGAAAGCCTGCACTGCTTGAAAGGCGGAGGGCTGTATTCAATAGCTGCCTTGCACCTGACGGCAGTTCTCTGTATATCTACTACAGCTTATTCTTTCTCAAAGGCTTAAATATATTATCGGAACTATGTTCCGATTGTAAATTACTTCATAATTTACTAAATTCACTTCGCTTTGCTTGTGAATTTTAATATTT
>CANQBJ010000093.1 GCA_947589665.1 uncultured Clostridia bacterium
GACGAGCCCTCACGGGTAGCGGACCACAGCAATTTTATACTCAAGGAATTTACGGAAAGTATAGAAGGCAGGATAGACAAGGGACATATGCTGCCCTCTCAGATAAATATGGTATTTGACTACGATCACATAGTTTCTGCTCTTGACAGCAGACAGACCGTGCTTATGTGTTCTCTCCTCCATACCATTAAGGAATACAAGCCCAAGGCTGTTATAAGCTTTGGTGTAAAGAGCATTGCCCTTGTTAAGAACGACCTTAATCTTATGGCTGAGGATATCGGCTATATGTGTAAAAAAGGCTATAGGGTCATTTTTCTTGCAGGCGGTCACACCAGATGTGAAAGAATGCTCAAAGAGCTTACGGAAAGGGATATAAAGGCTGTTTATGCCGAAAATATAGACGATACCATACTGCAGGAGGGTATAGTCTGTATCACAAGAGGCTATCTCTCCCACGGCTTTGAATATTCCGCAGACAAGATCGCGGTCATAACGGAAAACGATGTTCTAGGAGAGGAAAAGAAAAAGCGCAGAACGCGTAAAAAGAGAAAAGACGGTACTCCCATACAGAATATTGCGGACCTTAAGGTAGGCGACTACGTGGTACACGAAAATCACGGTGTAGGCATATACAGAGGCATAGAGCAGATACTTACCGACGGTGTAAGCAAGGACTATATGAAAATAGGCTATGCCAAGGAGGATGTTCTCTATGTTGCCATAAACCAGATGGATATGGTACAAAAATATATAGGCGGAGAAACGGCAAAGCCCAAGCTCAACAGACTTGGCGGAACTAGTTGGGAAAAGGCAAAGTCAAGAGCAAGACAGGCTGCGCATATTGCCGCCAAGGACTTAGTTGAGCTGTACGCTCAGCGCCTGGAGGCAAAGGGCTATATGTATTCTCCCGACACACTGTGGCAGAGAGAATTTGAGGAAGACTTTGAGTATGAGGAAACAGAGGATCAGCTTGCCGCTATAGAGGATGTAAAGGCAGATATGGAGGCAGGCAAGGTAATGGACAGACTTATATGCGGCGACGTGGGCTATGGCAAAACGGAAATAGCCATAAGAGCCGCTTTCAAGACTGTACAGGACGGAAAACAGGTTGCATATCTTGTGCCGACTACTATTCTTGCAAAACAGCATTATATGAATTTCAAGGCAAGAATGGAGCCCTACCCCGTTACCGTTAAAATGCTTTCACGCTTTGTAAATACAGCCGAGCAGAAAAAAATAGTTGCCGAGCTTAAAAACGGAAAGACCGATATAGTAATAGGCACTCACAGAATACTCAGCAAGGATATAAATTTCAAGGACTTAGGTCTTGTAATAATAGACGAGGAGCAGCGCTTCGGAGTTGCGCACAAGGAAAAGCTTAAGGAATTGAGAAAGAATGTAAATGTTCTTACGCTTACGGCTACACCTATTCCCAGAACGCTGCATATGAGTATGACGGGAATAAGGGATATGAGCATACTTGAAGAGCCGCCTCACGACAGGCTGCCTGTACAGACCTATGTAATGGAATATGAACAGGAGTCGGTGAGAGATGCCATACACAGAGAGCTTGCCAGAAACGGACAGGTGTACTTCCTGTATAACAGAGTAAGCAATATTTCCAACATAACAAGGGAATTACAGGCTCTTGTACCGGAGGCACGCTTTGCCTTTGCTCACGGTCAGATGAGCAAAAAAGAGCTTGAGGATATTATGATGGACTTTACCGAAGGGAATATAGATGTCCTTGTGTGTACTACAATAATTGAAACAGGACTTGACATTCCCAATGTAAATACTATAATAATATCAAACGCAGATAAAATGGGATTAAGTCAGTTATATCAGCTGAGAGGCCGTGTAGGCCGTTCCTACAGAACAAGCTTTGCCTATCTTATGTATGCCAGGGACAAGGTATTGCAGCAGGATGCGGAAAAGAGATTGCAGACCATAAAGGAATTTACAGAGTTCGGCTCAGGCTTCAGAGTTGCCATGAGGGACCTTGAAATAAGAGGTGCAGGCAATTTGCTGGGCGCAGAGCAGCATGGACATATGGATAGCGTCGGATATGAGCTTTACTGCAAGCTGCTCAACGAGGCAGTCCTGGAGCTTAAAGGCATAGATATAAGCGAAGAGTTTGAAACGGCTATTGACATTAAGCTAAATGCTTTTATACCCGACTCCTATATTTCCAACGAAGAGCAAAAGCTTGAAATGTACAAAAAAATATCTCTTATAACCAATCTTGATGATTACTATGATGTTCAGGAGGAAATGGAAGACCGTTTCGGCACTATGCCCAAGTCCGTTTCAAATCTTCTGGACGTAGCTCTTACAAAGGCTATGGGACACAGCATAGGCACTACAAACATTTCCCAGAAGGGAAATAAGGTGCTAATATATTTCAAGGCTGACGCCGCTGTCAATACCGTAAATCTTATGAAGGCTGTTTCCGAAAGCAGGGGTCGTATACTCTTCACTGCCAACGGCGGAGAACCCTATGTCACCTACGGTATTATGGAAGAAAAAAATGTATTGAACGAGCTAAGGGATTTTATAACCGCTATATCTTAAAGCGACACACTACGGGGGATCACTATGAACAGAGAATTTTGGATCAGATATAAAAAGCCTGCTGTAATTGCCGCGGTCATTGCAGTAATATGTATACTGCTTGCCGCAGTTATTCTGAATAACAGAGCTCCGGAGGAGGAAACGGACTATGTGGATATTTCAGAGGCATTCCGACAGGATACGGCTTTGAAAAGCTATGAATACAGAGGAGACGACAAGCTTTTAAGACTTGTATATACCGTTGAAAACGATATTGACAAGACCAATAACGGCTTTAAGGTAACATCTGTAAAGCTCCACGACTACAGGGCTGAAAGCAATATGCTTACCCTTTACGCCACAGTATTGTCGGAAAGCTATATCGTAAACGGCGATACCATAGAGCTTGAAAATGCGTCGATCGTTCCAAAGGCATATATATTTACGGCAGATACAGACCTTTCCGCCATAAGCAATCCTGCCGACTACGATATTGCAAAGCTCATCAACAGTCCCGTAGAGATAATACAGGCAAAGGACGGCTCCTATTACAAGCCTTCTGTAGAGGACTTTTGCATTACTCCCGTTACCCGTGAGGAAATAAAGGGACTTGCAGATAAAATACTGACCTATGACAGCAGTGAATTGACTGAAATGCAGAAGGAGCATTTTGACGAAACACTAAAGTCAAATAACTATACCATTACCCGTACCTATAAAGAAAGCGCTGTGACAAAATATAAGATATCAAATAAATAAAAAATGGGCTTACGCCCATTTTTTTAGACTGTCAAAAAAACAATATTTCGACAATAAATATGAATTAAAATAAAGAACAGCTTGCAAAAAAGCGTCGCAGACTTTAATCCGCAGGAGGAATTCACTTCCTCCGAGGACAGGAACTTTTCTGTAATTTAGGCATAATTGCCTAAATTACAGAAAACACGGCTGGTTCCTACCTTAGCTAACTGAAAGAAATGTCGTAAGGCATTTCTTTCAAGCATGAATAATATCTGTAAAATCGGATATCTCTCTGTTTAAAGTACAGAGATCGTCAACGCTCATATCATGTATATCCTTGTGTCCCGTAATTCTTGCAAAGGTCTTAAGCTCCTCAAAGCTGCATTTAAGGAAATTGCCTACTCTCTGAGCAGCCGCATCCTTATTTAATCTCTTTCTCAGTTCGGGGTCCTGAGTTGCCATACCTACGGGACAGTTTCCGCTGCCGCATATCCTGTACTGCTGACAGGCAGCCGCTATCATAGCCGCTGACGCTATGGCAACTGCTGTTGCGCCCATGGCAATAGCCTTTGCGAAATCAGATGATACCCTGAGTCCTCCCGTTATAACAAGGTCTATATCCTTATTATGCTCCTTAAGATACTTAACTGCTCTGTGAAGTGCATAAATAGTAGGAACGCTTGTCGCATCCCTTATAAGCTTGGGACTTGCGCCCGTAGCGCCGCCTCTGCCGTCTATAGTAATAAAATCAGGCTCAGCAAATACACAGAATTCCATATCCTTTTCAATTCTGCCTGCGGCTATCTTTATGCCTATAGGTCTGCCCTGCGAACACATTCTTAGCTGTTCCACAAGCTCCTTCAGTTCCTCCTTGGTATTGATATCGGGGAATTTTGAAGGACTTATAACATCCTTACCCAAAGGCTTGTTCCTTATCCTTGCAATATCCTCTGTCAC
>CANQBJ010000094.1 GCA_947589665.1 uncultured Clostridia bacterium
CCTCCATAACGCCGCCTGTAGCGCCGAATATGATACCGCCGCCGCTGGCAAACTCAAAGGGATCGTCATAGTCCTCATCGGGAAGCTCAGTAAACTTAATTGCTGCATTCTTTATCATTCTGCCAAGCTCTCTTGTAGTAAGAGAAACGTCTACGTCAGGCATACCGTCGACCCATTGCTCCTCACGTGTTACCTCGAACTTCTTTGCAGTACAAGGTATTATACTTACTACAAAGAGATCCTTAGGATCTATATTGTTCTTCTCACAATAGTAGCTCTTTAAAACAGCGCCGAACATCTGCTGAGGTGACTTACATGTAGATACGTTAGGTATAAATTCGGGATAGTAATGCTCAACAAACTTTACCCAACCGGGACAGCATGATGTAAACATAGGCAATGTACCGCCGTTCTTGACTCTTTCTACAAACTCATGAGCCTCCTCCATAATAGTAAGGTCGGCTGTAAAGTTCATATTGAATACCTTGTCAACGCCAAGACGTCTTATAGCGGCAGCCATTTTGCCCTCTACGTCTGTACCGGGTGCCATATCAAAGCACTCGCCTAAAGTAGCTCTTATGGAAGGTGCCGTAAATACAACTACCTTCTTATCGGGATCTGCAATAGCGTCCCATACCTTGTCTGTATCGTCCTTTTCAGTCAATGCGCCTACAGGACAGGCAACTACACATTGACCGCAGCCAACGCAGGGTGAGTCATTAAGGCTCTGCTCAAAAGCACAGCCTATGTGTACGTTATAGCCTCTTCTTATAGCGCCTATAACTGAAACAGACTGTATATTCTTACAAGCGGCAACACATCTTCTGCAATTTATACACTTGCTGTTGTCCCTTATAAGATATGGTGACAGATCGTCAGGCTCGGGATAATTCTCATCTGTTGGGAATCTGTCCTCATCTACGCCGTATTCAAGAGCTAATCTCTGTAATTCACAGTTATTGCTCTTTACGCATGAAAGACACTTCTTTCTGTGGCTGGAGAGCAAAAGCTCTAATGTAGTCTTTCTGGAAGCACGTACTCTCGGAGTGTTTGTAAGGACCTCAAGACCCTCTTCGGCAGGGTATACGCATGATGCTACAAGAGGACCTCTGCCCTTTATTTCGACCATACATATTCTGCACGCACCTATACAGTTTATATCCTTAAGGTAACAGAGAGTGGGTATTTCTATATTTGCTGCTTTTGCCGCCTGCAAAATGGTAGAACCGGCAGGCATCGTTACAGGAATATTATTTATCTTTAAATTTACCATATTTTCCATAACTCAAGTACCTCCTTATTCCTTTACTATTGCATTGAACTTACAGTTCTGCATACATACGCCGCACTTGATACACTTATCCTGATCAATAACATGAGGCTCTTTTACCTTGCCTGAAATAGCCTTTGCAGGACAGTTTCTTGCGCAAAGAGTACAGCCCTTGCACATATCGGGCTTTATCTCATACTTCATAAGCTTCTTGCACACGCCTGCAGGACACTTCTTATCCTGTATATGAGCTAAATACTCATCTCTGAAATAGTTGAGAGTAGAAAGCACAGGGTTGGGAGCAGACTGACCGAGAGCACAAAGTGAAGATGACTTCATGTGCTGAGCAAGCTCTTCGATCTTTTCAAGATCCTCCATGCTTCCCTTACCTTCCGTTATCTTTTCAAGAAGCTGATTAAGTCTCTTTGTACCGATACGGCACGGCGTACACTTGCCGCAGGACTCGTCAACGGTAAAGTCAAGATAGAACTTTGAAATATCTACCATACAAGTATCTTCATCAAGTATTATAAGACCGCCTGAGCCCATCATTGAGCCTAAAGCTATAAGGCTGTCGTAATCAATAGGAGTATCTATATGGCTTGCGGGAATACAGCCGCCTGAAGGACCGCCTGTCTGAGCAGCCTTGAACTTCTTGCCGTTAGGTATGCCGCCGCCTATTTCTTCAACTATTTCTCTTAATGTGGTACCCATAGGTATCTCCACAAGACCTACATTTGTTATCTTACCGCCGAGAGCAAATACCTTTGTACCCTTTGACTTTTCGGTACCGATGCTGCTGAACCAGTCTGCGCCCTTTAATATTATCTGGGCGATGTTTGCATTTGTTTCAACGTTGTTGAGTATGGTAGGCTTGTCGAAAAGACCCTTTACGGCAGGGAATGGCGGACGTGGACGAGGCTCGCCTCTGTGACCTTCTATAGATGTCATAAGAGCAGTTTCCTCACCGCATACGAATGCGCCTGCGCCAAGTCTTATCTCTATATCAAATGAAAAATCCGTGCCGAAAATATGCTCGCCTAAAAGACCGTATTCTCTTGCCTGATCTACAGCTATCTGTAATCTCTTAACGGCAATAGGATACTCCGCACGTACATACACATAGCCCTTCTGAGCGCCTATACTGTAGCCTGCGATAGCCATAGCCTCTATAACGCAATGGGGATCGCCCTCAAGTATGGATCTGTCCATAAATGCGCCGGGATCGCCTTCGTCGGCATTACAGCATACGTACTTTATATCGCTTTGCGTAGCCTTAGCAAATGCCCATTTTCTGCCTGTTGGGAATCCGCCGCCGCCACGACCTCTTAATCCTGATTTTGTTATTTCGTCTATGACCTCATCGCCTGTCATTGTGGTAAGGACCTTTGCAAGAGCCTGATAGCCGTCTACAGCTATGTATTCCTCTATCTGCTCAGGATCGATAACACCACAGTTTCTGAGAGCGACTCTCATCTGCTTCTTATAGAAGGCAGTTTCGTTAAGTGAAAGTATGCTGCCGTCTGAATGAACTGTTTCCTGATAAAGATATTCCTTTACCACATTGCCGTTTTTAAGATGCTCTTCAACTATTCTCTCAACATGATCGGGAGTCATCTGGCTGTAGAAACAGCCCTCTGGATAGACTATCATAATAGGACCTAAGGCACAAAGACCGAAGCAGCCCGTTCTGACTACAAGTATATCCTTTTCAAGACCATGCTTTTTAAGTGAGCCTTCAAGAGCTTCGATGACCTTCTTTGAACCCGAAGAGGTACAGCCTGTACCGCCGCATATAAGCACCTGCTTTTTATAGCCGGTATGCTTAGCCATTTCCTCGCCCTGCTCCTTTATGAGCTTACGCACCATAACACGGTCTCTTTTTTCATCTCTTATTTTATTTAACTGTTCTATAGTCATCATTGAGCGTCACCTGCCTTCGCATATTTGTCGATAATGCTGTTTACCTGCTCAGGTGTAAGCTTGCCGTATACCTCGTCATTTATCATCATAACGGGAGCAAGACCGCAGGCGCCTATGCATCTTGTGGAATCAAGAGAGAAAAGACCGTCTGCGGTACATTCACCGCTCTTGATGCCAAGCTTCTTTTCAACTGCTTCAAGGATCTTATCGGCACCCTTGACATAGCATGCTGTACCAAGACAAACGCTTATTCTGTTCTTGCCCTTTGGAGTAAGGGAGAACTGTGAGTAAAAAGTTGCTACACCATACACTTCTGACAGAGAGATATTGAGACCGTCAGCTATCATCTGCTGTACCTCAATAGGAAGATAACCGTATATCTCCTGAGCTCCCTGTAGTACGGGCATAAGTCCGCCGGGCTGGTCATGATGCTCTCTTATGACCTCTTTAAGCCGGCTTTCCTGTTCTGCCGTACCTGTGAAGGCATGAACCGTTTGCTTTTCCATTAAAGAAAACCTCCTTTTGATTTACTTCCTTTTTAAAACAAATTTATTTGTCTTTACTTCAAAAGATTGACAAAATTTTAACTTACTGCCGCAAAAATCCTCGAAACATCAGTAAAATAAAGGGTTTGCGCAGTAAATTATATAAAAATGCTGTCAACACCATTTCTAATTATACTTCAAATCTACAAATTATGCAACATATTTTATAGTTAAGTTTGTGTTATTATTTCATTAAAATTTGTGCAATTTTTTTAATATAATTAATTTTACCTGACAATTATATTTAACTTGGAAATATTTATGACTTATTCGGGGAATAATTTTTTTAATTTAACTTTTTTACATTGACGACACATACTTACAATATACAGACTTTCGGAAAAATAATATTCAGATAGCAAATAAAAATTGAAGTAGTGAACAGCTTTCAAAAAAGCGCTGGTCGCATTACTGCGTAATGCTGCTCGCCATGCA
>CANQBJ010000095.1 GCA_947589665.1 uncultured Clostridia bacterium
GGGACCATTTCAAACAGTTGTTTGAAATGGTGGAAGGGTCGTTCTAAAGCGACAAACAATATTGATACTAAACTAAACAAAAATTTATTGATCCCAAATAGGTGATAACTTTGAATAAAATAACCATTTTTGACTCAACATTGAGAGACGGCGCTCAGGCAGAGGGCGTATCATTCAGCGTAAAGGACAAGATAAAGGTAGTAAAGGCGCTGGACAGGCTGGGTATAGGCTATATAGAAGCAGGCAATCCCGGCTCCAATCCTAAGGATCTTGAATTTTTTGAGAAGATACGCTCGGTAAGTCTTAAAAATTCCAAGATCGCAGCCTTTGGCTCTACCAGAAGGCGCAATATTTCCCCTGCTGAGGACGGAAATATACAGGCTCTTCTGGGAGCAGGTACAGATACCGTTGCCATATTCGGCAAGACATGGGATTTCCATGTTACGGATATTATAGGCGCAACTCTCCATGAAAATATTGAGATGATATATGATACAATTTCATATCTTAAGGAGCAAGGCAAAGAGGTGGTATTTGATGCCGAGCATTTCTTTGACGGATATAAGAACAACAAGGAATATGCTATGAAGGCCCTTGACGCTGCCGTACAGGCAGGAGCCGACTGCCTTTGTCTTTGCGATACAAATGGCGGTACATTCCCCGATGAGATATACAGCATAACAAAAAAGGTGGTTGAAGCCTTTGATGTGACTGTAGGCATACACACTCATAACGACTGCGGTATGGCTGTTGCCAATTCCCTTATGGCGGTAATGGCAGGAGCGTCACATGTTCAGGGTACCTTCACAGGCTTCGGTGAAAGATGCGGCAATGCCAATCTCTCCACTATAATACCTGATCTTCAGGTAAAGCGAGACTACAACTGCATACCCGATGAAAATATGAGCATGCTCACTCACACCGCCAGAGAGATAAGCGAGATAACAAATCTTAAGCTTTCCGACAGAGAACCCTTTGTAGGCAAGACTGCATTCGCCCATAAAGGCGGTATGCACGTTGACGGAGTATTGAAAAACAGCAAGAGCTTCGAGCATATAGATCCTGCCGTTGTGGGAAATGAGAGAAAATTCCTTACAAGCGAGGTATCGGGCAGGACCACTATACTTTCCAAGATACAGAAAATAGCGCCTTACATTGAGAAAAACTCTGAAGAGACCTCAAAGATAATAGACAAGCTCAAAGCCCTTGAGTACGAGGGCTATCAGTTCGAGGGTGCAGACGGTGCCTTTGAGCTTCTTATAAGAAAGGAATTAGGCAAGTACAAGCCCTTCTTTGAGCTTGAGACATTTAAGATAATAGGCGAGCATCCCCCACTTGCAGAGGGACAGACTGCCGCCGCCATGATAAAGATAAAGGTAGACAACCAAAGCGAAATAACGGCTGCCGAAGGCGACGGTCCCGTAAACGCTCTTGACAAGGCGCTCAGAAAGGCGCTGGAGGTATTCTATCCCGGTCTTGCCACAGTTCATCTTACAGACTACAAGGTTAGAGTGCTGGATTCCAATTCCGCTACAGCATCTAAGGTAAGGGTGCTCATAGAGTCAAGCGACGGCAAGGACAGCTGGACCACCGTAGGAGTATCAAAGGATATTATCGAAGCCAGTTGGATAGCTCTTGTGGACTCAATGGAATATAAGCTTATTAAAGATATAGAAGAAAAATACAGAAACTATTTATAGGAGGATACAAACTATGGGTATGACTATGACTCAGAAGATATTAGCCGCTCATGCAGGTCTTGATTCTGTCAAGGCAGGTCAGCTTATTGAAGCTAAGCTGGATCTTGTGCTTGGCAACGATGTTACCACTCCCGTTGCCGTTACCGAGTTCAACAAGATCGGTATAGACAAGGTATTTGACAAGAACAAGGTAACTATAGTGCCCGATCACTTTACACCAAATAAGGATATAAAGTCAGCAGAGCATTGTAAGTATATAAGAGAATTTGCTCACGACAAGGAAATAAAGAACTACTTTGAAGTAGGTCAAATGGGTATAGAACATTGTCTGCTTCCCGAAGCAGGTCTTGTAGTATCAGGCGATGTTGTTATAGGCGCTGATTCACACACCTGTACCTACGGCGCTTTAGGCGCATTTTCAACAGGCGTCGGCTCTACTGATATGGCAGTAGGTATGGCAAGAGGAGTTGCCTGGTTCAAGGTACCCTCCGCTCTTAAGTTCGTGCTTAAGAACAAGCCTGCAAAGTGGGTAAGCGGCAAGGATATAATACTTCATATCATAGGTATGATAGGTGTTGACGGCGCTCTCTACAAGTCTATGGAATTTACAGGGGACGGTTTACAGTACCTTACTATGGACGACCGCTTCACTATTGCAAACATGGCTATCGAAGCAGGCGGAAAGAACGGTATTTTCCCTGTTGACGAAAAGACTCTTGAATATGTTAAGGAGCATTCGGAAAAGACTCCTGTTGTATACGAGGCTGACGAGGATGCCGAGTATGACGCTGTATATGAAATAGATCTGTCACAGCTCAGACCTACAGTTGCCTTCCCTCATCTTCCCGAAAATACAAAGACTATAGACGAGGCTAAGGGTCTTGAAGTAGATCAGGTGGTTATAGGCTCATGTACAAACGGCAGAATAAGCGATATGCGAATTGCCGCAAGCATACTTAAGGGCAAGAAGATAGATCCGAAGCTGAGAGTTATAATTCTTCCGGGTACACAGAAGATATGGCTCCAATGTGTTGAAGAAGGTCTTGCAAAGATATTTGTTGAAGCAGGCTGCGCCTTCTCAACTCCTACATGCGGTCCCTGCTTAGGCGGTCACATGGGTATACTTGCAAAGGGCGAGAGAGCAGTATCTACCACTAACAGAAACTTTATAGGCCGTATGGGTCATCCCGAGTCAGAGGTATATCTTGCAAGTCCTGCGGTCGCAGCGGCTACAGCAATAACAGGCAAGATAACTGACCCTGAGGAAGTGTAAAAGGAGGATAATTCAATGAAAGCACAAGGAACAGTTTTTAAATACGGCGATAATATAGACACAGACGTTATTATCCCTGCAAGGTATCTGAATTCCTCCGATCCTAAGGAGCTTGCAAAGCATTGTATGGAGGACGCTATACATTCAACTGTAAACTTTGTTGAAAATGTAAAGGACGGCGATATTATAGTAGCCGAAAAGAACTTCGGCTGCGGCTCTTCAAGAGAGCATGCGCCTATTGCCATTAAGGCAAGCGGTATTTCATGCGTCATTGCCAAGACCTTTGCCAGAATTTTCTACAGAAATGCTATAAATATCGGTCTGCCTATACTTGAGTGTGAGGAGGCTGCCAACAGTATCGAAATGGGCGATGAAGTTGAAGTGGATTTCGATACAGGCGTAATTACAAATAAGACAAAGAACGAAACATATCAGGCTGAGCCTTTCCCCGAGTTTATGCAGGAAATGTTCAAGGCAGGCGGTCTTATAGAGCAGACTAAGGTAAAGCTTGGAATAAAATAATTTCTTTCTTCTTAACAGAGATACTGAAAAATAATACGAAATAACCCCACCACCGTCTGAGGACGGTCCCCCTCCCCTTAAAAGGAGAGGCTAGCAGGGGAAACGAGGTGTACAAAATGAATTACAAAATTGCAGTAGTAGCAGGCGACGGTATAGGTCCTGAGGTAATGGAGCAAAATATTGCCGTACTCAATGCTATAGGAGAAAAATTCGGTCATACTTTTGAATATACTTATGTTTTAGGCGGCGGCTGCGCTATAGACAAATACGGCGAACCCCTTCCACAGGAAACAATAGACGTATGTAAGGCAAGCGATTCTGTGCTCAGTAGGCGGCTGGCAATGGGATACTCTTCCCGGCGATAAAAGACCCGAAAGAGCACTTTTGGGCTTAAGAGGTGCTCTTGGCTTATATGCCAATTTAAGACCCGCTACATTACACGACGCTTTGAAGGACGCTTGTCCTCTTAAGCCTGAGCTTGTGGCAGACGGCGTTGATATAATGGTAGTAAGAGAGCTTACAGGCGGTATGTATTTCGGCGAAAAGGGCAGAAAGATGACCGATATGGGCGAGGCTGCCTATGATGTAGAGCAG
>CANQBJ010000096.1 GCA_947589665.1 uncultured Clostridia bacterium
CCACAGTATCTTATACATTATAACATAAGTCCTGATTCAGGGCTTTAAACACTATAACTATATAATACGAGGAGGTATTGCAATGAAGTACACAAAGCCTGAAATAAACATTCATATATTCAGCGTAGAGGATATTGTAACGGCAAGCGGAAATAATACGCTTATATTGGAGGATACGGGTACGCCTATGACGGAGAGCTACAGCTCAATGTTCGGCGGCAATTAATTGTGTTCCCCCTACTATCAGTCATTTTTTAAGACTGATTTAGACTGTATAAAAAGTATAACTTAATATGAAAAGCTATATGTTTTGTACAATCAAAAAAGCGTCGCAGACTAAAATCCGCAAGGCGAGCTTTGCCCGCCTGAGGACAGGAACTTTTCTGTAATTTAGGCACTTGTGCCTAAATTGCGGAAAACACGGCTGGTTCCTTCCTTAGCTAACTGAAAGAAATGTCTTTAGGCATTTCTTTCAAAGTGTCGATTTTATCGACACGCAATATCGGAAACAGTAAAGCTTTGCCTTTCATTTGCCCCTATTCTTTAGGCAAGGCTTTTACTTGTTTTCGCTTTTTGTTTACCTATCAAAAAAGAAATGAGGATATTTATGAAAAAAATTTTTATTATAGCGGCGGCGGTCATGCTTATGGCAATATTTTTCACAGGCTGCAGCGATGAACCGATTGAAGATACAAACAATACCACAACGGAAGCCGAAACTATTGCGTCCGAAACAGAGACTACTGCCGTAAGCACATTGACCACTACGGAAACCACAACGGAAACAACTACAGAAAATAATTATGACATTCCCCGTGAAATAGCGGAAATTCCCGAAGGATATTTTTCAGAAGCAGACAGCAAGGGTACTCTTACGGATATTTATTACAATACATACGAATCATTTTCCTATGCTGATAGATCACAGCCTCTTGAAAAACACGCTGTTGTCTATCTGCCCTACGGCTATGACGAAACGAAAAAATACAATGTTTTTTATTTAATGCACGGCGGCTGGGGTAATGAAAATCAGACTCTCGGCACACCTGCTGCGCCGTCGGGCTTCAAAAATGTAATAGACAATGCCATTGAAAACGGGGACTTTGAGCCTCTTATAATAGTCTGTCCCACATACAATAACACATCGCCTCAGGACAGCGCAGATTTTTCTTTGGCTTTGCAGCTCAATCAAAATTTCCACAATGAGCTTGTAAATGACCTTATGCCTGCCGTGGAGGGCAAATACAGTACCTATGCGGAAGGTACGGATAAGGAAGCTCTTATGGCTTCGAGAAATCACAGAGGCTTCGGTGGATTTTCAATGGGCAGCGTTGCCACATGGAGAACCTTCCAGAACTGTCTTGACTATTTCAGTTATTTCCTGCCTATGAGCTGCGGGACCACACTTGATGATGACAATATATTTGCTGCGGCTCAAAACTTCGACCAAAAGGACTATTTTGTATTTTCAATGACGGGAACAGCGGATTTTGCTTACAGCTATGTAAATAACCGCATAGATAAAATGCGCCGCTCACCTTATTTTACGGAGGAGGAAAATTTTGCCTATCGCATAAAGGAAGGCTACGACCACGGAGGAACAGCGTCAATGGAATATACCTATAACGGTCTTTGCTGGTTCGGAAAAAAATTGCCTGCCGACAATATAAGCAGCAAAATATATACCGTAAATACAAGTATAGATGATGTTATAAACGACAGTGTTTTCGGCGATTACGGCAGGCTTATATTTCCTGTGGACAAGGGCTATTACAGCGGCAGCACTTTAGGAAATCTGTCGCTGACATGGTACAATAATATCGACCCGAACAAGACTGTGGAGATATGTAATTATATGAGGGAAAAGGCGTCGGCAGGGGATAGGATATTTTATGATATATATACAGACGAGGAAAAAGCCGACGACCCGGAAAAAGCCGATACGGGACTTTTCTTCTTCAAGGGCAGACCGGGAGAAAAATTTGCGGTATGCAATGCAGGCGGAGGTTTTGCCTATGTAGGCGCAATGCACGACAGCTTTCCTCACGCTCTGGAATTGTCCAAAAAGGGCTACAATGCCTTTGCATTGATATATCGTCCGGGCTGGGACAGTGCAAATGAGGATCTGGCAAGAGCCATAACATTTATATTTGACCATGCGGAGGAATTGGGAGTAGATACGGACAGCTATTCCGTGTGGGGCGGAAGCGCAGGTGCAAGAATGGCAGCCGATATGGGCACATACGGTCCGGGATATTTCGGCGGCGACGACCTGCCTAAGCCCGGCACGGTCATAATGCAGTATACGGGACATACGGAATATGGCAGAAACGATCCGCCTACCTATGCCTGCGTAGGCACAAACGACTCAATAGCCGATTGGCGCACTATGCAGAGCCGCCTTGAGGCTATGTCGGCTCTCGGCATACCTACAGAATTTCACGTTTACGAGGGACTGCGCCATGGCTTCGGACTTGGTACGGGAACCGCTGCGGAAGGCTGGATAGACGACGCTGTGGCATTTTGGGAAAAACAGATGAAGGATTAACGCTTTATTAGCAGAAAAAATAAACGTGCCGACAAATTTTTTATCGGCACGTTATATTTGTTATATTATACTCAACTCCCCATCAAACCTATAAACATTATCACTCAGCACCTCCTGCCTAGCCACAACACTCCTATTCACATTCCTGAGCATAGTCTTTGTATGTTCTGCGTCTATGGTGCTGCAAGGCACGATGATAACCTCATTTATTGACGAGGGAATAACATAAAAATCCTCTCCCAGTTGCGTTCTTATATCTTTCAGTATATCATCATACAAGATGTAAGAAGCTCCTTCCATAGCTATTTCATTTGAAAGTATATACATAGGCACAGACTTATCATTTGGTATCGGATCATTGGGAAAAAGGCGGTTGACCAGATCAACTACATTCTCAAATCCGGGCTTATATATCCTCCTTGTGTTTGCCTTTGCTATGTCAAAAAGCTCATCTGCTGTGAGCTTGTACTTGCCGGCTATTTCGTTAGTAATGATAGTTCCCATAAACTTCTCATTATCCCTTTGAATAAGCCATCTAAACACTACAGCCAGATCAAGGAATTTCTTATGCGGTACAGCTGACAGCATAGCCTTGTTATCCTCGGCATTGACCAATACAAATATTGTGTTCTCCCTGAGATTTTCGTAGTCTAATGTTGGGGTGATGTCAACATGGGTGTTTGAAATAGTTTCGGCAGCTGTCTTGAGTACATCCGGCAAGCTTTTGTTTTTCTTATATTCTTCATACATGTGGTTTATGTAAACTATTGGCGAAACACCTATTTTCAAATCGGTATTTATGACGCATAAAGCATCAAGATCCTCATTTATCTTGTTGATTTTATGAACCTCAATGGAATATTCCTTATACCTTGTCGGCAGATAATCTCTTATATTATCAACGACTGTTTCTTTGAATTCATCATATCTCATCATACAATTCCTCCTCATGTAGTGAATAATACATCAATGCCGGATCATAGAGCATTTCCTCAATGTCCAGATAATCATAGCCCATATCAAAAAGCTCATACACTGTTGATTTGTCAATTCCCTTGGATTTTGCGCAGGCAACAAGCTCCTCCAGATATTCGTCTGTAAATTCCTTGTTTTTCTTCCTGCCATATCCATAATAATAAGGCTTTCCGCCGTAACCGTACCAGCCATAATCATAGCAGTAATTCATATTGAACTCGTCTCTTTCCCTGCTGCCATCGGCATTGATTTTAAGTATCTCCCCTTCCTTTATGCTTACTTCTTTATATTTCTTTAGCCCAAGCTTTTTAAGTGCTTTGGTGAGTATCTCTTTTGTTGATGCGTATATATAGAAACCGTTAAA
>CANQBJ010000097.1 GCA_947589665.1 uncultured Clostridia bacterium
AAAGGCTTGCCATAGAATCGGGCGAGGATCCTGTGAATAATCCTATTGAGTATATTTTAGAGAGCATAAAAACCATATATTCTATAAATCACAAAAACGGTGCTATCAGACGAGTTAATGTAAATATTGCGGCAACGACGGTAGAAAACTACAGAAAGCTCAAGGAAGCAGGGATCGGAACATATATCCTATTTCAGGAGACTTATAACAAGCATGACTACGAGCTTTTGCACCCGACAGGTCCTAAGCACAATTACGCTTACCACACTGAGGCAATGGACAGAGCAATGGAAGGCGGAATTGACGACGTAGGAATCGGAGTTTTGTTCGGGCTTGAAATGTATAAATATGATTTTGTAGGTCTTTTGATGCACGCAGAGCATCTGGAGGCTGTTCACGGGGTAGGTCCGCATACAATTTCTGTGCCGAGAATATGCGGCGCTGACGATATTGATAAGGCTGATTTTTCAAATGCTATTTCTGATGATATTTTTGCAAAACTGGTAGCGGTAATAAGAATTGCCGTTCCGTATACGGGAATGATAATTTCAACTCGTGAGTCTAAGAAGTCGAGAGAAAGGGTTTTAAAGCTTGGAGTTTCTCAAATCAGCGGAGGCTCCAGAACGAGCGTCGGCGGTTATGTTGACCCCGAGCCAGAGGAGGAAAACTCTGCTCAGTTTGACGTTACCGATACAAGAACATTAGATGAGGTCGTGAACTGGCTTTTGGAAATGGGTTATATTCCGAGTTTTTGTACGGCTTGCTACCGTGAGGGCAGAACAGGTGACAGGTTTATGAGCCTTTGCAAATCGGGTCAGATAGCAAACTGCTGTCAGCCGAATGCTCTTATGACATTAAAGGAGTATCTTGAGGATTATGCCAGTGAGGATACAAGACGAAAGGGAGAGGCTTTGATTAAAAAACAGCTTGAGCTTATTCCTAATGAAAAGACCAGAAGAATAGCCAAAGAGAGAATTGAAAGGATACATTTAGGCGAGCGTGATTTCAGGTTTTAATTTTTAGGTGAGACGGGTTAATAATTTTTGAAAGGCGGAATGTTTATGCCGACGTTAAATGAAACACCAAGATCAGACAGACTTCATATAGGCTTTTTCGGAAAGAGAAATGCAGGGAAGTCAACGCTTATAAATGCCCTTGCAAAACAGCAGATATCAATAGTGTCAAATGTAGCCGGAACGACGACCGACCCTGTGTTTAAGTCTATGGAGATAGCAGGGATAGGCGCTTGCGTTCTGATTGACACAGCAGGCTTTGACGACATAGGCGAGCTTGGAAAAATCAGAGTTGAAAAGACAAAAAAAGCGTCTGAGAAAACAGATGTTGCAGTAATACTATTTTCCGATTCAGATATAAAAAAAGAGCTTGAATGGTTTGAATATTTTAATAAAAGGGGTACGCCTGTTCTGCTGGTAATAAGCAAAGCTGATACTATGTCAAGTGATGAAATTTCACAGATAAGCTCTGAGGTTCAGAAAGCAACAAGCAAAGAGCCGTTAGTTGTAAGCGCTGAGAATGAGAGCATAACAGAAAGCTTTAAAGAAAATCTAATACGTCTTATACCTGAGGATTTTGGCAGCAGAAGTATAACGAGGGATTTAGTAAGCGACAGCGATTTGGTGCTTCTGGTAATGCCTCAGGATATTCAGGCGCCCAAGGGCAGGCTTATACTTCCTCAGGTACAGACAATTCGTGATTTGCTTGATAAAAAATGTATTGTTATGAGCTGTACTACAGACAGGCTTGATAAAACTTTAAATGCTATGGCTTATCCTCCCAAGCTGATAATTACCGACTCGCAGGTGTTTAAAATGGTTTATGAAAAAAAGCCAAAGGAAAGTATGCTGACTTCTTTTTCAACTCTGTTTGCAGGGTATAAGGGAGATTTGGAATATTATATAAAATCCGCAGAGGCTGTAGAAATGCTGACTGAAAAGTCAAAAGTTCTTATTGCAGAGGCTTGTACTCATGCTCCTTTAGCAGAGGATATTGGCAGAGAAAAGATACCGAGAATGTTGAGAAAAAAGGTCGGTGAGGGACTAAAAATCGACGTTGTGGGCGGTTCTGATTTTCCTGATGATTTAACAGAGTACGATTTGATAATTCAATGCGGAGCGTGTATGTTTAACAGAAAATATGTTATGTCGAGAATTGACATGGCAAAGGCACAAGGCGTGCCTATGTCAAATTACGGAGTTATAATTGCTTATTTGAACAACATTTTAGATAAAATTTCATATTAAAAATGGCTGATGAATATTCATCAGCCACAACGGTGACGTTGCATACAACCTGTCTTTGAAAAATTTTAAAACGGCAGGTCGTACTTGAATAAAATCAAGTGCGAGTTGGATGCAGTGAACCGTTGTATTTTTATATATGATTATTTCCGCGTAGTTTTTATTCCACTTAAAATAATCTTTTTAGCTTTCAAAGCGTCCTCTTTTGAAAGCGGAGGAGTATCTTTTAATGGATAATCAATTCCAAGCGCTTCATATTTTGACTTTCCCATATCGTGATAAGCCAAAACATCTATCGACTTTAAATTTTTAAGCGTTCCGATGTATTTACCCAGTTCAAAAAGATAATGCTCATCATAGGTTATGCCCGGTACAACTACATGACGTATACATACAGGAACATTTTTCTCTTCAAGAAATTTAGTAAAATCGAGTATGTTTTTGTTAGAGAAGCCGGTGAGTTTTTTGTGTTCATCATCGTCTATGTGCTTAATATCAAGAAGCACAAGATCAGTGTATTTAACAAGCTCGTTGAATTCTTTGACTTTTTTCTTGTTATCCTTATCAAACAAGACGCCCGATGTATCAATGCAGGTGTGTATTTTTTGGGATTTAGCGGCTTTGAAAAGCTCGGTTACAAACTTAATCTGCAAAAGCGGTTCTCCGCCGCTGACAGTTATTCCGCCGTTTCTGTAAAAACTCTTTTTTGAGTTGTATCTTGAAAGTATCTCTTTAACGCTTATTTCCTCTCCGCCTGTCATATCCCAAGTGTCCGGATTGTGGCAATACTGACACCGCATTGGACAACCCTTTGTGAAAATAACCATTCTCACTCCCGGACCGTCCACTGTCCCGAAGCTTTCTATTGAATGTATGTGACCAAGCATATAATTCCTCTCCTTATAAAAGGGATTAATAAGAGATTTTTACAGCTTATCGTGGAATGTTCTTGAAATAACCTCGTCCTGCTGTGCTTTTGTAAGCTTGACAAAATTTACTGCATACCCGGAAACACGGACAGTAAGCTGAGGGTATTTCTCAGGGTGTTTTTGCGCGTCTATTAAAGTTTCACGAGACAATACATTTATATTGAGGTGGTGTCCGCCCTCCTCTGCATATCCGTCTAAAATTGAAACAAGATTGTCTATTTGTTCTTTATTTGATTTTACCTTTGACATAATTATTCCCTCCTAAGTTTATTCACTGAATTATTGAAGAAGCTCATCGCCGTCGTCTAAGCCCTCAAACAACGTAGGCGAACTGCAAGGCATATTACCTTCCATACAGTCCAGTGATTTTGAAACGGAAACCTTTTTGCGTTTGCCGTTGAATTTCACACCGCCGTTGCTGTTTACCTTAATGTTCATATGTCCGCCTTTTTTAGACATAAAATCATCAAGCATTGCTACGATATCATCTATTCTCTCATCTGAAGTTTTCATAATACCCTCCGTTATTTATCAGTTTTAATACTCTTTGTCAAAGCTGTCAGTTTCAGAAAGCTCAATATCCACATCAATATCGCCGACGTAAATTTTATTGTCCTTTCCAAGCGATTCAGGAATAATTGAGAATG
>CANQBJ010000098.1 GCA_947589665.1 uncultured Clostridia bacterium
GGGACAGCTTACGCTTTATAAATATGCCATAAGCAAATTGTTCGATACCGATATAAATAAAATAAGTTTTGAAATACGGGATTACAGATAATTTATGATCCAAGGATTTCACAGACTGAGGCGCCGTTTATACGGCGCCTTTGCCATGTCCCAAAATTTTGCCATATCATGTGGTATAATAGGCTTATCGAAGGAGGGATGCCTATGATGTTATACAGAGCGGAGTCGGCTTTGAACGGCAGTATAAAAATTAACAGGCCATATTTTAAGAGTATACAAAGTGCCACCGGACTGTTCAGAGAAAAATACGGATGTAAAAAATTTATATTTGTATATGAAATAACAAGCTCTGCCAATCGTGAAACGATAGGCTTTGGAATAATATCCGATACAGACTGCAATATCGTAAATATTGTAAATACCTTTGCGGAGGAAATAGGTATTGAGTGTAAGGACATTACAGCTGAAGAGGTCACCGTAGATTCAATGGATACAATGCTTGCGGAGGGATGCAGACGAAATTTCATAGAAGACGATGATAAAATAAGGAAATTCTATGATATAAGCATTACGAATAAGCGCAGAAGCAAGACGGCATTCAGGGAAAATGTCCTTAGCGGAAACAGGGAAAAGAATGAACTTATGGAGGAGGCAAAAAATCTGCCCTGTGAAAACGATCTTGTTCCCGAACTCAACAGAATATACGAAAACACTTCCTTCAAGGGGATCATATGCCATCCCGTACACTATGTTATAATGTCCGACGGACATGGAGATAAAGCCTTGGATATATTGCTGTCAGCCCTTTGGAGCAATTCCAGGATAAGCAGCAGAAGATACACTGTCATAGACCTTGACAGCAGAGAATTCTGCGATGAAAATTGCCAAATGTTCTATAAAGCCGCCGATATGGGTACTGTTGTTATCAACATAAAAGAAAAGGCTGAGAACGGCAAATCACCGTTTTTGCCAATAATGGACAGAGATGAAAAGCTGAGGCTTGTATGCAGTCTGGCAAGGGAATACAGAGGAAGGGTGCTTACTGTATTCAATCTTGAGGGAGAGTACGGGGAGGTTATTGAGAAAATATATAAGCTTACGGAAAATATGTGCTATGTAGAAATATCCGAAAGAAATATTTACGGAGAAAAGGCGTGCAAGTACCTTTCCTATATGGCTAAATACAATGGGGTGCCTGCCGATGAACGGCTTTTTGAAAAGGTGGAAAAAACCGAAAGGAGCTACACGGTAAAGGAGCTTAACAATATATTTGATATATGGCTCAATAACAAACTGACAAGGGAGATTTATCCGCAGTACAAAAGCTTTGCTCTGAAGGAAAATACCGAAGGTCCACAAAGTCCTGTGGGAAATGCCTACAATGAGCTTATGTCAATGACAGGCCTTGCAAGCGTAAAGGCGCAGATAGACAAAATAATAAAGTATAACAAGGCTCAGAAGCTCTTTGCTGACGGAGGTACTAATACAGAAATGCCTTCGATGCATATGGTATTTACAGGCGCTCCGGGTACAGCCAAAACTACAGTCGCAAGACTGTTTGCGCAGATAATGAAGGACAATGGTATACTTGCAAAGGGCGATCTTTACGAAATGGGAAGAGCCGATCTTGTAGGCAGATATGTAGGCTGGACAGCCAAAATAGTTAAGAGCAGGTTCAAAATGGCTGAAGGCTCTGTACTCTTTATAGACGAGGCATATTCCCTTGCTGACGGCAGCAACAGCTTTGGCGACGAGGCAATAAATACCATAGTTCAGGAAATGGAAAACAACAGAGATAACCTTATAGTAATATTTGCAGGATATCCAAAGGAAATGGAAAGGTTCCTGAATAAAAATCCGGGACTGCGTAGCAGAATATCACAGCACATACATTTTGACAACTATTCTTCTGAGGAGCTTTATTCAATTACCGAGTATCTGGCAGCAAAGGACGGTATGGTATTGGACAGGTCGGTAAGGGAAAAGCTTATCCCCATATTTGACAAGGTAAGGGTTTCCGAGGACTTCGGCAACGGCAGATATGCCAGAAACATATATGAAAGGGCATTTATGTCCCAGCGGTGCAGACTTGTGGATATGGATATTAACTCCATATCTGACGGGGATGAGGAGCTTATCCTTGCCGAGGACTTTGACATAGATATTCCACACAGGAGGGAGGTAAAAATAGGATTTTGCTGATTGTATTGACCTCAGAAATATGGTAAAATTTTATTGAGGTGATCATATGTATACAAAACAGCCGAAAAAGATGCTTATTATCAATATACTTGATATACTTAAAAAATACACTGACGAAAAACACAGACTGAGCCAGTCCGATATACTCAAGATTCTTAAAGAGGAATACGGCATGGAGGTCAACAGAAAGTCTATAAAGCCCAATATAATGAATCTTATAGAATACGGCTATGACATTAATTACAGGGAGGTTGCAAGGAAGGGCAATGAGCCTATGCTCACTGATTTCTATATGAACCGTGAATTTACAGACGAGGAGCTGAGAATTCTTATTGACAGCCTTCTTTTTTCAAAATACATACCCTATAATCAATGCAAAGAGCTTGTGGAAAAGCTGGAGGGACTTTCAAACGAATACTTTGCCTACAGGATAAGGCATATAAGAAATCTTCCCGAAAATATGCCCGAGAATAAGGAGCTGTTCTATATCATTTCCGTACTTGACGAGGCTATTGCAAACAAGAAAAAGGTAATATTCCATTACAATGAATACGGCACTGACAAGAAACTACATATCCGCTTAAGAGATGACGGCAAACCTGCGGAATATGTGGTTAATCCCTATCAGATGGTCGCTACCAACGGAAGATATTACCTCATATGCAATTACGACAAGTACGACAATGTTTCAAACTACAGGATAGACAGAATAACGGATATAAGGCTCACAGACGACAAAGTAAAGCCTCAGAAGAATGTAAAGGGACTTGAAAAGGGTCTTGATCTGCCCAGACATATGGCAGAGCATATCTATATGTTTTCGGGAGAAAGCGCAACGGTTGTGTTCAGAGCCGATAAGAAGATAGTATCTTCAATAATAGACTGGTTCGGCAGAGATATAAGCTTTTTTGACGAGGATGAAAAGGAGGTCAGCGTCAGTGTATATGTAAACCTTGACGCTATGAAATACTGGATAATGCAGTATTCAGGCCATGTCAGGGTGCTGGGGCCACAAAGCCTTGTGGATACAATAAAGGCTGACTTAGAGGAGATTTATAATAAATATAACAAAGCGGAGAATTAAATAGGAGGTATTTCTGTGCGGTATATAAGAAAATACAAAGACTACAGTATTGAATTTATGATAGACGACAAGTATATAAGGTCATATAAGGACTACAGTACAATATATATTCTTGACGGAGATTATATAAGAGATTACAGCAGCTATAGTATAATATACATACTTGACAGGGAGTATATAAGAAATTACAATGACTATTCCATTAAATATTTTATAGACGGCAAGTATGTAAGATCATACAAGGATTACAGTATATTGTATATCATGGAATAATATAAAAAGGTTTGCCCTACAGATACTTATACAGCAAAGGAAGGATAACTTGCAGTTTTGTGATAGGGCTTATATATCGGGCACTGAAAATTCAAATAAAGAGGGGAGAGGGATATATGACATTCAAAGAAATACTTGTTACAAATATCAAGCATATTTTTAATAAGAATATAGGTCATTACGGTTGGGTGGAAAAGCGCAGAAAATATCATATAGA
>CANQBJ010000099.1 GCA_947589665.1 uncultured Clostridia bacterium
CGGGGCTGACTGAGAGGTCGAACCTATTGCTATAAACACAAATTTACCAAAATCAAAAAGAAACTGTCGCAATAGCTTATTTTTTCTTAGCGCGACAGTCTTTTAAAAAAATTTGAACCTTTTCTCTTCCTAAATGCTCTTATATACAGAAGCGCTTCAAGGAGGGTAAATATGACGGACGAAAAAGCAATAGAGGAATTAAAGCAGGGAAATATCTCTGCCCTCGAATATATATACGAGGAATACAGCACTCAGGCACTCAGAACGGCATATCTTATTACCTCCGACAGATATATGGCTGAGGATATACTTCAGGATGCCTTTATTCAATGCTACAGATACATAGGCTCCTTAAAGGACAATTCTTCATTTAAGCCATGGTTTTACAGGATATTGACAAGGCTGGCATTCAGAGAAATAAAGAAGACCAAAAAATTATTGCCTGTGGAGAATATATTTGAGAATGATACGGCTGTGTCCGACGAATATTTTCAAGGCTTTAAAAACAGTGAGCTGTGTAAGTATATAGACAGGCTCAAGCCTAAGCTCAAAACTACAGTTATACTCTTTTACTACGATGAAATGAGTATAAAGGAAATTGCAGGGATAATGTCCTGCCGTGAGGGTACGGTCAAATCAAGGCTCAATACGGCAAGAGTACAGCTTAAAGGTCTTATAGGAAGCAGGGAGGCTTTAGAATGAATATTGACAACGAAATTAAAGACGCTCTTAATAAAAAGGCTTTAAATATTTCTCCCTCTGATGCTATGCTTGGCAGCATTAAAAATTCAGTTGAAAAGGAGAATATTTATATGAGAAAAGGTTTTACAGCAAAAAGAATGATAGCCCTTTGCGCAGCTATATGCGCTATAGGCGCCGTAACGGCAATAGGCGGAGGAAAGGTAGTGTCCATGACAGCCTATTCCTCAAGGCTCGACGATATAACGCACTTTCCCACACAGGCAGAGCTTAGCAAAATAATAGACTACTCACCTAAGTATGTTGAAAAGCTAGGCAAGTATGAATTTGACTTTGCAAATCCCGCCGAGAATGAGGAAAAGGATGCCGACAGCAACATTATAAATAAATATACTGATATAAGCTTTTGGTATAAGACAGATAACGGTATACTTACTCTGGCTACAAAGCCCGATACCCATACAGAGGAGAATGACGGAGAGCCCATAGAATACAAGGGAAAAACTCTTTACTACAGCAGTATAAAGTATAAGTTCGTTCCGCCCGGATATGAGCTGACAGCCGAGGACAAAGAGCTTATGGACAAAAAGGAGCTTGAAGTAAGCTACGGCTCACAGGAGGTAGAGCTTAAGGACAACTCCTCCGTATTATGGGTAGACGGAGATGTACAGTATTGCCTTATGGATATGGACGTCCATATCCCAAAGGATGAGCTTATAGCTATGGCAAAGCAGGTCATCGACAGTGACTGTAAGTAAGGGTTTTATAAAAAATAGTTGCATAATTGCCTGTTATGGCGTATAATAAAGATACAGACAAAATAATATGTCTGTTGCGGGTGTATCTCAGCCCTTATATGAGAAAGTTATTTAGCGGGTGTATCTCAACCCTTATGTGAGAAAGTTATAAGTGAGTGTTTCGCTGCTCTTAAATGCGAGTATAATGAGGGCAGATTTTCTGCCCTCATTTACATAGGAGTTTTAATATAAATTTACAGATATACGAGATAGATTTTCATTATATAGATTATTTAAGCCAATATGGCAGGCATCTTTTTCATAATGCAGAAAAAAGACAGCAGAACAGCCGAAAATATATAGGGATCGTTCTTTAAGTAAATAATTTTAAATATTTTGTTCCTCTTTCTTCATTCAAACAAAAGCATAAGACTATGAAAGAAACAACAGACTTTATTAAAATAAAAGATTATGCCGTACTTAATATCAATAATATGCTGCCTGTCCCTAACGGATTGTTTGAACGTGTGAATATAAGCGCAATAAAAGATTTAAAATATAAAGCACTATTGCAGGCTGAATATCGTGAAATAAAAAGAAGACGAAATCTTATAATGAAAAATGCCAAAATCGTATACAGTCATAAAATAAAAAACGAAAATAAAACACCGCTGTCAAAACGAACTAACGATTTTATTGAGTTGGAAAAGGCATGTAAAAATTATTCGTAAATCAATATATCATATCAATAAAACTATCAGTTTTTTCTGAATAAAGCGGTATTTCTATACATAATACAAAAACAGAAAAATTTTCTTGACAAATATGTATATATGTGGTAAAATGCTTTTGTTACAAAGAAGAAGCTCCACTTCTCACCTTGCGGCTTTCGTGTTTCAAGGTCAACATTTTTCACTTATACAGTGTTTGATGCAGAGATTTTATGAGCAGACTTTGTCTGCTCTTTTTTTACGGAGCAGCAATATCAAATCTAGGAGGTGCTTACTATTACCGAGTTAATGATCAACGGACAGATAAGGGACAAAGAAATACGTTTAATCAGTGAAACGGGGGAGCAGCTTGGTATAATGTCAGCCAAGGAAGGACAAAAGGTGGCAGACGAAAGAAACCTTGACATGGTCAAGATATCTCCTCAGGCTAAGCCGCCGGTTTGCAAGATAATGGATTACAGCAAATACAAGTTCGACCTTGCAAAGAAAGAAAAGGAAGCCAGAAAAAAGCAGAAGGTCATTGATGTAAAGGAAATTCGTCTTTCACCTAACATCGACACACACGATGTACAGGTAAAGGTAAAGAATGCTACTAAATTCCTTAAGTCCGGTAACAAGGTTAAGGTAAGTATCCGATTCAGAGGCCGTGAGCTTTCACGACAGGATGTTGCTAGGGATATAATGAAGGACTTTGCAGAGCAGGTTTCAGAGTATGGCATTATCGAAAAGGAGCCTAAAATGGAATCCCGCACAATGGCAATGTTCCTAGGACCAAAAACACAATAATTATTCAGGAGGACAAAAAAATGCCTAAATTAAAGACAAGAAGAGCTGTAGCAAAGCGTGTTTCTGTTACAGGTACAGGTAAGATCAAGAGAACTAAGGCTAACAAGCAGCATATCTTAACTAAAAAGAGCACTAAGAGAAAGAGAGGCCTCAGAAAGCCTACTACTGTTGATGCTACTAATGTTAAGGTAATGAGAAAAGAATTACCATATATCTAAGGAGGAACATATAAATGGCTAGAGTTAAAGGTGCGCTTAATGCGCGTAAAAAGCATAAAAAAGTATTAAAGATGGCCAAGGGTTACTTTGGCGCAAGAAGTAAGCAGTACAGAGTAGCTAAGCAGTCAGTTATGAAGGCTATGGCTCATTCTTTTGCAGGCAGAAAGCAGACTAAGAGAGCTTACAGAAGACTCTGGATAGTAAGAATAAATGCAGCAGCCAGAATGAATGATATTTCCTACAGCAGACTTATGAACGGTCTTAAGAAGGCTGATATCAATATCAACAGAAAAATGCTTGCAGACCTTGCAGTAAATGATATGAACGCATTTACAGCCCTTGTTGACAAGGCTAAGGCTGCACTTTAATATAAGCAAAGCAAAAGTGGTTATCGCATTAAAATGCGACAGCCACTTTTTTACTTGTCTTTGAGACTGTGAAAAAAACTCTGTAAATAAAAGTATTAAAAACAGGCCTTCTATGATAAAATAAAAACATAGGAGGCCT
>CANQBJ010000100.1 GCA_947589665.1 uncultured Clostridia bacterium
TTCAATGTTCTTTCAATCCAAAATATTTTTTTTGGAATTTTAATGATTTTGTCTTGACTTTTAATAGTTAGTCTTTTAAAAATGGGCTGTAATATACAGCCCATAATCAGTTATTTATCTTCGTCCTTGTCACCTGTATAGCTGTCATCGAAATCATTTAAGTCATAGTCGTCATAATCGTCAGGATCATAGTCATCATAATCCATATCGTCCAACTCAGACCAGTCATCATACATAAACTCTTCTGTCCTGTTCCTGATCTTGATCACAATAATGACGATTGCCAAAACTACAACGGTGATCCCGATACCGGCAAATATAAGTGTCCTCAGCTTATTATCCTTCTCAATTCTCTTAATAAGCTGCTTCATTTCATCAATTGCATACTCTGCTTTCATAAAAATACCTCCTAGTAATTATTAAATTTTTTGATTCTTTTTTCTTTGTTCCTGTACTCGTTGTACTCCGCAAAGGCTCGTCTCATCATCTGCTTTTCATCATGGAACTTTAGCAGATAATAAGCCTCATGTTGCTTATAAAATCCGGCATCTACAAAAAACTCTTCTGCCTGAGGCTTACAATAAAATGAATCAGTAACCATAAGATACCAATGGACGGTCTTATTCACCATATCATTGGTCCCTCTGAAGGTATATTGTGTCTTACCGATATATTTTATTATTTCCGCATCTGAATCAGTTTCTTCCTTTACCTCCCTAATGGCTGTCTGTTTATAGGTCTCGCCGCTTTCTACAGTGCCTTTTGGCAGGACCCAGCCCATATATCTTCCATTTTGGTTTTTATAAAGCAACAAAATCTTACCATTATGAATTACAACGCCGCCGCAGCTGACAGCATCAATCATGATAGATAACCTCCGATTTTGTCAAGGGAAAACCCTAAACCAACTATAATTGTATATAGTATATCATAATCGGATATAAATTTCAATAGATATTATAAACTTTGCATAAATAACTTATCCGAAGCGGAAAATAAAGCTTGCTTTAATTTTCAGCGAGGATAAGTTACCGACACGTCAGTGGAGGTACTTATATTAAAATTCACAAGCAAAGCGAAATAAATTTAATAAATTATTTAAGTCTCATATCATTGCCAATAAATTTATAGATGCTGAAATCTCCCGTTATACGTGAAAATATTCTTTCGGAATAGGTCTTGCTTATATCCCTTGGACTTAAATTAGTAGAAATAAGTATTGATTTATTATTCAAAAGTCTTGTATTTATAATATCAAAAAGCTCAGGAATAGTGCCTGCATTTACTCCCTCTGTACCCAGATCGTCTATAACAAGAAGGTCGCATTCATTCAAAAGCTTTATTGCCTCCGCCTCCTTGTCCGTTTCCCTGCCAAATCTGAAACGGAGCATATATGAAAACAGCTTATAGGCGCTCATATATACCACAAAATATCCTCTGTCTATAAGGCTCTTGGCTATACAGTTGCACATAAAGGTCTTACCCAAGCCCGAATTGCCGTAGAACAGCATATGCAAGGGTTTTTCGTCTATGTAATCTATTGCCCCCATAGCGTCCATTACTATCTTCATGATATTGTCGTAAGGAGAAATGCCGTCCTTTCCCTTTTCCTTTGAAAATCTGCTATAGTCAAAGGAGTCAAAATTCTCATTCTCCAGCATGGGGCCTATGTTTGAAAGGTCATAGAGCCTGTCTGCAAGGCGAATGTTAAAGCACTGGCATCTTTCTGAGCCTATAAAGCCCCTATCCTTGCATATATCACATTTATACTGAGGTTCAAGCGCTTTAAGGCTATATCCCATATTCTTGAGTATATAGTCCTTTTCCCTGTTGAGCGCATTTATTTTTAACCTGAATTTCTCTTTTTGTTCGGCATTATCTCTGCCTGAGACCGACGCTCTGAAAAGCTCTACTCCCTTTTGCATTATCTCGCTGTCTATTTCTTCAAGACGCGGGTCCTTGTCATAGAGTTTCCTTTTAAGCGCCCTTGCCCTTCTTTCGGCATTTTCTCTGTCATTATCATATTCCTCAAATATTGCAGAATATATATCATCTCTGGTCATTGCTGCTTTGCTCTCTTTCTTGCCAGTATTTCTTCTATTTCATCTTCCGTATATACCTTCTGTTCATAGTTTACAAAGGCATTGCCGCCCTGTCTGTTAGGCTTGTCGGACTTATTTTTTTCCGCCCTGTCGTTAAATTCGCTGTCTGCTTTTTTCACTGCCTCTACAGTGTTTATGCCTGTATTATACCAGTTTTCTATTATTCTGTTGGCATATGAAAAGGCTGCCTTTCCTGTGTTTTCTACAGTCCTGCTGCAAGCCATCTCTATTACCTCAAGAGGCATTTTGTAGTCCAGTATCCATTTGTCTATGTATTTTTTGTCGCTGACTGTAGGCCCTCTGTCCCTTATACCGAAAAAGCCCAGTATCTTGCCGTAGCTTGAAAAAATGCTCAGATAATCCGTTGCCGCATCGCAGGTAAATATACCTCTTTCAGCCCAGTCTATCGCTGTTTTTTCCATATATCTTATAGGCTTTGAGTTGTTTTTGCAATATGTGACAAGCACCGTTATCACATCAAGAGGAAGTTCAAGGCTATCGTACATCCACACCAGTATCTCCGACTCACGAGGGGTAAGAGGCTTTGCTATAATGCTTTCGCATATTTCCAGAAGTGACTTTATTTCCCTGTTGTCGGACATAAGCTCCTTTATATTGTTAGGGGAATAATTGGGCTTTGCGGAAACTATTTTGATATTGTCGTTTTTCTCCGCCTTTTTCACAACAGGAAGAAATTCCACTACAGGCGTCTCCTTGCTTCCCGAAAGCTTGACTATACCCTGTGAGCGCCAGTATTTCCATGCGTTTACAACATCGCTTTCTATTATGCCAAGCTTATCTGCTATGTCTGCATTGGTTACTGAGATACCGCTCTGGGCGCATCTCACGGCATATATGTACACAAGTGAATACACGGGAGAAACAGCCTTTGACATATAGCTGTCTATAAAATTATTATCAATATAGGTATGATCCCTGGGGATCACAAATCTTATATCGCTCAAATTTACACCTCCCTTGATTTTCGCTGTACTCTATGTTTTTATAATAACATATTAAGCCTCAAAAATCAAATATAATAGAATAATGCTTTCAAAATATCGTAAAACACGACATAAAGGGTTTACAATAGTATAAATTAGGTATATACTGATAGTACAGTATTACTACAAGGCGGTATTTATATGGATATAGGTGATTTTCTCCTGCAGTATAAAAGAGAACTGAATATAGGAAACGAAAAGCTTTCAATGAAACTGGGCATATGCAAGCGGACACTTCTGAGAATACTCAGGAAGGAGCTTGTACCCAATGCTATGACCTGTAAGAAAATAGCCGACGCTACAGGTATGAAATTCAGCGATGTTATGAATATGAGGGAATATAAAACAAAAAGCGAATATACTTCCCCTCCTTATTTGCATAACTGATAAAATACACTAAATATCTTTTGAAAGCAAAAAAGCCTGTAAACACTAATGTCTACAGGCTTTTTAGTAGCGAAGAGCGGATTCGAACCGCTGACCTTTCGGGTATGAACCGAACGCTCTAGCCAACTAAGCTACTTCGCCACAATGGGAACAACAGGGCTCGAACCTGTGACCCT
>CANQBJ010000101.1 GCA_947589665.1 uncultured Clostridia bacterium
TTTTCAGCCGACCGATTTCTGCGTTCCTCTATGTTACTGACAGGCATTATCAGGCATATCCTGATATATGCATCTTTATTATATGCAATTGAATGGGAGGACTTTTGCTTACTTGAAGGCAAAAAAATAAGAGCCGATCCGCATAGGACCGACTCTTTGATATACATTTATACTGATTGTTTAAGCAATTCCTCATACTTAGCATAATCAGAAGTTGGAATATTTAAAACTTCAAGAGCTTTCTCCAATGATATTCCTAAATTTTGCATAATGCTTCTGATGTTTGCTAACAATGTATTGGCAGAGCCTTCTTCTCTGCCCTCTTCCCTGCCTTCTTCTCTATTTTCTTTCGCCATGTCTTTAAGATATGTGTTCAAAACATATTCCTTATCAAATAATGTCATCATAATTGATATAGCCTCCTTTTCCTTACTAGCCAAATAATCCCTCAATACACCCTCATCTTTACATATCCTGATTGTCTCCAGAACAGCCTCCCGTGTTCTGCCGTGGATTTTCACCTGCTCATTGTATATCTTGGTAAACATGATATACTGGCTTATTATATCACCCTTTTTACTGTTATATATGACCTTGACTCTTACATCTATGCTGCTTTCCTCGCCATTAAGAAAATCATCCTTAAGGGATATGATCTCCTGTGTCTTGTTTGTATCATTCCCTGTGTAGAGCATATATAACTCAGGCTTAGGAAAGTTTGCCTTTTTTGTGCTATATAAATTAATTTCATTCTCTGTATAATAATTATGGTAAGTGTTAGCCATATACAGAAGCATCCTTATTACTATATTAGAAGTCCATACATTCTGACACTCCATAAGTATAATAAGCCTGTCGTTTACCCTGAAGCCGAGGTCATTGAACTGCCCTGCCATGAGTATATTTTCAAGTGTTACGGAAGTGATGTCGTCTTCTGTAATGTCTGTTGCTTCTGGATGAAGTGCCTTATACAGCTGAAGGATATACTTCTTATCACTGAATAAGCTTGTAAATACACTATCCTTTATCGTATACTTTGCCATATCGTCTATATGGTAGTTTTTTTCTCTGTCCATAGGCATATCCCTCACTTTACTATCTTCCGTAATTACATTTTACCACATACCTTGTATATTATCAAGAAAGTTTATATTAATTTTTCATGATGGTGTTTGTCATTGTGGTGTCAGATACGGAAAATAAGCCTATATGACAAAACAGATTTTCACAGAAAATATCAAAGACATAATTATCGGGAAAACATCTGTTATGCTTAATTATCCTTGGTTTATTCGTCCTAAGACTTTGTCATGACCCATCTAAAAAGGTAAATTTTGTGTATCTGACAAAGTTTGAATTGCTTTTTATTTGATATACAGATGCATTAGCTAAAGTATATATGACTCCTTTTTAGTTATAAATTTTAGTGTCATCTGCAAAATACAAGTTCATAGCAAGATAGTTTTGTCATTATGTCTATATTTCGGTTAAAAACCAGTCTCTGACAAAGCCAAAATGATACAAATACCGTCATAAACAGCAAAATGCAAAATGCTGATAAATACAGGTGTTTCAAGACTTTATGTTTTGTCATAAAAAATTTGCCCATATTATATAGGTTAGTCATAACTGACAAACCTTATTTTTAGGTTTGTCTTTGTTTATAGTTATATAATTATTTGTGTCTATACAATAATAACCTATATACACTCCGACAAAAGTTTATCTGTTATCATCCATACACCTATCGCCTCGGTACATGGTACCTACCTGCACTTATTTTCATAAGTACATCCCACCCACCGACAACAGGGGTATATCCCCTGCCGTCGAGTGTATCCATACATAGCTAACAGCAGATATGCACGGATCCCTAACTTTTTTGGGTGTATGGTATTTAATTATTATCACTCTCTATGAATTTTGCCTGTTTAGCAGGAAATCTTGAATATACATATACTGTATTTTCTTTATTCAGCAGTCTGGCTCTGCCTATGGACTGCTCCAGCTCTTCGGCTATAAGATATATATGTATTCGCTGAAGAAGGCTGTCCTCAAATGTAGAGAAATAGAACCTGTATTGCTCATAGCTCACCTCTCTGAAATTTATACTTTCATTGTTTATTATACTTATATCATAATTCATCGATGCAGCCATCAGCCTGCACAACTTATCATTGGGAAATGGAGTTCCGAGTATGACCAGGTCTTTGTCCGAGTAGCTGTCCTTGCCCTGAGTATTGCCGAAATGCAGGTCTGTAGATTCCGCTTCATACTTCTTGAAGCATATTTCATAACAGTCCTTATCCGTGTATCTCTTTCTTATATTTTCAAATTCCTCCGTATGGTTCTCTATCCAAGTACGGCTGAAGCTATTGTCTGTATATTGCAATATCGTACCCTTGTATTTTGCTTCGGGTATATCATAATTTTCTATTTGCCTGTTTTTAAAGAACCCGGCGTAAACTTCGCTGTCAACCGTAGCCGACATTAGGATTATCTTTTGTTGGGGCAGTTCTCTCAGCCATGCGTAGTATACCTTGTCATCATCAACCACCGTAGCAGAGGCATTTATGAATGCTTCAAGATCAATGGTTATGTTATCGTCCTTTGATATAAACCTTCTTGTTCTTCTGCTTAAAGGTATATAAGGCTCGGAAATATGTTTTTTATATTCCTTTTCTTTACTGCTCATATAGTATTTGAGCCTTTTTCTGATATGCCCTTTTATGTAGAACCGCTCTCTGATATATTCCAGTTCCGATATATCTACACAGTCAGTATGGAACATAGTCTGAAGGATATTCTCATCTATTATGATAGTGTGGTTCTGAAGAACCTCTTCGCTGAACTGATAAAGCAATCTGAAATGTGTAGTTACTATATTTCCTTCATACTGCATAACCTCCCTCAGCTCTTCTCTGTACAGCTTTATACTGTTGTATCTTTTTTCAAGCTCTCTCATAAATTCACGATAGCTATACAAATCGCCTTTTCTGTAAAGATATTCTAATGCTTCTTTATCGTCATCAGATATATCACAAGGAAGCTCAGGAGTTGCTTTGACATCAATACCATTTGCTTTCATTCTTCTGCATACCTCGTTTTTAAGGCCATTTGTAGGTACAGCTATTATACAGCTTATCCCCAGTTCTTTTATACACCTGATATAAGTATGAGTCTTTCCTATGCCTGTCTGTGCCTTTATTACATGAATACGATTATCTGCACTAAACATTGCTTTTAACAAGCTTCTATATAACTCCTGTCTTGCACTATCTATATCTGTATATGATATTTTGTTATCTATCACGGTTATTTTGTCCTTTATAGTCTTTACCGTGGTGATTATGTTTTTTCCATGCTCGCATTCATTGCTGTGCGGGCAGAAATCCTCACATCTCTTAGGGGCATAAGGACACTTCGATATTTGAGTACAGTTGGAGTACCATTTATCATAGTCATAAGGCAGATCTGTACATTCTCTTAGGTTTGTCATTATCTTTCTGAAATACTTAATACCTCCGTTAATATGTACAAGGTTGGTAAGTATTCCCCAAAGCTCGTTATAGTAAAGCCATCTTGTACCGTCTGCCAATTCTTTTACAAGCTGACAGTCTCTGCAGATCTCAGTGCTTGCTATATTCTTT
>CANQBJ010000102.1 GCA_947589665.1 uncultured Clostridia bacterium
CAAAAGAATTTTGGGTTTTGAGTATTGTTTTCTTTCAAGTTATTCAGTTTTCAATGTCCATTTGTTGGCTGTCTTTTATTGTGACAGCTTTAATAGTTTATCATAGTCAAAAGCTTTTGTCAAGAACTTTTTTGTCCCTTTTTTCAACTTTTTAGGCTATTTTTACCGCTGAGTCTTTTCGTCAACAGCAAAATTAATTTTAACATAATAATCCCCTATTGTCAACAAGTTTTTTTAATGTTTTTTACTATATTTTTTTCAGTTTTTTACATTATTATTCACATTTTTTTAGCAGACATCTTAAGACGGAAATTTTAGTATGAGTTTCTTCTATTATATATGTGTATATTTTTATCCTTACTGTAATATGACAGCCTTTATCTCTGAGTCTTATTATAATGCCTGAAAATATAAATTGTAATTTTTTGAAATTGCAGGAGTAAAAACTTGCAAATTGTAAATTTGCCGTAGCTTTTGGATTTAAGGGCTTATATTCTGTACTATTCACTGCTTTTTGCAGCATATTCTTACTGTTAGATTTTACGAAAATGAATTTTTAAGATTTTTATACTGCATTTTACTTGACATACACCTTGTAAAAAGGGTATAATGATTTTAATTGATGTCTCACTTTTGAATAAATTGTGGTATAATTATATGGGAGGGATAATATGACTTTTTCATCTGATATAAAAAAAGAAGAGCTTGAAACAGTCAGATCACAGCTTTTGAAGGATTACGAGGAAATAAAAGGGAAAAAGCTCAGTCTGGATATGTCAAGAGGCAAGCCTGCCGCAGAGCAGCTGGACCTATCCAATGGCATACTGACCCTTCCTATACATAACTATATCAACTGTGAGGGTATAGACGTAAGAAATTACGGTATATTAGACGGTATAAAGGAATGCAAGCACCTTTTCTCACAATTGCTTAACATAAAGGAAAGCAATATTATAATAGGAGGAAATTCCTCCCTTAATATCATATATGACTCTATTGCAAGATATTATGTTTTCGGTAAGCTGGGCTCAACGCCATGGTGCAGGCTCGATAAGGTGAAATTCCTCTGTCCCGTACCCGGCTATGACCGTCACTTCGCAATATGCGAGGAATTTGGTATTGATATGATAAATATTCCTATGAAAGAGGACGGTCCCGATATGGATATGATAGAGGAGCTTGTCGGAAAAGACGACTCTATAAAGGGCATATTCTGTGTACCCCTTTATTCCAACCCCACAGGCACCTGCTACAGTGACGAGGTCGTTGAAAGGCTGGCAAAAATGGAGACCGCAGCCCAGGACTTCACTATTTTCTGGGACAATGCCTATGGTATCCACCATATATACGAGGAAGAGAAGTTAGCGGATATATTTGAAGTCTGCGCCAAGTACGGCACCGAGGACAGAGTACTTTATTTCTTCTCTACATCTAAGGTCACATTCCCAGGCTCAGGCGTTGCATTTATAGCCTCAGGCGACAAGGCTATTGCCGAGATAAGAAAGCGTTTCAGCATACAGACTATTGGCTATAACAAAATAAATCAGATGAGAACATACTGTTTCTTCAAGACACCTGAGGGCGTTATGAAGCATATGAAGGCTCTGGGCAAGCTATTAAGAGTAAAATTTGACATAGTCCTTGACAAGCTGAACAAGGAATTTAAAAACAGCGATCTGCTTACATGGGAGCATCCAAAGGGAGGTTATTTCATTTCAGTATACACTCTCCCCGGCTGCGCCAAGGAAACAGTAAGGCTTGCAAAAGAATGCGGTCTTGTGCTTACCGATGCAGGCTCAGCTTATCCCTACCACAACGACCCTGAGGACAGAAATATAAGGATCGCTCCTTCCTATCCTACCAATGAGGACCTTAAAAAGGCAATGGAGGTATTTTGCGTATGTGTTAAGCTTGCGGCAGTGAATAAACTTATAAAGGAGAACTAAAATGGCAAAATTCAATGAAAACTACTTAAATCTTAAGGAAAGCTATCTTTTTTCCGAGATCGCAAAGAGAGTAAATGCCTTTACAGAGGCTAACCCCGACAAGAGAGTTATAAGACTTGGCATAGGCGATGTCACACTTCCCTTGAGCGGCAGAGTTATAGAGAGCCTTCACTCAGCTGTTGACGAAATGGGCAAGGCTGATACCTTCAGAGGCTACGGTCCCGAACAGGGTTATGACTTTTTAAGAAACGCTATACAGGATTATTACAGAAGAAACGGCGTTGAACTGGATGCAGATGAGATATTTGTATCAGACGGCGCAAAAAGTGATACAGGCAATATTACAGACCTTTTTGCCGTTGACAACACAGTGCTTATTCCCGATCCCGTATATCCCGTATATGTAGATACAAACACTATGAACGGCAGAAAAATAATGTACATGGACGCTACTGCCGAAAACGGATTTCTTGCTATGCCCGATCATAACGTACACGCAGATATGATATATCTCTGCTCACCTAACAATCCTACAGGCGCCGTGTACAGCAAGGAGCAGCTAAAGGAATGGGTAGACTATGCTCTTGCAAATGACGCTATTATACTCTTTGACTCAGCCTATGAGAGCTTTATACAGGACGACAGCCTTCCAAGAAGTATATATGCCGTTGAAGGCGCTAAGAAATGCGCTATTGAGTTCTGCTCACTTTCAAAGACAGCAGGCTTTACCGGTACACGCTGCGGATATACTATTGTACCCAAGGCAATAGTTCAAAAGGCATCAGACGGCACTGAAATGAGTCTTAACAAAATGTGGAACAGACGACAGACCACTAAATTCAACGGTGTCCCATATATCGTACAGAGAGGCGCCGCCGCCGTATTTACAGAAGAGGGTATGGCAGAGGCTCAGGCTATGATAAGCGTATACAGAGAAAACGCTAAAATAATAGCCGACACTATGGACGAGCTTGGCGTCAGATATTTCGGCGGCATCAACTCACCTTATATTTGGTTTGAATGTCCTTTCGGTATGTACAGTTGGGATTTCTTCGACAAGATGCTCAATGATATACAGGTAGTAGGTACTCCCGGCGCAGGCTTCGGCTCCAACGGTGACAACTTCTTCAGGCTCACTTCTTTCAATAATAAGGAAAATACCGTCGAGGCTATGAAGAGATTTAGAACATTATTCAAATAAAAAAAATAAAGAAACTGTCACATTAAGCTAAAGAAATAAGCTGTTGTGACAGTTTCTTTATTTTTTTTGGTAAATTTTTGTTTATGCTAGTAACTCGACCCTTCCACCAACCTTCGGTTGGTCCCCCTCCCCTCCGACGCTGACGCTAGGGGAGGTTATTTACCGCAAGGCGGTGGTAACAGCTTAGTTGTTGTTTTTCTAAGTAAATAAGGGCTTTTGCAAAGCACCCACCTAAAGCTCCCCTTCGCAGGTTCAGCACTTTTGCCTTCGGCAAAAGCGATACTTCGTATCGGCGGATAACTTCT
>CANQBJ010000103.1 GCA_947589665.1 uncultured Clostridia bacterium
AAGTTCTATCTTTCAATCGATACAGTTGTTACAAGCCAGTTTGGTCAGGGCAATCCCAAGCATATCGTAGACAGACCAGAAGACCCTACTCAGCCTTATATCGCTGATGACGAGGAAGGCGTTGATATCGGCGTTAAGTCAAGAGCTCTCTTTGCAGATGCTTTAAAGGACGCAAAGACAGTAGTATGGAACGGACCTATGGGTGTATTTGAGGTTCCCGATTATGCAGAGGGTACTAAGGCTATTGCCAAGACACTTTCAGAGCTTGATGCTGTTACCATTATCGGCGGCGGCGATTCTGCAGCTGCAGTAAATCAGCTTGGCTTTGGCGACAAGATGAGCCATATTTCCACAGGCGGCGGCGCTTCTCTTGAATTTTTAGAGGGCAAGGAGCTTCCCGGCGTAGCTGCTGCTGACGATAAATAAGCAAATTTAATATGTATTTTTTACTAAGGCTGTTGATTTTTCAACAGCCTTATAGTAAAATATTGGTAAAAATAATTACATAGGGAGGGTAATGATACCATGAGAAAAAAAGTAGTTGCAGGCAATTGGAAAATGAACAAAACTCCTAAGGAGGCTGTTGCTCTTGTAGAGCTTCTTAAGGACAAAATAAACAGAGACGACGTAGACGTTGTGCTTTGCGTTCCCGCTATTGATATTACCGTTGTAGCAGACGCTATAAAGGGTACGAATATCAAATTGGGCGCAGAAAATCTTCACTATGAGGACAGCGGTGCCTACACAGGCGAAATATCAGCGCCTATGCTTGACGAGGTCGGCGCAGGCTATGTTATTATCGGTCACTCCGAGAGAAGAGATTACTTCAAGGAGAGAGACGACGCTGTAAACAAGAAGATATTAAAGGCTTTTGAGTACAACATCACTCCTATACTCTGCGTTGGCGAATCTCTTGAGGAAAGAGAAGACGGCATCACTATCGAGAAAATAAGAATGCAGGTAAAGAAGGGTATAAAGAACTGTACAGATGAGCAGGCAGCAAAGATAGTTATAGCTTACGAGCCTATCTGGGCTATAGGCACAGGCAAGCATGCCACTAACGAGCAGGCTCAGGAGGTTTGCTCAGAAATAAGAAAGTGCGTAGCTGAGATGTACAGCGACGACGTTGCACAGCAGACAAGAATACTCTACGGCGGCAGCGTAAATGCAGCCAACTCAGCAGAGCTTTTTGCTATGCCCGATATAGACGGCGGTCTTGTAGGCGGCGCCAGTCTTAAGGAGGACTTTGCGGTAATAGTTAATTCCGCAATATAAAAAGGAGAAACAAAAATGGACAAGAAAACAACTGTTTTAATGATTTTAGACGGTTTTGGCATCAATGACAAGACAGAGGGCAATGCCGTAAAGCAGGCAAATACACCTGTTATTGACGGTCTTATGGAAAAGTATGGCTGGGTAAAGGGCTATGCCAGCGGTCTTGCAGTAGGTCTGCCTGACGGTCAGATGGGCAATTCCGAGGTAGGTCACCTTAATATGGGCGCAGGACGTATAATTTACCAGGACCTGACTAAAATAACAAAGTCTATCGAAGACGGCGATTTCTTTGAAAATACTGCTCTTATGGACGCTGTGAACAACTGTAAGGAGCATAATTCTTCACTTCATCTTTATGGTCTGCTTTCACCGGGCGGAGTTCACAGCCATATCGAGCATGTGTATGCGCTTTTGAAAATGGCTAAGATGAATGGACTTGAAAAGGTATATGTAGACTGCTTCCTTGACGGCAGAGATACTCCTCCTTCTTCCGCAAGGGGATATATTGCCGAGCTTGAGGCTAAGATGAAGGAAATAGGCGTAGGCAAGGTCGCTGTTATTTCAGGTCGTTACTATGCTATGGACAGAGATAACAGGTGGGACAGAGTTGAAAAGGCTTATGACGCTCTTGTAATGGGAAAGGGCAATACTGCTAATTCAGCCGACGAGTGTATGGCAAAGTCCTATGAGGCAGAGGTCTTTGACGAGTTTGTTATACCTACAGTTATACTTGAAAACGGCAAGCCTACTGCCACTATACAGGAAAATGATTCTATAATATTCTTCAATTTCAGACCCGACAGGGCAAGAGAGATCACAAGAGCCTTCTGCGATGTGGATTTCAAGGGCTTTGAAAGACCAAAGGGATATTTCCCCGTTAAATATGTATGCTTTACGGACTATGATGCAACAATAGAGAATAAAGAGGTTGCCTTCAAGAAGGAGTCTATTGACAATACATTGGGCGAGTATATTTCATCTCTTGGTCTTACACAGGCAAGGATCGCCGAAACAGAGAAGTATGCCCATGTTACATTCTTCTTTAACGGCGGAATTGAGGCGCCTTATAAGAACGAGGACAGATATCTTGTGCCTTCACCGAAGGTGGCTACCTACGATCTGCAGCCCGAAATGAGCGCACCACAGGTAACGGATAAGCTTGTGGAGGCCATAGAGAGCCGCAAATATGATATGATAATAATAAACTTTGCAAATCCCGATATGGTAGGTCATACAGGAGTTATGGAGGCGGCTATAAAGGCTGTTGAAACTGTGGATGCCTGTGTAGGCAGAGCAGTGGACGCTATTATGAAGGTGGACGGTCAGATGTTCATATGCGCCGACCACGGCAACAGTGACCAGCTTATTGATTATGCCACAGGCAAGCCCTTTACTGCTCATACTACAAATCCTGTACCCTTTATACTTGTGAATTGTCACAAGGCTAAGGGACTTATGGAGGACGGCAAGCTCTGTGATATAGCGCCTACTCTTCTGGATATGATGGGTCTTGAGCAGCCTAAGGAAATGACAGGCCATTCACTGCTTGTCAAATAGCTGTTAAATATTGTCATTATAATTGACAAGTATGAATAATTTGTGTATACTTTAAATTAAAGATACAGTTAATTATACATAGGTAATTGCGAAACTCGCTAGGCTCGTTAACGATTTTGGGTCAAAACAGGGAAGGATTCGTGCAGAGCCCAAAT
>CANQBJ010000104.1 GCA_947589665.1 uncultured Clostridia bacterium
AGTTTTCTTTGCGAAGACGTATCGCTAAAGCTTTTTTTGAACCCCCAGTCTAACTGGGGGTTTTCTTATACAAAAAACTGACCGCTTTGACGCGGTCAGTAAAAATTATTTAAGTTCCTTTAATATCGCAAGAACATATTTCCATGTCCTCTGTACTGATTCTATGCTCATTCTCTCGTTAGGTGTGTGGATATCGATCATTTCGGGACCGAAGGACACACAGTCAAGGCCGGGCATCTTGCCTGCAAACAGTCCGCATTCAACACCAGCGTGAAGAGCTTGTACCTTAGGCTTATAGCCGTACTGCTTTTCAAAGGTCTTTATCATGATATCCCTGAGCTTGGAGTCCTTCTTGTATTCCCATGCAGGATAGTCTCCTATACAGTCTATAGTGCCGCCGAGAACATCCATAAGGTTTGCCATACGGCTTACAAGCTCGTCTTTTTCTGTACCTATGCTGCTCCTTACGGCATATCTCATATATACCTCGTTTTCATCTGTCTTAAGAACACCCATATTAAGAGAAGTCTGAACAAGACCCGGTATGTTCGCACTCATTCTCTGAATACCCTCGGGCAGATTCAGAAGAGCAGTGAGAAGTCTCTTCTGAACGCTTTCTGTCATAACACTGTAGGTTCCTCTGCCCTCTTCTATCATTTCAAATGTAAGATCGGGGTCAGTTGTAATATATTCACCTGAAAGTGTACCGTAGAATTTATGTCTTATTACCTTTGCTGTCCTTACGTCCTCAGAGGATACGACGATCTTTGCCTCGCAGTCTCTTGGAATGGCATTTTCCTTAAGTCCGCCGTTTATGGATATAAGCTTGCAGGTGATCTCCTTGCTCAGCTCGTATATAAATCTGCTCATAAGCTTGTTGGCATTTGCCCTGCTCTTGTCTATCTCAACACCTGAGTGCCCGCCTGTAAGTCCGCCTATTTTAAGGGTAAGGCATACTCCGTCTGCCTTTTCACGCTTGACGGGAATATGACAGGTAGTGTTGTTTCCTCCTGCACAGCTTACAAGCAGAACGCCCTCATCCTCAGAATCCAGATTGAGCATGATACGGGAGGTAAGTACGGAGCAGTCTATATCTGCGGCGCCAAACATACCCGTTTCCTCGTCAACTGTAAATACAGCCTCTAAGGGCGGGTGGGGGATATCGTCTGCCTCAAGTATGGCAAGGGCAAAGGCAATGGCTATTCCATCGTCGCCGCCAAGAGTAGTTCCCTCAGCCGTAACATAGCCGTCCTCTATCTTTATTGTAAGTCCGTCCTTTTCAAAGTCTATATTGCAGTCAGGCTCCTTTTCGCATACCATATCCATATGACCCTGTATCATAACAGGGGCTGAGTTCTCATAGCCCTCAGTACCGTCCTTGAATATAATAACATTGTTGGTAGCGTCCTGTATATACTTAAGCTTGTGCTTTTTTGCAAAGTCTACACAATAATCGCTTATTCTCTTGGTATCGCCTGAGCCGTGAGGTATTGAGCATATTTCCTCAAAATACTTAAATACCGCCTTTGGCTCCAATCCTTCTAAAACTGCCATTTATTTTGCCTCCTTAGTTTTCTTTTTATACACAGGCTTACCCTGCTTTACAGGCTCAATAAGACCGTCCTTGCACATAAGCTCTGTAAGCTTTGCCGTAAACTTCTCATCTGCTAGTATCACAGCGCTGTTCCTGCTCATAAACTCTCTTGCCTGTATTCCTTCCACAAGAGAGCGCATTTCCTTTTCAGTAATTGTGTCGTGGGTCTTAAGATAGCGCATTACCTTCTCCGATGCCTTTGAAAAAAGCATATTGGCAAGCCTCTCCTTCTGAAAGTACGCTTTGCGCATACCCCACAGCATCAGTATTGCCGTTACAAGAGCAAAGAGAAGAATACCGATTATCATTATGAGTATTCTCATTATTTTGCCCCCTTTATTTTTATAAATCCGCTTCTCTGGAGTGTCGCCATATATGTGACCACTCTGTCCAGCATTCTGTCCTTTTCCTTGGGAAATTTTGCAAGCATAATGTTTACTATATCCGAAACATTGTTTTTACCGTCTATGCTCTGCCATACCTCACTGCCGTATTTATCCAGCGAAATATGACTGACGCGGGGCTTATTGAAGAATTTCTGTGCCAGAAAATGATAAAAGCCCTTGTTTTCCATATCTATTTCCACCATACCGTCATCGCCTATACGCCATGGGCGAGAATCACTTCTGACGGGTATACTCTCCATATAGTTAGGTGAAATTCTTTTTTTCTTAGCCATATACGACTCCTTACATTGAATAAAATCAAAGACGGGAAGCTGCCTCAGGCAGCCTCCCTACCTTTTTGATACTTTAATATGTTAAATATATCGGGCATTATTTCTTCTGCTTATTGCCGAACATGAACCATAACATTATTGCAACAAGTACTATGAAGAAAGCAACACCGCCCCAGTTGCCAAGTATTCCGCCTAAGCTAAGGTCAATACCGAGTACTGCAAATATTGCAAGAAGTATACCTACAAGACCTTCGCCTGCTATCATACCTGAGGAGAAGAGTACACCGTTGTCGGCAACCTCTTTGCGTCTGTCTTCTGAATTAAACTTTCTCTTATCGATCCAAAGACGGATAAGACCGCCGACCATAATAGGAGTTGAAAGATGAATAGGAAGATAAAGACCTATTGCAAAAGGAAGTACGGGTATGCCGATTATTTCAACTGCAATAGCAATAAATACACCTGTGAATACAAGACCCCAAGGAAGATTGCCGCCCATAACGCCTTCTACTACCATCTTCATAAGGGTAGCCTGAGGAGCGGGTATCTGACTTGAGC